>CAVDKC010000100.1:0-9837 GCA_963609615.1 Oribacterium sp.
TCTGGTAACGGATTTCCTCCATCTTTGGAGCCACTGTATCGTGGTAAGCGATGGCTTTGTCGTGCTCGCTCTCTATCTTGTTGGCTACCTTGCGGGCATTTACCAACTCCTCTACGCCTTTCTCGATTTCCTCTGTACGCTCAGCAATCTTCTTGATGATGTTGATGTTGCGGGCAGCCAACTTCTTGGCTTCGTCGGCACCGAAGATGTCAATCATGTTCTGAACGTTCTTTGCCAACTGGCTCTGGTAGTGAGTAGCTACAGGGATGATATGGTTCATAGAGAGGTCGCCCATTACGCGCGCCTCAATCTGAATCTTCTTGGTATAGGTCTCCCATTTCACCTCGTTGCGAGCTTCCAGCTCGTTCTGCTTCATTACGCCCATGTCCTCAAACATCTTGATAGATGCTGGATCCAAGTAGCGCTCGAAAATCTTAGGACAGCTCTTCTCGCAGTCGAGACCACGCTTCTGAGCCTCTACTACCCACTCGTCAGAGTAACCATTGCCGTCGAAACGAACAGGCTTGCAAGCCTTGATGTCCTGACGTACGATGTCGATGATAGCAGATGTCTTGTCCTCGCCCTTGGCGATAAGTTCGTCTACACGCTTCTTGAAGTCGGTCAAAGCCTCTGCTACTGCAGTGTTCAGCACAATCATGGCTGATGCACAGTTGGCCTCAGAACCTACGGCACGGAACTCGAAACGGTTACCTGTGAAGGCGAATGGTGAGGTACGGTTTCGGTCGGTATTGTCAATCAACAACTCTGGAATCTCTGGGATATCCAGCTTCATGCCCTGCTTGCCGGCTACGGAGAAGAGTTCGTCCTTGTCGGCTGCCTCGATGTGGTCGAGAAGCTCTGTAAGCTGCTTGCCGAGGAATGAAGATATGATTGCTGGAGGTGCCTCGTTAGCACCCAGACGGTGAGCGTTGGTGGCACTCATGATGCTGGCCTTGAGCAAACCATTGTGCTTGTATACACCCATCAAAGTCTCTACGATGAATACAACGAAGCGGAGGTTGTCCTCTGCAGTCTTGCCAGGACCATGGAGCAAGATGCCTGTATCGGTAGCGAGACTCCAGTTGTTGTGCTTACCGGAACCGTTGATGCCTGCGAATGGCTTCTCGTGCAAGAGGGCACGGAATCCGTGGTGGCGAGCCACCTTCTTCATCAAGCTCATGAGGAGCATGTTGTGGTCTACGGCGAGATTGGTCTCCTCGAAGATAGGTGCTACCTCAAACTGGTTAGGAGCTACCTCGTTGTGGCGTGTCTTGCAAGGAATACCCAATTCAAGAGCCTGAATCTCGAAGTCCTTCATGAATGCCTGTACGCGCTCAGGGATGGCACCGAAGTAGTGGTCGTCCATCTGCTGGTTCTTGGCTGAGTCGTGACCCATCAAGGTGCGGCCAGTCAACATCAAGTCTGGGCGTGCTGCATAGAGGCTTTCGTCTACCAGGAAGTACTCCTGCTCCCAACCGAGATTAGAGATTACTTTCTTTACATCTGGGTTAAAGTAGTGGCAAACGTCTGTAGCTGCTACGTTGACAGCGTGCAATGCACGGAGCAATGGAGCCTTGTAGTCGAGTGCTTCACCTGTGTATGAGATGAATACGGTAGGGATGCAGAGTGTATCGTCAATGATGAATACAGGCGATGTAGGATCCCATGCAGAGTAACCGCGAGCCTCGAAGGTAGAGCGAATACCGCCTGATGGGAAAGAAGATGCATCTGGCTCCTGCTGTACGAGCAACTTACCTGAAAATTCCTCTATCATACCACCCTTGCCGTCGTGCTCGATGAAGCTGTCGTGCTTCTCGGCGGTACCTTCTGTCAAAGGCTGGAACCAGTGAGTGTAGTGGGTTACGCCATTTTCGTCAGCCCACTGCTTGATGCCTTTCGCTACAGCATTGGCAATGTTGCGGTCGAGACGTGCGCCATTGTCGATTACGTCTACGAGTTTCTCGTAAACATCAGCAGGAAGATACTTGTACATCTTCTGGCGGTTGAATACTTTCTTACCAAAGAATTCACTTGGTCGCTCGCTAGGAGCGGTTACCTCAACAGGCTTTCTCTTGGAAGCCTCTGAAACAGCTTCAAATCTTAAGTTGCTCATACCTTTATATTAATTAGTGAAGAGTGAAGAACGAAGAGTGAAGATTTCTCATGCCTTACTCTCTTGTTCTTTTTTCTTCGTTTTACATGTTGTTCCTTTTTTGTTTTTATGTGTGAATCCGAGAGTTTCAAGCAAGAAAGCTATAGAATTCTTTACTCTTCACTCTTCGTTCTTCACTTAACTTATTTTCCAAACCATTTTGCGATTCTCTTCATAGCCTCTTCGCAGTCTTCTCTTTCGCCAAAGGCTGTAAGACGGATGTAGCCTTCGCCCGAAGGTCCGAAGCCTACGCCTGGTGTACAGACTACGCTAGCTCCATAAAGCATTTCTTCGAAGAACTTCCAACTTGGCGTGTCGTTCGGAGTCTTCACCCACAGATAGGGGGCATTCTCGCCGCCATAAACCCGCAAGCCGAGTTTCTGCAAGTGCTCTCTCATGATGCGGGCATTCTCCATATAATAATTGATGGTAGCTTTCACCTGCTCCTTGCCCTCTGGTGAATAGATGGCCTCGGCGGCACGCTGGGAGATGTAGCTTGTGCCATTAAACTTGGTACACTGCCGACGGTCCCAGATAGGGTTCAATGCTACTTCCTCACCGTCTAGGGTCTTCGCTTTCAAGTCTTTTGGTACGATGGTATAGCCGCATCGTACGCCCGTAAATCCAGCAGTCTTAGAGTAGCTGTGGAATTCGATGGCCACTTTTCTGGCTCCACGTATTTCGTAGATGCTATGTGGTATCTCTGGGTCCTGGATGTATGCCTCGTAGGCTGCATCGTAGAGGATGATGCTCTCGTTCTTGACAGCGTAGTTCACCCATTTTCTTAATTCTTCCTTGGTGATGACCGTGCCCGTTGGGTTGTTGGGATAGCAGAGATAAATCATGTCTACACGGTGGTCAGGAATCTGAGGAGTGAATTTGTTGCCCTCCTCGCAAGGCATGTAGGTTACATTGCTCCACTTGCCGTCTTTGAATACTCCCGCTCTGCCTATCATCACGTTAGAGTCTATATATACAGGGTAGATAGGGTCGGTAACACCGATGGTGTTGTCCCATCTCAGTATTTCCTGAATGTTTCCGGTATCGCTCTTGGCTCCGTCATTGACAAAGACCTCGTTGGGGTCGAGGTGGATGCCACGGGGCAAATAGTCGTTTTTGATGATAGCCTCACGCAGAAAGTCATAACCTCGCTCCGGACCGTAGCCTCGGAAAGAGGCCTGTACTGCCATCTCGTCTACTGCCTTGTGCATCGCCTGGATGACGGCAGGACAGAGGGGTTGGGTTACGTCGCCGATGCCTAGGCTGATAACGCGCTGCTTAGGGTGTGCTACCTTGTAGGCATTTACCTTCTTTGCAATGTCGGCAAAGAGATAGTTGCCAGGCAACTTTAGGAAGTGTTCGTTTACTAATGCCATATTATTGTTCTCCTTTTATTAATTATGTTTAAGTTTGCCTAATTCTAAATGAAGAGTGAAGAATTTGTTCTTCACTCCAATTCGATTTCTCCTTCGAATGCGAAGGCTGCAGGTCCCGTCATATACACATGGTCGTCTTCCTCCTTGTATTCTATATGAAGGGTTCCTCCGTCCATCACGATATTGCTCTTTCGGGAAGCGCGCTTGGTTAGGGCGGCGGCTACGGCTGTGGCGCAGGCTCCTGTTCCACATGCCATGGTGATGCCGCTTCCCCTTTCCCAAACTCGTGTTCGTATTATGTCAGTTTCTTTAGTCTCTGCGAACTCAATGTTGCAACGTTGTGGAAAGGCCTTGTCTCTTTCGAGAATCTTGCCATAGTGTGCGATGTCGATGGTGTCGATGTCGTCCACAAAGGTTACGAAGTGGGGGTTGCCCATGCAGACATATGTTCCCTCAAACTTTCTTCCGTCGGCTTCCAAGACTGCTTGATAGGGGTAGGGTTGCGAGGTGGTAGTTGCTGAATCGGTTGGAGCGATGAACTGCTCCTTGTTCTCCAGCCGAGGTTTTAACATGTCGACTGTCACCGATTCCACTACCTTGCCATTATCCGAAATATGCAATCTTAATATCTTGATACCTGAAAGAGTCTCTAGTCGGATGATGTCTTTGCGGGTCAATCCCTTTTCGTAGAGGTATTTGCCGATGCATCGGCTTGCATTGCCGCACATCATTGCCTCCGAACCGTCGGCATTGAAGATTCGCATCGAGTAGTCTGCTCTTCTGCCATCCTCCGGTTTTCCGATGAGGACCAGTCCATCGCTTCCTATTCCCGTGTGGTAAGCACTCCATTTGATGGCGGCCTGCTCTGGGTCAGGTATGTTGTATAAGGTGGTGTCTACGTAGATGTAGTCATTGCCAGCCCCATGCATTTTGGTGAAATGAACTGTTTCTTTCATGTTTTATTGTTGTTCTTTAAGTTTGACTTTTTGCTAGTCTTTCTTGTTATCCGATGACTAGTTGCTTGATTTCGGTTGCAAAGGTACGGCTTTTTGTTTGGATACGCAAGAAAATAATCGCAAATATAATGCTGGATTTTTATGTTTCTTTCAAACTGTTATGTGTAATCTCAAAACTTCTTACAGTTTGTTAGCAAAGTTGACTTCTTGATATTGAATCTTAAATGTTTGTGAAATTGAACAAACAAAATGTTTGCTAAATAGTGCAAATTCTGACAAAATGTATTAATTTTGCAGCCGAAAACAAACAGGCTGTAATTTCTTTGTTTGTTTTTGCGACAGTCGACGGTGTCGCATTTGTATGGCAACCAATAAAAGTATATAACATATTTATTATTAACAGAATTATGAAAAAGATTGAGGCTATTATCCGCAAATCTAGGTTCGAGGATGTCAAAAAGGCACTATTGGATGCCGACATCGAGTGGTTCTCTTATTATAATGTAAGGGGAGAGGGGAAAATGCGACAGGCTCGCATCTATCGTGGAGTGATGTACGATACGAGCAGTATCGAACGTGTGTTGCTCAACATTGTGGTGCGTGATAAGAATGTGGAGTCTACCATTGCGGCCGTCCAGGGGGCTGCCCAGACGGGCGAAGTGGGAGATGGCAGAATCTTCGTGATTCCTGTGCTCGACACCGTGCGCATTCGTACGGGTGAGCGTGGCGATATTGCCCTATACAATGCAGAACAGGAGAAATAGTAATGTAATTTAAGGTATAATGATTATGAGCAGTTTATTGTTGACAACACTGGATACAGGTAACACAGCGTGGATAATAATGGCTACCGTTTTGGTGCTCTTGATGTCTATCCCGGGTATTGCACTTTTCTATGGCGGCTTGGTTCGCCAGAAGAATATCCTTAGCATCTTGATGCAGACGATGTTTATCGTGGCGGTGGTGAGCTTGATTTGGGTGGCTTTTGGTTATTCATGGGCATTTTCCACCCAGTTTGCCGATGAAGGCAACCCTTTGGCTTGCGTGATGGGCGGTTTCGATAAGTGTTTTTTGCATGGTGTAGGCCTGGATGCCATCATGCCGACGGGTATCCCCGAACTCACTTTCGTGATGTTCCAGTGCATGTTTGCGCTTATCACGCCAGCCTTGATTTTAGGTGCTTTCGCCGAGCGTGTCAAGTTTAGCGGTTATATGCTCTTTACCGTACTTTGGGTCATTATCGCTTATCTGCCGATGGCTCACTGGGTATGGGGCGGCGGATTCTTGCAGCAGATGGGAGCTATCGACTTTGCCGGTGGAACCGTTGTGCATATCAATGCCGGTGTGGCAGCAATGGTGATGGCGTTGATGGTGGGCAAGCGTGATGATTATCGTGTAGGTCATCCCATCACTCCTCACAATATTACTTTTGTCTTCATGGGTATGTCGTTCCTCTGGCTGGGCTGGTTTGGTTTTAATGCCGGTAGTGGTTTGGCCGCAGACGGTTTGGCTGCCAATGCCTTTCTCGTAACTCATGTGGCCACGGCAGCTGCGGCTACTACCTGGATGCTTATCGACTGGGTGGTCAACAAGAAGCCGACTACCGTGGGGGCTTGTACGGGTGCTGTCGCTGGACTGGTAGCCATCACTCCTGCAGCTGGTAGTACAGACATCCTGGGTGCATTCTTCATTGGTATCATCAGTACTTGTGTTTGCTTCTTCATGGTGGCAGTGGTAAAAGAGAAGTTCCGCTATGACGATGCGCTTGATGCCTTCGGTGTTCATGGCGTCGGTGGTATCCTCGGCTCTATCCTCACGGGTGTGTTCGCCACCAAGTATGTTACTGGGGCCGATGGCGTAGAGGGTGCTCTCTATGGCGACTGGCATCAGCTCTGGGTGCAGATTGTAGCCACCGTGGTGAGTATCGTCTTCAGTGTAGTTGTCACCTATATATTATATAAGGTGGTAGACAAAGTGGTAGGCATCCGGGTAGACAAGCGAGTAGAGGAGGAAGGTCTCGACATCTACGAGCATGGTGAGAGTGCTTATAGCAACTAATTCTTTTTTTCCCCTGTCGAGATTCACTTCCTTGGATTCTTCTTCGTTCACGCTCGAAGTTTTCAAGGAAGTGAATCTCGACAGGGGATAAATCGTTTTTTTGTTTCCTTGAACTTGTCGTATTCAGCGTCAGCTTTTTCCTTTGCCAGTTTTCCCGAGATTTTACCCAGCATGGGTCAGGATGTCCTTGCGTGATATTTTCAGGAAGTCATATAGGATGCTTATCCAATCTTTCATGTACATAGGGCGATGTTCTTCTGCTTGTATTTGGGCAAAGTCGAGGTATAGGCTTACGATACTGTAGTAACTACTCAGCACCCCCTTGGAATAGGGTATGCTGAGTAGTTACGTACATTGGTCTTGTCCTTAAAAAATAATAAAAATATGTGTGCGTGTGATGGGTTAGCTCGATAATTCGTAAATTTTAAGTAATTTTGGAGTCGTATTCCAAATTTGCATAAAATGAAAGAGGATTATATTAAAGTGGATGATTGGGTGAAGTCTCCTGTGTCCAAGCGCATGATAGTCTATACAGGTTCTTTGCAAGACAAGAATGGAAGTATTCAACTATTGAATTATCAGAATTTGAGGTAGGTTCTAGCTTACATATAAGAAATGAGTGAGCATTAGTTGGGTTTCCTTCAAAATAATTGAGTATTTATTTTGTCAGAAAGATTTTTTTTTCTTACCTTTACCGCTAAATTAGAAAATAGTATAGTAATGGCAATAAAATATGATTCTAATGTCAATGTTTTGGGGAGTATTCCCGATTATTCGTCGATGATGGATTTCATCTGCGAATATTGTGGTCGTGTGCCTGAAGGGCAGGGGAGTTTCTCTTTCCGAACCCATAAGACATTCTCACGATTCCTGGCTGCCATCAAGACGGCCATATTGTCTTTTGCCAATGAGGAACATAAGCAACTGTTCTTGGATGCACTTTCCTCCCCAAGGATGTCCCTCCAAGAGAAGTTGATGATTCTCTTTTGGCAGATGGTATATGGCAATCTGCTCTTCCGTCGAATCTCCGATGAGGTTTTTATGACGGCTGTCTATCAGGGACGCACCACACTCTCGGCAATGGATGTCCTTGCCTTGCTTCATCACATCAAGGAGACGGAGAAAGGTGAATTCAACTGGTCGGAGGCTACCTTGAAGATTTGTGCTTCCAAGTATCTTACCATCTTGAAGAAACTCGGACTGGCTGATGGGGCTGTCAAGAAACAGATTGTTTACCCTGCGATGACATCTGGGCTTTTCGTCTATTTCATCAAGATGGCAATGACAATATATCCGAGCCAGAACACGCTCGATAATCCGATGATGGCATTTAGCTTTTACGACAAGGCATCATTAATCGCCAAACTGAAACGTGTGGAGTTTATGCCTTTCTGGAACATTACCCAAATTGGGGATGAGGTTAAGATTGAAGTGAAGAGTGAAGAGTGAAGAACGAAGAATTCAATTGCATAAAGATATGAGTATGATGCAAACTTTTGATATAGAGCACAATCGTCTTTTTGCGGAGCTGACAGCTACGCTCAAGGAAGACATTGTCAAAATTGCTGGTAAATGCAATGGAGGAAAAAGTATCCTCTTTGTATATCCACCCAAGGACGAGAAGGCATATATCGCCAAGGCTCAGGAGGTCTTAACGGATGGATATACTTTCATTGATGTGCGTGATAGCTTCAGGCAGTTCTTGGATGATGTGGGCATGGAAGACTTTGAGGAGAACTACAAGGAATTCAAGGAAGAAGTTTTCTACAGCCAGAATTTTGAGGAAGGAACTTTCTTTGCCACGCTCATCCAACAAATCCAGAAAGTGTTTGCTGAGGGTAAGGTGCCTGTGCTTGTCCATACGGGAGTCCTTTACGGCATGAATTTCTCTAATATTAACATCATGGAGCATCCTATGGTGATGGCTTCCCGCATCCCTTTGGTGGTGTTCTATCCCGCTACTGTTGAGGATGACCAGATAATGTTCCTCGGCAAGCAGCCCGCATCTAAATATCGCTGCATTGTCATTAAATAAAATATCCAGCTTGGATTTTCCTGGCTAAAACAACTAACGAATATGATGAAAATCAAAGATATACTGTCCATCCAGTTGGACAACGACATCAAAAATGTGATTGACCTCAACTCTCAGAGCGAGGATGAGGTCAAGGAAGAACTCGACGGCTTTATCTTGACGGAGAGTCTCGCTACCCACTTGTCTGACTTCCTCGATAAGTTTACTTCCGACATGAAGGAGACGGGTGTTTGGCTGAGCGGTTTCTATGGCTCAGGTAAGTCTTACTTTGCCAAGATGCTGGGTTTCTTGATTGAGAACCCAAAAATTCAAGGCACAACCTTCCGTGAACGTTTTTCCCACAAGCTGGTAGGTTTGAACAATGAGGATTTCATTAAGAACCAGATAGATTCCCTCGCTAAGTCAAAGTATCAGGTGGTATTGTTCGACTCTGCGAAGGTTGATAACAACCATGGCATTGCCTACATGGCGATGAACCAGTTCTTGCTTTCCTTGGGCTTGATGAACAACTGGGTAGGCTTTATGGAATATCATCTCTTGCTAAGCGGTCAGTATGAGGAGTTCTTGCGAAAGGTAGAGCGGCAGAACAACGGAAAGCAATGGAAAGACTTGCGCCGCAACATGATGACCACTGTATCTACTCTAAGAAAAGCCATGAACGACATCATGGGCGAGGAAAACTTCGCAGAAACAAGAGCCTTGGTGGAGAAACGCATCGAGACATACGATGCCGATAAGTTGAAGGAAGACTTGTCGCTCTTCCTGGATAAGCATCCTCAGGAGAAAATCGTGTTTTTCATCGATGAGGTGAGTGAGGCAATCACACAAAAGAAAATCAATTTGCTCGACTTGGAAGGTCTCTCAGAGTCACTTTCCGCCTTGGGCAACAGGGTATGGACAGTGGGTATCGCTCAGCAAGCCTTCAATGATGTGCTCAATGCTGCAGGCTTAAACCTTCACTTGCTCAATAAGGTAGAGGCTCGTTTCAAGACTCGCATTCCTATCGCTGCCGAGGAAATCGACAAGATTATCCGCAAGCGATTGCTCGACAAGACGGATGCAGGCAAGCAGGAACTCAAGAAATATTACGCCAAGAATAGTGGCATGATTCAGGCTGTGACCAACATTTCTGGACTTGCCCTGAGTGCCACCAAGGATAGTGAGACATACGCCGACTACTACCCATTCTTCGAGCACCAGTTTACCATGCTCCAGTATTTCCTCTTCGGCTCTCGTGATACCGTGACCAGCCAAATAGGA
>CAVDKC010000101.1:0-9696 GCA_963609615.1 Oribacterium sp.
TGCAGGAGTTGCTCGATGAGCGTGGCCGTGAGTTCTTTGATGAGAACTGGCGTCGCAACGACATGATTCGTTTCGGAACATTCGAGAGTGAGTATGGTGCTCATAAGAAGGACTTCCCGACAGCCAGATTCGACAAGACCTGCCGCATCTTCCCGATTCCAAAGGATGTACTCGAACAGAATACTACTTGGAAACAGAATGCCGGTTACTAAAATATAAACAATTAGGATGTCGCTTTGCGGCATCCTAATTGCATTCATATGCAGAGGGAAAAGCTGGGTTACCAATTATGGATTATGTATAGTTATGAATGTTGAAAACATGAAAAGGAAAATAACGGGTATTTTGGTATGGGTTGCTATGTTCTTTTCTATACCAGGGGCAAATGCAATATCTGCACGGACTGTAATTTTGCGTTCAGACCAATTGCAAGTTCCTGCTGATGGCAAGACTCTTTGCACCACCCAACTCCAGCAAACCATCGACCGCATAGCCAAGAAGGGGGGCGGCACGCTCGTGCTTTCGCCCGGCACTTACCTGACGGGCAGTATCTTCCTGAAATCGGGGGTCACCCTGAAACTGGAAAAGGGGGCTTTGCTGCTAGGCTCCCCCAATCCCTACGACTACAAATTGGTGGATGTGGAAGTGAGCGGCGATGATACCCGCCACGACAATGCTTGCATGGCGCTGGTGATGGCGCAGGATGCCAAGCGGATAGCCATCGAGAGTGAGGGCGTGATAGACGGTAACGGTCTGCAACTCGCCTTGAATGCGGACAGTCTGCACCATACCGGGGAGCTGGTGGATGCCCACTATAATGTGCGCCGACAGCGACCGAGCGAGCTCGTACGGCCTAAGTTGTTCTTCTTCACAGGGTGTGATGAGGTGAGGATAGAAGGAGGCGAATATCGCAGCAGTGCCAACTGGGGATTGTCGTTCGATCAGTGTTCGAATATGGTTCTAACGGGATTGAAAGTACATAATCGGGCCTATTGGAACAATGACGGAATCGACATTACCGATTGCAGGCATGTGCGGATTACAGGCTGCTCGATTAATTCGGCAGACGACGGCATCTGTCTAAAATCTTATCAAACGACATCAGCCAACCAAGACATACATGTAGACGATTGCGACATCATCAGCAGCGCCAGTGCCGTGAAGTTCGGCACGGCTTCCTGGGGCGGTTTCAAGGACATCGAAATCGGCAACATACGTGTAAAGGACACCTATCGCTCCGCCATTGCCATCGAGAGCGTGGATGGAGCTTCCGTTGAAAACATCTATGTGCACGACATCCATGCCGAAAACACGGGCAATGCCATATTTATTCGTTTGGGGCAGCGGGCTGGTGAGCGCAAGGGTAGTATCGACAATGTAACCATCAAGAACCTCTACTGCCAAGTGCCATTTGGAAAGCCTGATGAGGCTTACGACTTGCGAGGTCCAGGGCTTGATGTGATTTTTAATCCGATACCTAGTAGCATTACAGGTATTCCTGGCAATCATGTAGGAAAGGTGACGCTCGAAAATATTGAGATAGAGTATCCCGGTCGTGCCACCAAGGGGCAGGCATATATCCCCCTTTGGCGTGTGCAGGATGTTCCCGAGCAAATCACGAAATATCCAGAGTTCACCATGTTTGGCGAGTTGCCTGCCTATGGCTTTTACATTCGCCATGCAGAGAATGTCATCTTCAAGAATGTGAAGATGAGGCTGAAAGATAGCGATTATCGCCCGGCTATAGTCATGGATGATGTAGAAAATACAGTGATGGAGGGTGTTCTGCCAAATAGCGTATTTAGGAGTCCGGTACTTCCTTGATGAAAAAATATGTCTGGAACTGCGCAAAAATGTGACATTTAAACCCTAAAAACGAAAGATAGATGATGAAGCGATTCTTTGTGATGACGGCATGCTGCGTGCTGTGGCTATCCGTGTCGATGGCGAAGGACTTTACCCGATATGTAGACCCGCGTATCGGCAGTGAGGGGCTGGGCAGAACTTTCCCGGGGCCTTCCATGCCGTATGGAATGGCGAAACCGGGACCTGATGCTGTGGGTATGCCGAATGCGGGATGGGCACCTTTGCCCGAACCCGTCAAGGGCTTTTCGCAGATGCACGTCAGTGGTACGGGGGGTGGACAGAAGTACGGGAATATTCTCCTCCAGCCTTTCTTGGATGAGAACACGATTGTGCAGAAACGAAGCAGTGAAGATTTCTCTTTAGGTTTTTATACCTGTACCTACGAGAATGGTATTCGGACGGAGATAACGGCCTCCGACCGTTGCGCATTTTATCGTATCGACTACGGAAAGAAGGGAAAGTTGCTTGTGGATGTGGCAACTTTCCTCGGTATCGATACCATCCCCGACAAGCGGGAGGCGCAACAGTATATAGATTCCCATGTGCAACAAGCAGGTGAGTATGCAGTCAAGGGCTGGAGTACGGTGCGGGGCGGCTGGAACAACGGCGGACCTTATACGGTCTATTTCTATTTGCAGAGCGACGTGCCGCTTGCCTGTGATTCCAAGGTGGATAAGGCACGCTTGACAGCTAGTTTCCAAGCGACAAAGGTAAAGTTGAAGGTGGGTATCTCGCACATCAGCATCGACCAAGCCCAGCGCAACATTCCTTCTTGCGATTTCGATACCCAGCTATTTCTCCTCAGAAAGGCATGGAACGAAAAACTGAAGAAGATAGAAATCTCCGGTACGGAGAAACAGAAGCGGATGTTCTATACGGGCATCTACCATACCATGCTTATGCCTGTGGATAAGTCGGGCGAAAACCCTCATTTCTCCGAAACGCCTTATTACGACGATTATTATGCCATCTGGGACACCTATCGCACGTCAATGCCTCTGCTTACCCTGATTGATGAGGCTAAGCAACGGGATATGGTCAATTCGCTATTGAATATATACAAGCACGATGGTTATATGCCCGATGCCCGCAGTGGCAACTGGAACGGAAGGACGCAGGGTGGAAGCAATGCCGACATCGTGATAGCCGATGCCTTTGCCAAAGGCATGAAGGGTATCGACTACGAACTTGCCTTGCAGGCAATGCTGAAGGATGCGGAGGTGCCCCCCACAGACAACGACGGATATGTGGGCAGTGTGCCCGACGAAAAGCACGGGCGTGGCGGTCTTCTGGAATACAATGCCCTAGGATATATCCCCTATGGCATCGACCGTGCCGGCAACCGCACTGTGGAATATAGTTACGATGACTGGTGTATCGCCCAGGTGGCAAAGGGATTGGGCCGTCAAGACCTTTACGAAAAATACCTAAAGCGCTCGGGCAACTGGCGCAACCTCTGGCGCAGCGACTATGAGTGGCAGGGGATGAAAGGCTTTGTTATGCCCAAGGATGCCGAAGGACAATGGCTCGACTCCGTGCCTTGGGGCAAGTCGAAGGTGTATCATCCTGTGATTCCATATAAGCCCGACACCAAGGTGGCTCCCTGGTATCTCCCCTGGTGGAGCACTTTCTTCTACGAGGCTCTTTCGGCCGAGTATAGTCTGAGTATTCCCCATGATGTGCCGGGACTGATAGCTGCATGTGGCGGCAAGGAGGCTTTCATCAAGCGACTCGATACGTTCTTCGCCAACAAGCATTATAATGTGGCAAACGAACCGAGCTTTATGACTCCCTATTTGTATCATTGGGCTGGCAGGCCCGACTTGAGCGTGGCACGCATCCGGCAGATTGTGAACGACAATTATGACGATTCTCCCAATGGACTGCCCGGCAATGATGACAGCGGGGCGATGTCTTCTTGGCTAGTATTCAATATGCTGGGTATCTATCCTGTGGCAGGACAGAACCTCTACGTCATCGGTTCGCCGATGGTGCCGGAATATACCGTTCATCTCCCGAACGGCAAGAACCTGAAAGTAGTGCGCAAGGGAAACCGATGGGAGAGGAAGTTTGTTACCCACGAGGTGTTGATAAGTGGTGGAAAACTCGTTCTCCCTTGCATTCCTTCAGTGGATAAGATAGTTGATAACTGCATAGAACAGCTGAATAACAGAGAGAAAGAGAAATTCGCCAGTTTCGCACAACCTGTGGAAAAACTGTTGAAAACGATTCCTACACAGTGGATATCCCACTTTGTCCTCAACCGCCAATACCGCAACTGGGGGGTGGGAGTGGATTCCGTCAGCAAGTCAGATACGTTGCTGTTGAAATGCAACCAGTCGGTGTATCTCATCCCCCGCAAACAAGTGGAGGAAGCTGAGGGCTTCTGTTGGTACAGTCCACAGAAAGGTATAAACCTCTATCATTGTGGCGAGACTGGCGACGGAGGTACATTCCTGTTCGTTTCCAAGCGGGCTATGCAACAATTACGGCAAAATAACGTTTTTCAATATAATGGTATCACTTGGCGCAAGGTGTTACAAGATGCCGGAAGCGTCACGGTAAGGGCGGATGTGGATGGCACCCGTATGCAAATCTCCACTCGCCACGCTTTGCCTTGGGTGCTCAAGATGGAAAACAATCCTCTGGGCATCGACTGGCATTTCACCGATTCCGAATTTTAGAGAAGATAATATATGATAAGAAATACTGTCTTGTTTTTTTTCCTGGCTTGCTCCTTGGCGGTGCAGGCGCAGACCCGTCAGCAGATGGGAGGTGTCTACTATGCTTATCATTTCGATAAGGATACGTTGTCGCACCCCGTGCCTGCCGGCTTTACTCCTTTTTATATCAGTCATTATGGTCGGCATGGCTCCCGGTGGATGACGAGCGACGACCGCTATAATTGGATATATAAGCATTTCGGGGAGGAAGACAACCTCACACCTCTTGGCTTGCAGGTAAAGCAACTCTTGCGGAGGGTCTGTGAGAATGCCAAGGGACATGGCGGAAAACTTTCCAAACTCGGTGTGCTTCAGCACCAGACTATCGCCCAGCGTATGTACCAAAGTTATCCGCAGATTTTTGCCGAGGGCAGTAGGGTGAAGGCTCGCTCCAGTGTGGTAGACCGCTGCGCTAAGAGCATGCAGGCTTTTACAGCCGAACTGCTTGCTCTGCAGCCCCAACTCTGCATGGATGTAAAGACCGATTCTGCCGATATGGCTTGGGTTGCCTATGAGTCACCCGAATACAAGGTTCTGGAGAAGCGTACCCAGGTGTCGGCACAGGTATCGCCCGACCGCTTTTTGCGCCAACTCTTCAAGGACATCAGCCGGGTGGAAGCTCCCTTGAATTTCATGGGAGAGATGCAGACAGTTGCTACCTCCATCCAGAACGTGGGACTTGACTTCCCTTCTTATCCGCAGGATATTGAAGATGGGTTGAATGCCCTTTTCACAGATGAGGAATTTCGGGCTTTTTATGATGCCAACAATCAGCGCATGACCCACAATAATGGTAACCTTCCCACCAGCGAGGCCATCCCGGCACGTTCTGCCGTCTCACTTTGGCAGAACATAGAGCGTGAGGCGGATGAGGCTTTGCGTACCGGCAAACCTTCTGCCACCCTGCGCTTCGGGCACGATACGTCGCTCTATCGCCTCCTGTCGCTGCTCTTCGATGCTGCTCATCTCCCGCAGAATGCAAAAGATGAGGAGGAAACGGTGGTGTTGGGCAATGACGTGGACTGCATGGACCAGGTGGTGCCGATGGGTGCCAACTTGCAGATGGTGTTCTACAAGAATGCGCAAGACAGTGTGCTTGTTAAGTTTATGCTCAACGAGCACGACATCCGCCTCTCTTCTTTAGGACAGGTGGTGTACGGCACCTGCTATTATCCCTGGAACCAGTGGAAAGAGAAGATGCACGGCCGTATCCACAGTCTGGAGCATCTTCGCCAGCTCAATGCTATCAACACGATGGTGGGTACGGCGCAGGCCAATACCCTTACTGCTGGCATGTTTGGAAAGGGAAGTGAGGAGCACGGACAGACGCTTCCTGCCGTACTCGTGCCCAACGGACAGAACTTCTGGACTCCCCAAACACAGGATACCGAACAGAAGTGCATCGCACCTTATTATTATAAGGACACCCAGTTGCAGGGCTTCCGCAACAGTCATTGGATAGTGGGCGGATGCACGCAGGATTACGGTTCCTTTACCATTGCTGCCATCGGCGGTAACCTGCGCTTGCAGCCTGAGCAGCGGGCCACGCCGTTCAGCCATGCCGACGAGGTGTCGCATCCGCATTACTATGCAGTCAACCTGAAGCAGGAACATCTCAAGGCGGAGCTTACGGCACTGAGCCATACCTCCATCCTTAGGGTTACTCCCGACAAG
Organism: Oribacterium sp.; assembly: GCA_963609615.1. Taxonomy (GTDB): domain Bacteria; phylum Bacteroidota; class Bacteroidia; order Bacteroidales; family Bacteroidaceae; genus Prevotella. The sequence goes on from CAVDKC010000101.1 coordinate 6,264, forward strand.
GACGAGCTGGTGCATCTGGTCATCAATCCCAACAGTGACGAGGGACAAGGCTACATCGAGATAGATACCCTCAACCATGTAGTATATGGCTACAATCCCGTACACCGCATCTACCAGGGGTGGGGAAATCCCGCAGGTTTCAGCGGACATTTCGTCATCGCCTACGACCCTAAGGACTTGGTAGACTATGGTGTGTTCGAGGGTGACAACAGGCTTAGCAAAGCCTTGAAGATGCAGGGCAAGCCACGCATCGGTGCTTGGCTCACCTTCAGAGGTAAGGCTGGCAAGGCGATGGAGTGGATGTCGGGTTCTTCTTTTACTTCCCGAGAGAATGCCCTTGCCAATCTCAATGGCGAGAACTATGAGTACGGGGGATTGGACTTTTACAGCATGATGCAGTTTGCCGCCGATATCTGGTGCGACCGCCTGCACACGATTGACGTGGAGAGCCGCGATACGGCGAAGGTTAACCAGTTTTATGGTGCCTTGTACCGAGCTTCGTTCCTGCCACATGAGGTGAGCGATGTGAACGGCGACTATCCCGAGTTTTCCACGGGTACTCCTGTAAAGCACATGAATTCTTCACTCTTCACTCCCCCTTCTTCACATAAAAAATATGGCGATTTCTCCATGTGGGACATCTACCGCGCCGAACTGCCCATCTACAGTCTCATCACCCCGAAGATGTCGGGAGAGATGATGCAGTCGTTGGTGCAGATGTACAAGGAGGGAGGCTGGATGCCCATCTTCCCTTGCTGGAACAGTTATACGGCGGCGATGATAGGCGACCACGCCAGTGCGGCGCTTGCCGATGCCTACATCAAGGGCATCCGCAACTTTGATGCGGCGAAAGCTTACGAGGGTATGCGCATGAATGCCTTTTCCACCCCTTATCTCTATGAAGACTATAAGAATGGTAAGGGTAGGAGAGCCATCCAGTCGTACATGGCAAACGGATATATCCCATTGGAGGATAGCGTAAAAGAGGCTTTCCATACCAATGAACAGACTTCCCGTACCCTGGAATATGCCTACGATGACTATGCCGTGGCGCAGATGGCAAAGGCTTTGCTGGATTCTTGTCAAGATGCAGCCCAACGACAGAAGTATCAGGAAGATTATGAGACTCTGATGCGCCGTTCGGAGACTTGGCGCAATGTTATCAACCCTACCACGGGATGGGCAGACGGCAGACTTGAGAACGGAATGTGGGAAGGTAATACAGACTTGGTGCACCGCAAGAGTTATATTACCGAGGGTGCCACCTGTCATTATACGTGGTATGTGCCGCAGAACCCGGAGGGCTTGTTTGAGGTGATTCGTAGCAGCAAGCCGATGGACAAGCAGGAGAAACAGATAGAGAAGCAAGAGAAGCAACTGCTGAAAAAAGGTGAGAAGCCTATACGTAATGAGAAGGTAATCAGTCGTCTCGACAAGATGTTTGACAACGGCTGGTACTGGCACGGCAACGAACCTTGTCATCAAGTGGCTTATCTCTATGATGCCGCTGGTGCCCCGGAAAAGACGCAGCAACGTGTACATCATATCCTGGAGACGGAGTATAATGACACCCCCGGCGGTTTGTCGGGCAATGATGATGCCGGTCAGATGTCGGCGTGGTATGTATTCTCTTCCATCGGATTCTATCCCGTCTGTCCCGGTACGCCTTACTATTATATAGGTACGCCCAGTTTCGACAAGGTAACGCTGAATCTGGAGAACGGCAAGCGGTTTGTGCTTTCTGCCGATGGCGTGTCAAAGGATGCTTTCTATATCCAGTCGATGCGATTGAACGGAAAAGCCTTTGAGGGCTATCGTTTGCACCACGGAGATATTCTGAGGGGCGGAATCCTCCAGTTTCAGATGAGGAAATAAGTAAAAATAGCCAAAAGGTTGGCTCGCATGATGTCGAGCCAACCTTTTGGCTATTTTTATGTTGAATGTTGAACGTAGAGTTGGATTTGCGCCACAAAAGCCATTGAAGTCTTCACTCTTCGTTCTTCACTCTTCGTTCTTCACTCTTCACTCTTCACTCTTCACTCTTCACTCTTCACTCTTCACTCTTCACTTAAATTCTACTCCTTGCTGTTTCCGAAGATGCGGAGCAAGTAGAGGAAGAGGTTGATGAAGTCGAGGTAGAGAGTCAAGGCACCGATGAGTGCCAACTTCTGTGCGCCCTCGCTCATATCATACTGTGTCTGGAGCATCTGCTTGATCTTTTGGCTGTCCCAGGCGGTTAAGCCAGTGAAGATGGCTACACCGATGTAGCTCAGGATGTATTCGAAGCCGGAACTCTTCAGGAACATGTTTACCACTGTGGCGATAATCAGACCGATGAGTGCCATAAACAGGATCTTGCCCATCGATGTGAGGTCCTTCTTAGTGGTGTAGCCGTAGAACGCCATGGCTCCAAACGTGCCTGCCGTGATGAAGAACACTTTGGCAATGCTGGTGGCAGTGTAGACAACGAATACCGAGGAGAGCATCGCACCGTTCAATACCGAATAGATGATAAAGAGCAGCGTGGCAGTGCTCAGCGAAAGGCGGTTGATGGCACCTGTGATGGCGAATACCAATGCCAATTCGGCGATGATGAGGCCGAACATCAGACCGCGGCTAGTCATCAGCGTCATCAAGAGGCTAGGGCTACTGGCTACACCATAAGCCGTTACGCCTGTGATGACGAGTGCCAGCGCCATCCACGTATAAACCTTGCGCATCAGAGCGGAGTAGACACCGCTCAGACCACGTTCTCTCTCATTGTAAGCAAAGCCTGAACTCTGCTGTCCGTTCTGATTGTTTATCAGATTGTACATTTCTTTTTCTGTCATAGTCGTATTCTTAAATTGTTATTATGTCGTTATAATACTATTATTACAGCGTTGTTATGCCTTATAATTAATAAAGCGCAAAGATAATGCCATTTCTCCGAATATGTCACTATCTCTGCGCTTTATTAACAATTATTCTTGTTTCGTTGCAATCTTTCTCTTTTTTTGACTGCCACTCTGTACCTCTTCCTCTGTCACTGTACTACATGGTGAGGTGCCAGAGAAAAGTTGGCAGGGCTAGGAGAACTTTTCGTTGCAAGCCTTGCAACGGCCGTTTCAAGCCTTGCAATGTGCGTTTCAAGTCTTGCAACGGCCATTGCAAGCCTTGCAATGGAAAATGCAATGTAAGAAAAACATTCCTGTATCTAGAATGGAGGTCTTTTTGTGGTAGCTGAGATTAACAATCGATATAATGTATGCGATGCGTATATGTGCGTGCGCATGCCTACCCGAATGCGTGCAGGTATATAATAAAGTGCTTTGTCTTCTTTTCCTCACGAAAACACCTTTAACTGTTAAAATACTGTTAATTTCTAAACTTTTTTCTGGAAAGATTTGGTGGAATCGGAAATTGTTAGTACTTTTGCACTCGCTTTTGAGAA
>CAVDKC010000102.1:0-9404 GCA_963609615.1 Oribacterium sp.
TAACGTTGCACTGCATCTTCATGTTCTGCATGATGAAGTCGGCACGATACAATGAATTGGCCATGATACCGCCCACAAAGGCGGCAGCCAATACTACTGCATCAGGTCGTTCCTCATCGAAGAACTTCTGCACCGCATACTGGTCGGTCAGGTCAAGCTCCTTGTGCGAGCGACCCACCAAGTTGTTGTAACCTCTTGCTTTGAGGTTGTTCCAAATAGCAGAACCCACGAGTCCGTGGTGTCCTGCTATATAAATCTTTGAATTTTTGTCTAACATATTCGTTACAAAAAATCTGTGTTTATCAGTGTAATCTGTGGGAGACTACTTCACGATACCTTTCTCCAGATACTCTGCCAGATTGGTGCGTACTTTCTGCCCAGCATCCTCTGCAGCCACCTTGGCCATATCGTTCTCAACCATAATCTTCACCAAGTCCTCAAATGACGTGGTATTAGGATTCCAGCCGAGTTTTGCCTTCGCCTTGGTCGGGTCACCCCAAAGGTTGACTACGTCGGTAGGACGATAGAAGTCTGGAGATACCTCTACGAGCGTCTTGCCAATCAGTTCCTCAGGACCTTCCACGCAGATACCCTTCTCGTTCTCGTCCTTGCCTTCCCACTTCAATTCGATGCCAACATAGTGGAATGCCAACTGGGCGAACTCACGCACGGAGTGCTGCTTGCCAGTGGCGATGACAAAGTCCTCTGGCTTCTCTGCCTGAAGGATAAGCCACATACACTCCACGTAATCCTTGGCATATCCCCAGTCACGGAGGGAGTCAAGGTTACCAAGATAGAGCTTATCCTGTTTGCCCTGCTTGATGCGGGCGGCGGCAAGGGTAATCTTGCGAGTTACGAAAGTCTCGCCACGACGCTCTGATTCATGGTTGAAGAGAATGCCTGAGCAACAATACATATTGTAAGCCTCACGATACTCCTTCACAATCCAGAAGCCATACTGTTTGGCTACGGCGTATGGAGAATAAGGGTGGAACGGCGTGTTCTCGTTCTGCGGAACCTCCTCTACCTTACCGTAAAGCTCGGATGTAGAAGCCTGGTACATACGGCAGGTCTGGGTCAAACCACACTGGCGGATAGCCTCCAAGATGCGGAGCACGCCAGTGGCATCCACGTCGGCAGTAAACTCTGGCGAGTCGAAACTTACCTGCACATGGCTCTGTGCTGCGAGGTTATAAACTTCGGTTGGTTTCACCTTGTTCATCACCTGGATGATACTCATGGAGTCACCAAGATCTGCGTAATGAAGGTGAAAATTGGGGGTACCCTCCAGGTGAGCAATACGCTCACGATAATCAGTAGATGAACGACGGATGGTGCCGTGAACATCATAACCCTTACTGAGCAACAACTCTGCCAAATAAGAGCCATCCTGGCCTGTTATGCCCGTAATGAGGGCTACGTTTCTCTTTTCCATTTTGATATATAAATTTGAATATTCTTCCGTTAGGTATAAATAATACCACAAAAGTACAACTTTTTTCTCTAATCGTCAAACTTTCGGGCATATATTTCTCTTTACGAACCATTATCGTTGTTTTTCACCCTCTATCTGCGTCTTCGGCCAGTTGACAAGATACAGCTTTTCGGTGGCTCGGGTAAAGGCGGTATAAAGCCAGTGGATATAGTCGGCGGTGAGCATATCATCTGTCATATATCCCTGGTCTACATATACATGTGCCCATTGTCCACCTTGCGCTTTGTGGCAAGTCACGGCATAGGCAAACTTCACTTGCAAGGCATTATAGTACTGGTCGGCACGTATCGCCTTCATGCGGTCTGCCTTGAGCGGAACATCCCAGTAATCCTCCTCTATCTTACGGAAAAGCTGTTCTTGCTGCTCATGTGTCAAGGCAGGAGCCTCGCTGATCAACGTGTCGAGCAGCACCGTAGCCTCTAGTTCATAATTGTCATAATCAGGGAATTGCAGCAAGAGTGTGGCAAAATGGAAGCCATACAGTTCGATGCGACGACTCACCCGCTTCACCTTGCATCGGTCGCCATTGGCGAGGAAGGGAGGAATTGCCGAGGGTGAATTTTCCTCCCCTGCATTTATATCTTTTCTACCCCGTTCTTCACTCTTCACTTTTTTCCTCTCCTCTTCCGTCCAATAGTAATTGTTCTTCACAATCATGAGGATGTCACCACATTCCAGTTCCTCCTCCCTATCCAGCACCATATTACGAATGCCCTGATTGAAGATGTTGGCCCGCTTGTTGCTGCGCGTTACGACGATGGTATCATCCAGCCCTACCCGATGATAACTATCGCCTAAAGCCTCGATAAGTTCTCCACCAGGCATCTGCAGAATATCCGAGTATCCTACAAAACGAATCTTGGGCAGCTGGGTAACATCATCATGCGTTATCATCTGGCGAATCACCGTAGCATTATAGAGGATACCAGACTCCTGGCTCTGGCGCAGCACCTCATTGAGATCACACTCATAGACCGTCAAGCCATACCCTTCCAATACAGCCGTATGGAGAGCCGGCGACTCTTCCTCACCGATAGGGGGCAACTGCGCCTTGTCGCCGATGAGCAAAAGGCGGTCGTTATGCCCTTGATACACAAAGTGGACCAAGTCATCCAGCAAACAACCACTACCAAACATCGTGCCCCCCAACCCAAGATTGGCTATCATCGAAGCCTCATCCACCATGAAGAGCGTATCAGTATAGAGATTGTCATTCAGATTGAATTGTCCGTCTACCCCAGCAAAAGTTTTCTCCCGATAGATACGGCGATGAATGGTATAGGCAGGACTTCCACTGCTCTGCGAGAAGACCTTTGCCGCCCTGCCAGTAGGAGCCAAGAGTACCACCTTCTGATGGATAGCCTTAAGGGTACGGACGATGGCACCCGAAAGCGATGTTTTACCCGTACCGGCACTTCCCCGGAGTATCATCACGGCATGAGGATGAAGGTCTGTCATAAAACGGGCGAACACATCAAGGGCATGCGCCTGCTCGGGAGTAGGCGCAAACCCAAATTGCTGCAATATCTGATATTTCAACTCGTCTTCGACCATCTATCTTCCCTTTTTACAATTAATAATTAATAATTTAAACACGATTATTTTGTGTTGTCTGCATTTTAGCGTATCTTTGCATCCTAGAATGCACATCCTCCTGCTGGCAGGTGAACGCTTCTGCAAAAGTAATAATACTTTTTGAAATGAGAAAAAGAATAAACAATAATTATATCTTGGGAGCTTGCGTCATCGTCATGATGACCCTCTGCATCCTCAGCATCAGCCAGCCCATCCGCTTCCAGAAACAGATGGAAAGCAGAGAGGCTGAGGTGAAGGAGAAACTGATGCTGATACGCAGTGCCGAAGAGAAGTACAAGGCAAAGCATGGTGTGTACACTGGCGATTTCGCCACTCTCGTCAAGGGCCATTTTCTGAAGGCCGAGGATACCATTATCCCTTACAGCGACCATAAGAAGTTCTCGCTAACCGCTACTACCATCGTGGGGAAAAGCGGCAAGCAAATACCACTGATGGAGTGCGGAGCAGAATACGAGGACTACCTCGACGGACTGGATGAGAACGGCATACAGGAAGTAACCGACAAGGCCAACTATGCCGGCGAATACCCGGGGCTCAAGATAGGCGACATCACAACGGACAATAACAACGCAGGCAACTGGTAACATCCATCCCTTCAGCTACCCTGCTACAACTTGACAAACATGCAAACAAAAAGCAAGAACATACAGCAAACCCGACTCACCATCCGAGTGAGCAAACATACCCTCAGCTTTTCGGTAGTAGACCGCGAAGCGGAACACCAAGTGATATACGAGCCGTACACCGTAAAGAGTGGTGTCTCGATGGCAGCCAACCTGCGACAGGCCCTTAAGGAGAGCGAGCTCTTGCAGCGTGGCTATCAGAAGGTACGAGTGTATCTCGACTCCCCTATCCTACTCGTCCCGATAGAGGAGTTTCATGAGGAAGACCTGGACACGCTCTACCAGCACGCTTTTACGGGTCACAGTTCCGATGCCATTCTCTACAGGGTACAACCTGCGCTCAATGTGGTAGCTGTGTTCCCTATCAACAAGGACTTGAAGATGGTGGTGGAAGACAACTTCCAGGATGTTCGCTTCACCCCTATCATACAACCGATGTGGCACTATCTGCACCAGCGTAGTTTCACAGGCATCCATCGCAAGCTCTATGCCTACTTCCACGACCAGAGGCTAGACGTGTTCAGTTTCGAGAAAAACCGCATCAAGTTCTTCAATTCCTTCAAAGCCGAACACGCCAAGGATGCACTCTACTTCATCCTCTACGTCTGGCAGCAACTAGGCATGAACCAAGTGTTCGACGAGCTGCTTGTCTCTGGCGAGGTACCAGACAAGGACTGGTTTCTTTACAATACAAAGCTCTACATCAAGAAGACCTACCTTCTGAATCCAGCCGCCGAGTTTAATCGCGCGCCTATCACCGAGATAAAAGGTATGCCTTTCGACTTGCTGGCATTATATCTGAGCAAGTAATGAGCAATTAACCATATACTATAATAAAATTATAAACTATCATCATTATATAAGTATGAGAATCATTACAGGACAATATAAAGGACGCCATTTCGACATTCCCCGTTCGTTCAAGGCACGTCCTACCACCGATTTCGCCAAGGAGAACATATTCAACGTGCTTCAGGGATACATCGACTTTGAGGATGCCACTGCCCTCGACCTCTTCGCAGGTACTGGCAGCATCTCTCTCGAACTCGTATCACGAGGCTGCAAGCAAGTGGTGAGCGTGGAGGCAGACCGTGACCACGCCAACTTCATCCGCCAGTGCTTCAAGAAACTGGGTGAAGAAAGCGACATCTTGGTACGTGGCGATGTATTCCGCTTCTTGAAGAGTTGCCACCAGAAGTTCGACTTCATCTTTGCCGACCCGCCTTACGCTCTGGAAAAACTCCCAGAGATACCAGACCTCATACTGAACGGCGATTTACTCAACGAAGACGGCATCTTCGTTTTCGAGCATGGCAAGAACTACGACTTCTCCGAGCATCCACGTTTCTTGGAACACAGGAGCTACGGCAGTGTCAACTTCTCGATATTCAGATAACCCAAAGAGCGATTGTTCTCCCACTTACAGGAAAACAATCGCTCTTATATTTTATGGGTAGAAGTAACTCCAGCTTACTTCCAAGGATTCTCCGTTGGATAAGGAAGGCTTGCTGGCTGGTTGTAAGCAATATCCTTGATGCCGAGATACTTGAACACCTCGAAGAGGGTCTTGCCTACGTGAGAGAATGCCACGGCTCCGTGGTGTGGGTACCCCTTCTGAATCAATACGTGACGATAGAAGCGCCCCATCTCGTTGATAGCGAAGATACCTATACCGCCGAATGAACGTGTAGGAACGTCGAGTACCTCACCCTCGGCAATATAGCTGCGGAGATTGCCCTCAGAGTCGCACTGCAGGCGATAGAATGTGATGTCGCTGGCTGCGATATCGCCCTCCAAAGTGCCACGTGTAAAGTCTGGTGTACCACCATTCTCCAAGAGGCGGTTCTGGATGAGCTGATACTTGATCTTGCGGCTAGAGCACATCTTGCACTGTGGAGTGTTGCCGCAGTGGAAGCCCATGAAGGTATCGGTCAACTTATAATCGTACTTGCCCTTGATGTCCTCATCGTAGATGTACTGAGGTACAGAGTTGTTGATGTCGAGCAATGTAACAGTATCATCCGAAGCGCACATGCCGATGTACTCAGAGAGCGCACCATAGATGTCTACCTCGCAAGCCACAGGGATGCCACGGCTTACCAGGCGGCTGTTCACATAGCAAGGCTCAAAACCAAACTGGCTTGGGAATGCAGGCCAACACTTGTCGGCGAATGCCACATACTGGCGAGAACCCTTGTGAGCCTCTGCCCAGTCGAGCAATGTCAACTCAAACTGTGCCATTCTGCGGCTCAGGTCAGGATAGTAGCAGCCCTCGCCCATCTCTTTGGCCATGTCAGCGCAAACCTCGTCGATACGTGGGTCGTTCTCATGCTCCTTATAAGCCACGAGGAGGTCGAGCTCGGAGTTCTCCTCTATCTCTACCCCCAACTCATACAAGCCCTTGATAGGAGCATTGCAAGCGAAGAAGTCTTGAGGACGTGGACCGAAGGTGATAATCTTCAAACCCTTCAAACCCAGGATGACGCGAGCCACTGGTTCGAAGTCTTGAATCATCTTGGCCACTTCCTCTGCTGTGCCTACAGGATACTCTGGGATATAACCCTTCAAGTGGCGCATGCCGAGATTGTAAGAGCAGTTGAGCATACCGCAATAAGCATCGCCACGACCATTAATCATGTCACCGTCGCCCTCGGCAGCTGCTACAAACATACAAGGACCATCGAATTTCTCTGCTATCAAAGTCTCAGGAGTCTCAGGACCGAAGTTGCCAAGGAACACTACCAAGGCATTGCAGCCCTGCTCCTTTACCTCGCCCAAAGCCTTGAGCATATCTTGTTCGTTCTCAACAGTAGTCTGGCAGTTGAAGATTTCACCTTTATACTCTTTTACAATGTTTTCACGGCGCTGAGTAGAGAGCGCAATTGGGAAACAGTCACGGCTTACGGCAATGATACCGAGCTTGACCTGTGGAATGTTGTTGCTTACCATAATTAATATATTATTTAAGTTTTTGTATAAATTTTACGAGCACAAAAGTACGAATTCTTTTTGTATTGGCAAGCGTTTTAAGATTATTTATACAGTAAATTCCAGCGGATTTAGCGTTTTTTTAGGCGAATGAAACATACGCCAAAGTTCATGATACATTTGGCACCCCCTGCTCCAAGGTGTACTGCATCAGTATCTTCTCAAAGGGCGATATCTGATGGTGTAAATCTCATTGAAATAACGTTGCCACACATTCTCCTGCTTATCGTCATCACGGATGATTCGCAGACCATAGAAACGAGTACCTGTCTCCCGATACTCTTTCAGTTTGTCGAACATCCACTTCGGTGGGTCGGGTATCAAGAAGTCGGTAATCCACAACACGTCGGCATTCACATAATGCAAACCATCGTTGTCTAGCAGGTCGAACATCTGTAGCATCATCTTCTTTGCCGAAGTACCGCCACCGATGAAGGGAAGATGAGCCTTGGTAGAGTCTCCCTGTTCATCTGCCTCTACGTTTTCCACGACATGGACGCCAAGCTTGCGCAAGTGCCGTGCCCTTCGTTTCTCCATAAGGTCTATGGCGCGTATGCTCACCGAGAAATCTATCAGATAGCAATCGCGTTCCAAGTCCTCTGCCGTCTGCTCCAATAGTGAGATGAGCGTGGAGGAGATACGCTCCGGAGTACCATACATACTCGCCGAAGTGTCGATGCAAACTATCATCGGCCCCTTTCGGGAGGCATGGGTAAAGCCGAGCTTGCGCGAGGGCTTCGCCATCTCGCTCTTGTAGCGGAAAGTCTGTAGCCTACGCGCGCGATACTTATATATAAAGAGTCCTTCCATGTCCTCGTCACTGTACTGGGCGAGTTCCAGGGGAAGGAGCGAGTTTAGGTCATCTCCCATGGTAATGCCCTCGATGTCGCTTCCAGCGGAATGCTCCATCTTCATATCTACGCCCGAGGCGATGGTAAGCCGGTCCTTGCCGTTGGCATCTGCCACTCGTCCCATCTTCGCCACGATTTCCTGGATTTCGGGATATCGGTCTTGCACCTTCATTTCATTGAGCCGACGTTCAAATTCCGTCTCCGTCCAGGCGCCCTTCATCATTTCCCAGGCTTGCACGGCACGCTGTTCAGAGATGCCCTTCATCTTGATGTTACGGGTCACTTGGTCCATCATCCTCACCAGGCCTGTCTCAAAATTATTCTGCCGAATGGCGATGAAGTCCTTGAGTTTGTTCAGAGCCTGCCGCTCGATGCAGCCTTTCCAATCTCTCACCAACCGTTCCCAGTTCTCGTTTCTGGAAGCCCCGTCACCCTGGAAGAGCCAGAGGAAGAAGGGCTTGTCGAAGCCATCTTTTCCATGCTCATCCTCCAGTTGGTCGAGCAAAGGTCGCCACACCTCCTCACTCATTCGCTTGAAGGGTGTCCAGTCGAGTACGTCTTCCGCCCGATGACTCTCTGTCCAGGCACGCTGACGCTGGAATCGGATATGATGCACACATTCCACGACAAACTTGCCCACGCTATCATAGAACACTTTACTCTTGAGCTTGCTGTTCACTACCTGCCGATTAAACTTCTGTACTTCTTCGCCGGTTGGCAACGTCACTTTCAAGGAAAAGAGGTGCACAAGATAGTCTTTCAGCGGGTCTTCCTGGGTATTCCAAGGCATGACATTACCCGGCGAGTCAGGCATGATAACCTGTCCCGTCTTGCAGAAGTTGTCCAGTATCTTCAAGTAATACTGGGCATCAGCCAAGTCCTTGCTGGTTTGGTATTTCATCGCTCAACCTTTCAACTGTCCAGAATGCCTTTTTTACCCTTTTACCTTTTTACCTTCAAACAGGTATTCCGCAAAGATTCTCGCCGCACTCTCCACCTTGGCAGCACAAGGGCGTGTCTTGTAGTATTCAGCCGTACGGGCCGATGCCACATAGCTAGACTGTGCCTTCTCGTGGCCCTTCAGCCCTAGAATCTCTGCACAGATGATGCTGCCGTTCTGCTCCTTCGACTTGGCGAGCAACTCCTGTACTACCTTGTAGCACTCCGACTTGCCCTCGCGGTCATCGCCATCAGTCTGTCCGCAGTCCAAGCCCACGAGAATCACAAGGGCCGACACCGCTCCGCACATCATGCGCATCCTGCCTACTCCACCGCCGAAGCCCGCTCCTACACGCTTCGCCATCTCGTCACTCATGCCATACAGGTCGGCAAAGGCAGCCACCACAGCCTGGCAACAACCATAGCCCTGCATAAAATTTTCCACAGCCTGGTCGATGCGCAATTCAAGTTCTTGGGGCAAATTCTTTTTCTGTTCCATTTTCTTTCCTTTTTGATTGCTTATACATTTTTCCATCGTTTTGCATCCACAAAAATACACTTTTTCCACGAAATCACCAAACAAAAGTTGAGATAACGGCTAGATTATGGAAAAGTTTCTACAAAATAAGCGGAAGGTCTATTGCAAAGCTTGCAACAGACCTTCCTTCTAAAACAGAATATATGTCTTCTAGGACCAATTGCCTTAGAATCCTACTTTCATCATGACTCCCACTACACTTCGGCTACCGCCTACATATGTGGGGAATCCTATCTGGCGACCCGAGTTGCCAGCATCTACGATATATTTCTCGTCGAGCACATTCTTACCGAAGGCACCAATCTCATAATATACCTTACCCGGCTGGAAACGGTAACCTGCCGTGAAGTTCAGGAGTCCGTAGGCATCCTGGG
>CAVDKC010000103.1:0-9345 GCA_963609615.1 Oribacterium sp.
ATGAATACCGTTCGTACACTGCACTTCAAGCAATAAAGCTAATCATAACGTTCAACTTTCAAAGTTCAACTTTCAACTTTCAAAGTTCAACTTTCAAAGTTCAACTTTCCTCAAAACGAGTAGGAGAATCCGATGGACATATACTCCTTAAACTGCCAATAGCTGTCGCCCTCCTTTCTGGACGCCCCATCGTCGAAACGGGGATAGAGGAAGAGATTGGTAGAGATGTAGCGATTGAACTGGAAGTTAATCTGGTTTTCCCACTCCACTTCGGCACGGCTATAAGTAGTATATCCGTAGAGACGAGTCTTCCAGCGGATGTTGTCGGCTATCTGCCAAGTAAGGTCGATGGTGCTCTCAGAACCGTAGTCGAGCAAGGTATGCTTACCCTCGTCCAGTCCATATCGGGTGGCAAGAGACTCACGCCCCACATACTTCCAGTTGAGAGCCAAAGGAGCGATATGAATGCTTCCCTTCAACTTATGGTTGAGCCAGTCGGCCGAATAATCCATACCGACAGAGAGGTTCAGATTGAATGGCGAAAAGAAGTCGGAGTAAACAAACCTATCGTTGCTCTTCAAACCGTGGGCAAACTGAGTCTGGGCTATCATCTGAATGGTGTAGTACCACTTCTTGGTGGCCTGCAGACCGAGTTTGCTGGTGTATCGTATAAGGTCTTCAGACGTCTTGAGCGCATGGAGGGTATCGCCACGGGAAGTCTGGTAACCCAGGCGAAGCTCCAACTTGTTGTCCCATTTCACCTTCTGCTTATTATTATAGTTGGCCTGCATGGTGACACTACCCAGCATCGAGTAGTTGCTTTCGCCACCCTTATACCAGTTGCTCGACACATAGTTTTGCAGAAACTGGAGATAATAGTCGCCCGTAATGGTCCAGAAGTTAGGTTTCACCACGAGGATATCCATCGGAGCGGCATCCGGCTCTATCGCCTTCGGAGCCACCTCCTCGATGTCAGGGCGATTCTTCTTCGGCTTCGACTCCGACACGATAGGAGCCCCCACAGCCTCCAGATGAGTCTGCGTGTTCTGCACCAAGTCTGGCCTGCGCAGATAGACATCCAGGAGCGTACGGTCGAGCATCACGTCGAGCGAATCGCCCACCCCAGCCTTGTCGCCATCGAGACGCAGGAAGCGCCGGGCTGGCGACCTGTAAAACGTAAGCGGCGTAAAGAGCTTGGCGTAACGTGAATCGTCAGAATCGATATGCAGGGAGTCGATACGCGCACGCACCTTCGCCAGAGAGTCGGCATAAGCATCCGCCGCCGTATATTCCTGCACGACATTATTCTTGAGGGCACGCTGGGCATCAGCCTGCGAAGCGGCCAGGGCAAATGCCAAAACGAGGAATCCAAATCTTATATTCATACCTTATTTTTATATATTTTGTGCGCAAAGGTAATAAATAATTCCTAAATCTAGGGCTTTATTGGCAATATTTTTGCTCATTTCGCAAAAATATAGTAACTTTGCACGCGAATATTATCATTTAAAATATACATATCGTGGCTGAAACAAAGTACATCTTCGTTACAGGTGGTGTGGTTTCTTCCTTGGGTAAGGGAATTATATCATCATCCATCGGCAAGCTTCTGCAGGCCAGAGGCTACAACATTACTATCCAAAAGTTTGACCCATACATCAACATCGACCCCGGCACGCTCAATCCTTACGAGCATGGAGAGTGCTACGTCACCGTGGACGGCATGGAGACAGACCTCGACCTCGGACACTACGAGCGATTCACCGGTATTCAGACTACCAAGGCCAACTCGCTCACCACAGGTCGCATCTACAAGGCTGTGATAGACAAGGAACGCCGTGGCGACTATCTTGGCAAGACCATCCAGGTGGTGCCCCACATCACCGACGAAATCAAGCGCAACGTGAAATTGCTCGGCCAAAAGTACCATTACGACTTTGTGATTACCGAGATTGGCGGTACCATCGGCGACATCGAGAGCGCACCTTTCATGGAGGCTATCCGACAGTTGAAGTGGGAACTGGGCAAGAATGCCATCAACGTACACCTCACCTATGTACCATACCTGAAGGCTGCAGGCGAATTGAAGACCAAGCCTACCCAGCACTCCGTCAAGGAGCTGCAGAGCGTGGGCATTCAGCCAGATGTGCTCATCCTCCGTACAGAAATGCACCTCGAAGAGGGCGTACTGAAGAAGGTGGCCAACTTCTGTAACGTAGACCTAGACTGCGTGATACAGAGCGAAGACCTGCCCAGCATCTACGAGGTGCCTGTCAATATGCAGACCCAAGGGCTCGACACAGCCATCCTGAGAAAGATGGGCGAACCTATCGGCGAAAAGCCTGCACTCGGTCCATGGCGCACATTCCTAGACCGCCGCAACAATTCAAAGGAGGTAGTAAACATCGGCCTTGTGGGCAAGTACGACTTGCAGGATGCCTACAAGAGTATCCGCGAGAGCCTCTCGCACGCAGGTACTTACAACGACCATAAGGTAAAGATTACCTTCATCAACTCTGAATACCTCACAGAGGATAACGTAGCCGAACAGCTCAAGGACCAGGACGGCATCGTGATCTGCCCGGGATTCGGCCAGCGAGGCATCGAGGGCAAAATCATCGCAGCCCACTACACACGAACCCACGACATCCCTACCTTCGGTATCTGCCTGGGTATGCAGATGATCGTCATCGAGTTCGCCCGAAACGTGCTGGGCTACAAGGACGCCAACTCACGCGAGATGGACGAAAAGACTCCACACAATGTCATCGACATCATGGAGGAGCAGAAGAACATATCAAACATGGGTGGAACCATGCGTCTGGGTGCCTACGAGTGCGTACTGAAGCAGAATAGCCGCGTGTTCAACATCTATATGAAGGAGCACATACAGGAGCGCCATCGCCATCGCTATGAGTTCAACAACGAATTCCAGCACGAGTTCGAGAAGAACGGCATGATGTGCGTGGGCCGCAACCCAGAGAGCGACCTCGTGGAAATCGTAGAGATACCAGGTCTGAAGTGGTACATCGGCACACAGTATCACCCAGAGTATCAGAGTACTGTACTGAAGCCACATCCGCTCTTCGTGGACTTCGTGAAGACAGCCATCGCCAACAAGAAGTAAAAGGCAGGGCCTCCACCCAAGAGAGATTAAAACAATAAAGAATAATAATGAACAAGAACAACATTATCGGTTTCCTCCTGATTGCCGTAGTACTCATCGGTTTTAGCTGGTACAACCAGCCATCAGCCGAAGAACAGAGAACGGCATTCGTTCAGGACTCCATCGCCAAGGCTAAACATGCCGAGATGGAAAAGGCCAGCAAGGCTGCCGCAGAGAAGCGCCAGGCCGATGCAAAGGCTAAGATTGAGGCTGACTCAACCGTCCTCTTCTATTCGGCATTGCAGGGCCAAGCTCAGAAAATCGTTCTCAAGAACGAGAAGATAGAGCTTACCCTCAACACCAAGGGCGGTACTGTAGAGAAGGCGGTTATCAAGGGATATGTAGGACATAACCTGAAGGTGAAGGACGGCTCTGCCGACACTAAGGACGTTACCCTCTTCGACGGCGCAGACCAGCAACTCAAGTTTATGCTGGAGGCAAAAGAGGCCAACATCATAACTAGCGACCTCTACTTCACTCCCAGCAATGTAACCGACAAGTCGGTCACCATGACAGCAGAAGCTGCTCCAGGCAAGACTCTCAGCATGACTTATACCCTCGGTGACGACTACATGCTCCACATGAGTTTCTCGGCACAAGGCATGGCTGGTCTCTTCTCGCCCAACTGTAGCAAGATGGACGTAGACTGGAGCGACAAAGCACGCCAGCAGGAGCGCGGATTCATGTTTGAGAACCGCTACACTACCCTCACCTATCACGAGGCTGACGGCGGTAGCGACCACCTGAATGAGGGAAGCGAGAAAATCGATGAGAAGATAGAAGAGGCCATCGACTGGGTATCTTTCAAAAACCAGTTTTTCTCTGCCATCATCGTATCAAAGGATGCCTTCGACAAGGACTCCTATATGACTTCCATCCCGCAGGAGAAGGGTTCGGGCTACCTGAAGCAATTCCAGGCTAAGATGAAGACCAGCTTCGACCCTACGGGCAAGAAGGCTTCGGAGTTTGAATTCTACTATGGTCCTAACGACTTCCAGATACTGAAGAATACAGAGAAGGAGAGCACCTTCGGCAAGGACTTGGACTTCCAGTCGCTGGTATACCTCGGCTGGCCTGTCATCCGCTGGATCAACCGCTTCTTCACCCTCTACGTATTCGACTGGCTCAGCGAGATATTCCCTATGGGTATCGTACTTATACTCATCACCTTGCTCCTAAAGGCCATTACCTTCCCTATGGTAAAGAAGAGCTATATGAGCAGTGCCAAGATGCGCGTGCTGAAACCCAAGCTCGACGCTGCCACGGCTCAGTACAACAAGCCTGAAGACCAGATGCAGAAGCAACAGGCCATGATGGCGGAGTACGCCAAGTATGGCGTAAGCCCACTGTCGGGATGTATCCCTATGCTGATTCAGATGCCTGTATGGATTGCGATGTTCAACTTCGTACCTAACGCTATCCAGCTACGTGGCGAGAACTTCCTCTGGATGAACGACTTGAGTACTTACGACCCTATCTTCGAGTGGAACACCAATATCTGGCTGATAGGCGACCACTTGAGTTTGACCTGTATCCTCTTCTGTGTGGCCAATGTACTCTATTCATGGATGACCATGCGCCAGCAGAGAGACCAGATGGTGGGTCAGCAGGCCGAGCAGATGAAG
This sequence comes from Oribacterium sp., assembly GCA_963609615.1. GTDB lineage: Bacteria > Bacteroidota > Bacteroidia > Bacteroidales > Bacteroidaceae > Prevotella. Next base: position 4,792 of record CAVDKC010000103.1, read on the forward strand.
ATGATGCAGTGGATGATGTTCCTCATGCCAGTGATGTTCTTCTTCATGTTTAATGACTACTCATCGGGTTTGAACTTCTACTACTTCATCTCCCTGTTCTTCAGTGCCGCCATCATGTGGACACTGCGCAAGACCACAGACGACGAGAAACTTCTCGCCATCCTGGAGAAGCGCTACCAGGAGAACAAGAACAACCCTAAGAAGGCTAGCGGCCTGATGGCAAGAATGCAAGCCCTCCAGGAACTGCAGCAGCAACAGCAGGCAGAAATGGCCCGCAAGAGAGCAGAACTGGAAGAGAAGAAAAAGAATCTCGGAAAGTAAGTCTACCATAAAGGTATATAAAGAAAGCGTGCAAAGATTACTTGTTAATAGCAAGTTCCTTGCACGCTTTTTTCTTTTGTTGGTCATCAAATCATTTCATGAAAACGAAGTACACTGCAGCGACAAGACAAAGGAATGCAGCAAAGTGATTCCAATGCAGCTCCTGTCCCTGGAAAAGGATATTGGCCAGGATGGCAAAGACGATGAGCGACACGCACTCCTGTATCACCTTAAGCTGAACTAACGAAAAGGGACCACCATTTCCAATGAAGCCAATGCGATTGGCAGGCACTTGGCAACAGTACTCGAAGAAGGCTATAGCCCAACTGAAGACGATAACTCCTATCAAGGGCCAGTTGCTACTGGTACCTGTCTGTTGCAGTTTGAGATGACCATACCACGCAATGGTCATAAAGATATTGCTCAGTATGAGCAGCAAAATCGTATATAATCCGTTCATAGGTTACATTTTACCTTTTCGATATCATCAAGAGTCAAATTGGTCATCTCCATAATGGTATCTTCATCTATCCCCTTCACTAGCATCTTTCTGGCTATCTGAAGAGCCTTTATCTTTTCACCCTCAGCACGCCCCTCGGCACGACCCTCGGCAATCCCTTTGGCACGCCCTTCTTGCAAGCCATCATCATAACCGGTCTGGATAACACTACGCTGATAGCGTAAGTTATCCAAATGCCTTGAATAATCCCTCTTTTCTGCTACCGACAATCTATCTACAGCCAAACAGTTACGAGCATCCGCCAAGCCTGGGGCATTGGCAGAATCCTTGATTTTCCCTGTCTTCAAGAAATCAATCCATTCGTCTAAATTGTTAACTGCCAATTTATCAAATTTATCGACACATAGCAAGTAATATTCAGGGAAAATATCGCCAGCCTCACGATTCGTTTTCTCTCCTTTGGCAATATGATCGCCAAAGAACACCTCACTTTGTCGATTAGATAATTTAAGAACATCCGTAGAATCATGCAACCCCTTGAATATCGTCTTCCCATGATAAACATAATCCTTCGCCTGACCCAGTGTAAAGTATACTATATTGATAGAATATACCTTCCTCACCTTGTCATAATCGTCTCCCAAGTCAATGTAATCAGTTATTACTTTGGAAACGCCATAAAGAATGCGATGGAAATAAGTCAATTCATGGGTATTTTGGATTTCAAATATCGCCAGTTCGCCTTTCTCGTTTTCAGCAAGAATATCCACCCTATTAAACTTGTCACTCTCGCTGTACTGATTAGATTCACTATCCAAGAAACGCTTGATAGTAAACTTTTCATTCAAAAGAGAATACATCAGTCCCTCCAAGACGGCATAGTTAGCTTTGTTGCGAAGCAATCGCTTCATAGCCCAGTCAAATCGTATATAGTTAGCCATTATCAATTCCTTTTAAGCATTTTAATTCTTATTTCCGCTGCGAAGTTACGCTTTTATTTCGAAACTGCCAAGAAAAGGAGCTGAAATCTGAACTGTCTAACCTCTAATTTAACACTCACCATTCAAAAAATCCCAGCTATCACTAGGAGGAGATAGCTGGGATTATCTTCTTGAGGGGGATTTCAAATTCCCCTATTCCAGTTTGCCAGGATTGGTGGATTAAGTCTCTGCCAAAGACAAACTTATCAGGATTTACTATTGTTTATGCGTTCGCTGCCACTGAAATCCAGTCGAAGACGAACGAGCATACACCGAATGCCACGATACCTACAGTGCAGATGGCAAGTGCCAACTTAGTGCTGCAAGCACTCTGGAAGGTAGGCAACGGGGTGTCGTTGTGCTTGATGAACATAGCCTTCACGATGAGCAAGTAGTAGTACAAGCTGATTACCGTGTTGACCAAGGCGATGAATACCACACCGTATGCCCAGGCACCCATCGTGGTGTGGATATCGTGAGTACCCACAGCTGCCATGAACACGAAGAACTTAGAGAACATACCTGCAAACGGTGGAATACCACCGAGGGAGAACAAAGCCAAGGTCATCAGGAATGCCAAGCGGGGATTGGTCTTGTAGAGACCGTTGTAGCTGTCCATCTGAACGGTGCCGTTGTTGTGCTCCTCCACTGCCGAGATGATGGTGAAGACGCTCATATTGGCTACCACATAGATAAGAACGTAGTAGGTCAGGGCGGTCACACTCATCGTCGAGTTGCCTACCACAGCCAACATGATGTAGCCAGCCTGAGAGATAGAGGAGAATGCCATGAAGCGCTTCAAGTCACTCTGACGGATGGCGAAAAGGTTGGCGATAGTGATAGAGAGTACAATGACGATGTAGAGCAACACTGTCCAATAGTGTACCATCGGTGCGAACACCTTCATGAGGATAGCGCAGAGTGTGAATGCTGCAGCACCCTTGGAAACTACCGAGAGGTAACCCGTAACGGTAGTAGGCGCACCCTGGTAGGAATCGGCTGTCCAGAAGTGGAAGGGAACCAAGGAAATCTTAAAGCCCAAACCACTGAAGAAGAACACCAATCCGGCGATGCTCAAGGCAGATGGCTTCACCACGGCAGCCATGTCGCCGAAGTACAGAGTACCGCAAGCGGCATAGAGCAAGGAGATACCATAGATCATCACACCGCTGGAGAAAGTAGCTGTCAAGATGAACTTGGCACCAGCCTCGGCGGAGTTGTGACGGTACTTGTCGAAAGCCACGAGGCAAGCCATAGGCACAGATGCCATCTCCAAACCGAGGAAGAACAAGAGGAAGTGATTGGCACTCACCATCATGTTCATACCGAGCAGGGTGGAGATGGTGAGCATATAGAACTCACCCTCCTTGAAGGCAGTGTCCTCACGGCTCAACCACTCCTTTGCCTGGATGATAACGATGAGCGTACCCAAGGCGAGGATGGTCTTCAGTACACCTACGGCAGGACCAGTGGCGTACATGCCGCCGAAAGCCTCGCTGGCGTGCGTGGGGCAGATATTGATGGCGATATGAGCCACCATCAAGAGACATACCAGAGGATTGAACCACTTACGGTCTGCGCTCTTGGAACTGCAGAAGTCAGCTATGAAAGTGATAAGCAGGACTGCCATCAAGGTAGCCTCTGGAATCATATTTAAAAATTGACTGTAATTCATTTCTTCTGATATTTATTACATGTTTATTACACTAAAGATAGGGCCTACGGCATCCATGATGATCTCCTCTGCCCAGAGTGGGAACATACCGAGACCTGCCACGCAGGCGATAAGACCTGCCACGGCGATGCGCTCGTCCCATGTGGCATCGTGCAACTTCTCCAACTTGGGGTTGGGGACCTTCTGGTAAAGGATCTTGCCCACACAGCGAAGGATGTATACAGCCGTCACTACGATGGAGGTACAAGCGATGATGGTACATACGCGGTGGAACATGTCGGCGTTCTGGAACGCACCCACGAAGATGGTCATCTCAGCCACGAAACCAGAGAAACCTGGCAAACCGAGGTTGGCGAGACCTGCCACTGCATAACCTACGGAGAGGAAAGGAATAATCTTCATCAAACCGCCCAAGTAACGAACGTCACGGGTTCCAGCCTGGTGATAGATCATACCGATGACGGCAAAGAAGAGGGCGGTCATCAAACCGTGAGACAACATCTGGAGGATAGCACCCGTAGCTGCTGTCTGGGTCATCATACAGAGGGCGAAGAGCACCATACCACAGTGAGAAACTGAGGAGTAGGCGTTGATGTACTTCAAGTCGGTCTGCACACAGGCAGACAAGGCACCATAAACGATAGAGATGGTGGTCAACACCAGGAACACCTTGATCCAGAATCCGTGGGTAGCGGCTGGCAAGAGGAACATGGCGATGCGGAAGCAACCGTAACCACCGAGCTTCATCAACACACCGGCGTGCAACATGGACACAGCTGTCGGGGCACTGGCGTGACCGTCAGGAGACCATGTGTGGAAGGGGAACAAAGCACCCAAGATACCGAAACCGATGAAGAGCAAGGGGAAGAACACGTTCTGCACGCTCTCGGGGATTGCATGCGCACCATTGGTATGGTGGGCGATGTCCATAATCTCGAAGGTCTGGGCACCGCTGTAGAAGTAGATACCCAAGATACCAATGATAAGGAGAGCAGAACCACCCATCAACATCAAGGTAAGCTTCATGGCTGAATACTCCTTCGCACCACTACCCCACACACCGATCAAGAGGTACATAGGGATGAGCGCCACCTCGTAGAACATGAACATGGTAAACA
>CAVDKC010000104.1:0-9236 GCA_963609615.1 Oribacterium sp.
CTGCCAAGGCATCGGCTGGCATCGACTTCACATAGTCGCCCTTGATGGGACGGTAGTTCTGCGCAGCCTTCTTCAGAGCCGCATCTATGCTTTTGTTGAAAGAGAATGTCTCGCCCTTGATCTGTAGAATGCCGTTCTCTACTCCCATCTCGGCGGCGATAACCACCTGCGAAGGGTCTGTATCCTTAGGTGCCCCGAGGGTGAAAGGAGCCACAAACTTCTCGGGCAATGCCTGCGCCTGTGCCACTAACGCCATCGGAGAGGCGATACTGTCGAGACGTGCGAACAGGGGCGAAGCAGTGATTCCTGCATCGGCATCGGCCTTGAGGTACTTCACCATCTGCTGTTGCAGTTGTGCCTGAGCATCTGCCACTACAGGGCCCATCACGAGGAGAGCCTTGCCGGAGAAGCCCACAAGCCAAGAGTCCTTCAATACTGAGAAATGAAAGCCCTTGCGCTCCACCGCCTTCGTGGCTATGTGCTGCTTGGCGAGCGAGGCTACCCACTCCTCTACGTCGCCCTCGCTGCTCACCTTGGCACAAAGGCCGAGGTTGCCGTCGGCGGTCTCGAAGAGATAAAGCTTTTCGGAAACGTCGATGCCACACTTGCCGGCATCGTCGATATGTAGCAGTTCCTTGAGCATCGCTACCTTATCGGCATCGCTCTTGCCTGCAGCCATCTGCTTCAGGTCGACGGACAGCAGTGCCGTACTCTTCTTGGGAATGGCATTGAGATAATCACTATCGGAACAGGAGCTTAGCACCAACAAGAACAAGGCCAAGCCCACGAATATCATTTTCTTAAACAATCTTCTCATTACACCTTATTATATATATATATATGTAACCTTATATCCTCCGCATTCATACAAGATTCTTATATTCTCCTTGCCAAATGCGCCATATGGACGGCAACTAGCCCTGCCGTCTCCGTGCGCAGACGACTGGTGCCGAGCGACACACTCTCGTAGCCATACTCCAGGGCCAGGCGCACCTCGTCGATAGAGAAGTCGCCCTCGGGACCCACCAGTACGGTAATATCTTCGCAAGATTCATCATCCTCACCAGCTTTTGCTTCACTAGCTCTACCGCCAGACTGCATCAGCAGGCCGAACAAGTCTTGCTTCTCCACTTCTTCATAGCAATGACAGATAAACTTGCGCCCTGTGCGGGGAGTCTCTATGAACTCCTTGAAGCTCACCAGCTCGTTGACCACGGGCTTCCAGGCCTTGTGACTCTGCTTGACGGCAGAAACGACAATCTTCTCGATGCGGTCGGCCCGGAGCTGCTTGCGCTCTGAGAACTTACAGTGGAGAAATGAGATTTCGTCGAAACCTATCTCCGTCGCCTTCTCCGCCATCCACTCGATACGGTCCATCATCTTGGTGGGGGCGATGGCAAGATGCACACGTCCACGCCAGGCACGCTTCTGCGGCATTGCCTCCCGGATGTCGTAGAGACAATGCTTCGACGAGGCCATCGACACCTCTGCCCGATAAAAAGAGCCCTCTCCGTCCATGAGGAAAATCTCATCGCCAGCCTTCAGGCGCAACACCCTGAGGGCATGTGTAGCCTCTTCTGCTGGCAATTCGCCTTGATGGGCCGCATCGGGCACATAAAAGTATCTTACTTCCTTCATTTCTGATTCTTTATTCTAATGGGGCGGCACGCCTACTCCTTCAAGTTGCGTCGCTTCATCTCATCTCTTATCACGGATGCAGACTCATACTGCTCCTGCAATACGGCCGATTCCAATGCCTGCCTGAGCATATTGTCGGGCAGAGCGACTATAGGCAGTGCCATCTTCATACATCCCTTGTGATAAGGGGTAGAACAGTTGCGCATCGTATCTGAGTCTGCAAACATCTCCAGCTTACCCAACACAGCTAAGAGGACTGCCTCGCCCGCTTCCATCGGCAGTATCTCACCTGTAATCATATTCATGAGCTCTGCCTTGCAGATACTGTCTTTCAACGAATAGATGCGCACACGATACTCTTGGATTATCCCCTCATTTTGGAACATCTTTGTGAGCACGTATGGCAATCTCTGCTCCAGTATCTTGTCGCCAGTCTCCAATGCTTTGAAACAACTAGCCGTATATGAGTCTGCAAAGACGGTAAGCCCCCTTTCCTCCTTCAGGTCTGTAAGACTCACCACAAAGATATCATCATTGCCGGGAATCCCGAAGGCTCCCTGAAATTTCAGTTGATACATTTTTACTTATTCTCCTTTTTAGGTCTAAACAATACGGCGAAGGCCACACCGACCAAGAGTGCATAACCTGCGAAGATAAACCAGCAGGCCTGCCAGTCGCCCATCAAATATCCGTTCTCCCAATGGCAGTAGTGATTGATTACTTGTCCTGCCAGGATGGTTCCGATGGAAGCTCCCAGGCCATTGGTCATCAACATAAACAAGCCTTGCGCCGAAGCCCTCACCTTGACATCACACTTCTGGTCTACGAACAGACCGCCCGACACATTGAAGAAATCGAACGCTACGCCATATACGATGCAGGAGAGCACGAAGAGCGTAACACCCGGGAAGGCAGGATTGCCGATGCCGAAGAAGCCGAAGCGCAACACCCAAGCAAACATAGCGATGAGCATCACCACCTTGATGCCATACCGCTTAAGGAAGAATGGTATCAGGAGGATGCATACTGCCTCTGCCACCTGAGAGATGGACACGAGAAGCGTCGCATTGTTGGCTGCGAAGGTATCGAGCATCGCAGGATCGCCCTTGAAGCTCGTGATAAACGGTGTGGCATAGCCATTGGTTACCTGTAGAGACATGCCGAGCAAAGCAGAGAAGATGAAGAACATCGCCATCTCCCGGGTCTTGAAAAGCTTGAAGGCATCGAAACCCCATGTCTCCACCCAACTCTTGTTTTCCTTTTTCACCACAGGGCACTTAGGCAACGAGAAGCAATAGAGGAAGAGCACGATGCTGAGTACGCCTGAAACGAGGAACTGGAAGTGGGTGTACTGGAACTTGTTGGCATTCTCGCCCAAGAGGAACGAGAAAGAGCCATTGTCCCAAGTAGCGCAGTTGACTATCCACATGGTGAGAATGAATCCCACGGTACCGAAGACGCGGATAGGCGGGAAGTCCTTGATGGTATCTAGCCCATTGCTCTTGAGGATGGAGAAAGCCGAAGTGTTAGACAGCGCCAAGGTAGGCATATAGAAGGCCACGCTGAAGGTGTAGACTGCCATGAAGACAGCTTCATTGGGCATATCGCTAGCCTGCCCCATAAAGAAAAGCCCTATCATCGCCACACCAGCCAAGAGATGGCAGTACCCCAAAAGGCGCTGCGGCTGCACATACTTGTCGGCCACAATGCCCATCAGTGTAGGCATGAAAATAGACACAATTCCCTGAATGGTGTAAAACCAGGAAATCTCCGCTCCCATCCCAGCCTTGCCGAGATAGTTTCCCATAGATGTGAGATAAGCTCCCCAAACTGCGAACTCCAGGAAGTTCATCAACGCTAGGCGTATTTTTAGATTCATAGTGTTGTTACTTTATTTTTCAAAATATTAGATGCAAAGATACACAAATTATCATAAACATCACATTTTTTTAAAGAATATCCGCCCAAATGCTACCTTATTTAACAAATAATATGTAATTTTGCAGCCAAATTCAGAGGTACAAGAATATAAATACACCATTAACGTTTCATTATTACAAAGAGAATGTTATCAAAGTTTTTTATAACATGCAATAAGATTGGGGCCTTCACCCTGGGAGGAGGCTACGCCATGATACCTATCATGGAGCAGGAGTTCGTAGACAAGAACAAGTGGATGGACAAGCAGGAGTTCATGGACATCATGGTGGTGGCACAGACCACCCCCGGCATCTTCGCCATCGACATGGCGAGCCATATCGGCTACAAGCTGAAGGGGATCTGGGGTGGCATCGTGGGTGCCATCGGCATTGCCCTGCCGAGCATCATCACCATCCTTGTCATCGCCATGTTTTTCCAGCATTTCAAGGACAATGTGTGGGTGGCCAAGTTCTTCTGTGGCGTGCGCCCTGCCGTGGTGGCACTCATCGCCTCCCCTTGTTTCAAGATGGCTAAGACGGCCAACATCAACCGCTACAACATTTGGATTCCCTTCGTATGTTGCGGTCTGATAGCCCTGTTTGGTGTCTCGCCTATCTATGTCATCATCGCCGCCGGCGTACTCGGCTGGCTGTATGGAAAGGTAAAAAAGTAAAAAGGTAAAAAGGACAATACGCCAGCCTAATTACCCATTCCTAATTATTAATTTTTAATTACAAAGATGTTATTCTTAAAGTTATTCCTCATATTCACAAAGATTGGAACCTTCAACTTCGGTGGCGGGTACGCAATGCTCTCGCTCATCCATAACGAGACCGTAGTAAAGAACCATTGGCTCACCAATGCCGAGTTTACCGACATCGTAGCTATCAGCCAGTCGACACCTGGCCCTATCGGCATCAACTGTGCCACCTATGTAGGCTACACTGCCTGCCTCCACGACGGCTACCCAGTATGGGCTGCGTGCCTCGGCTCCGTACTTGCCTCACTCTCCATCATGTGGTTGCCGTTTATCATCATGATTCTCATCAGCCGCTACCTCATCACCCACAAGGACTCGAAGATAGTAAAAGACATCTTTGCCGGACTTCGCCCTGCCATCATCGGACTGATAGCTGCAGCTGCTGTACTCTTGATGAACAAGGAGAACTTCGGCTCTTATCACGATGATCCTGTGGCTTTCGGCGTAAGCGTGGCACTGTTCGCCGCCGCTTTCTACTTTACGAAATGGAGAAAGACCAATCCTATCCTGCTGCTTTTCATCTGCGGTATCGTAGGGCTGTTTATCTTCTAGACAATACACTTCACCTGTACATTACACAAAAGGGGCTTGCCATCTCGGCAAGCCCCTCTCTTTAACCTTTTCTGGGAAAGAAAAAACCGTTAATAAAAACGGCAAAAAAATCTAACCCTAGAAACTAAAAAAAATTGATTGTCTCACGACAACCAATCTTTTATTAACCTTAATAATCTAATACCATGAAAAACACGCTGCAAAGATACAAATAATCTTGTAATCTGCAAGATTTTACATGAATTTTATCTGCTTTTTTAACTCTCATTAAAAATTTTACCGTTCCAATTAAATTTTCTTTGCATTTTTATTACAAGAACGGCTTTCTTGTCTTCCGCCGAGAGCAGTGGAGAAGCAAGGCGAACTACGATAGAATCATCGTGCTGGAAGAGCATAGCACTTACCATCCTCGGCTCTATCATCGATTCCAATCGGGCGAAGCGTTCCTCCTCCATGGTATCTGGCTTTTGGATGAGATAGCTTGACAAGCCGGAGAGCGACAGGGTGCCGCCATTAGAAGACGCGATGTCCTTCTGCTTGGGTAGAAAGAGGTGGTCTGACTTCTTCTGATTCCAGTCTTGGTCATAGAGGCCGAGCACGCTCTCCTTTTCCGGCCCGGCGAAAGTCCTCACTACGCAGAGTAGCGAGTCGCCCCCATCGGCAGGCAGTTTCTTCATCTGCAAGGTACTCGCCTTACTCATCCGTATCTGCACGAAATCGGAGGTAAGCGTATCCATCACGCTCACTTCTCCCAAGCGATTTTTCACTTCTGCCTTCATCCCCATCTCCTGCAGCTCGGCAAACTCCAAGCGCAGGTTCCTGTCGAGCGTAGGCATCAATGAGTCGGGCATCGACACCAGCAAGTCTTTCATAGACTTGGCTCCCACGCCCAGACTTGCCCAAAGCATACAAGCCAATGCTATATATCTTATCTTTTTCATCTTGCTATTTATTACTGTATTATCCTTAAACCCGCACCACTTTAATTGATATTTTTTATAACATCCTGAGCAACAATATATTGCCCAGGATTTTGCCATGTCAGATATTTCACTTACTTTAGTGGTGCAAAAACAAAATAAATAAAAAACTGAATGACATGGCAAAAGTACAAATAAAATTTCAAAAAATCACCTCTTTTGGCGTTTTTTTCGGGTCACCTGTAAAACATCCATCATCATTTGTAGCATTTTAGTGGTACTTCCGTCAAAAATGAATTAAGTGGAAAGTCCTGTGCCATAAGGACTTTCCACCTAATCTATTGAGAATCAGATACTTCTGCTTATCCCTCAACGGCGGCCTGCGCCGCAGCCAGACGGGCGATAGGCACACGGAATGGAGAGCAAGAGGCGTAGTTCATGCCTACCTTGGCGCAGAACTTCACGCTCGAAGGTTCGCCACCGTGCTCGCCGCAGATACCTGTGCGGAGGTTAGGACGGGTCTTGCGACCGTTCTCTACAGCCATCTTGATAAGCTGGCCCACACCCTCCTGGTCGAGCACCTGGAATGGGTCTACCTTCAAAATCTTCTTCTCCATGTATGCAGGGAGGAAGCTGGCGATGTCGTCGCGAGAGTAGCCGAAGGTCATCTGCGTAAGGTCGTTGGTACCGAATGAGAAGTACTGTGCCTCCTCGGCTATCTGGCCGGCGGTGAGCGCTGCACGAGGTATCTCTATCATCGTGCCTATCTCAAACTCTACCTCTACACCCTTCTCTGCGAATACCTCCTTGGCAGTGGCCTGGATGATACCCTTCTGCTGCTTGAGCTCCTGTACGGTACCGATGAGCGGAACCATAATCTCCGGGCATGGGTTGTAGCCCTCCTGCTTCAGCTGGCAAGCCGCACCAAGGATGGCACGTGTCTGCATCGCTGTAATCTCTGGGAAGGTGATGCCGAGACGGCAACCGCGGTGTCCGAGCATAGGATTATTCTCTGCGAGAGAGTTGACGCGCTTCTGGATTTCGGCTACGCTTACGCCCATCTCCTTAGCCATCGTCTCCTGGCCTGCGAGGTCGTGAGGCACAAACTCATGCAATGGTGGGTCGAGCAAGCGGATATTGACGTGGCAACCGTCCATCGCCTTGAGGATGCCATAGAAGTCGGCCATCTGATAAGGCAAGAGCTTGGCCAGTGCCTTCTCGCGGCCCTCTACGGTGTCGGCGAGTATCATCTCACGCATAGCCACTATCTTCTGGTCATCGAAGAACATGTGCTCGGTACGTGTCAAACCGATACCCTTGGCACCGAAGGCACGAGCCACCTCTGCATCGTGTGGAGTGTCGGCATTGGTACGTATCTCCATCTTGGTGTACTTGTCACAGAGGTCCATCAGCTCCTTGAAGTCGCCCGAAAGTTCGGCAGCCTTGGTCTCTATCTGCCCGGCGTATACCTGGCCGGTGGTACCGTTGAGGGAGATGAAGTCGCCCTCCTTATATACTGTTCCGTCGATTTCCACGGTCTTGGTCTTGTAGTCCACGTTGATGCCGCCGGCACCCGACACGCAGCACTTGCCCATACCGCGGGCCACTACGGCTGCATGAGAGGTCATACCGCCACGAGCGGTCAGGATACCTTCTGCTGCCGACATACCTGCGAGGTCTTCTGGAGAGGTCTCGATACGTACCATCACCACCTTCTTGCCGTCTGCATGCCATTCCTGTGCATCGTCTGCATGGAACACTATCTGTCCACAAGCAGCGCCAGGAGAAGCCGGAAGACCCTGTGTGATAACCTTAGCCTTGGAGAGGGCGAGCTTGTCGAATACAGGGTGCAAGAGTTCGTCGAGCTTCTGAGGCTCACAACGGAGGATGGCTGTCTTCTCGTCGATCATGCCCTCGTGGAGGAGGTCCATGGCTATCTTGACCATCGCTGTACCCGTGCGCTTGCCGTTACGGGTCTGGAGGAACCAGAGCTTGCCTTCCTGTACGGTAAACTCCATGTCCTGCATATCGTGATAGTGGTGCTCCAGCTTGTCCTGGAGGGCATCCAGCTCCTTGTAAAGTTCTGGCATCGCCTCTTCCATAGAAGGATATTTGGCTACACGCTCCTCCTCTGAGATGCCGGCACGCTCTGCCCAGCGCTGCGAGCCTATCTTGGTAATCTGCTGCGGGGTACGGATACCTGCCACCACATCCTCGCCCTGTGCGTTGATGAGGTACTCGCCATTGAAGAGGTTTTCGCCGTTACCTGCGTCGCGTGAGAAGCAAACGCCTGTAGCCGAGGTATCGCCCATATTGCCGAATACCATCGCCATTACGGATACGGCTGTACCCCACTCGTCCGGGATGCCTTCCATCTTACGGTAGAGGATGGCACGCTCGTTCATCCAGGAACGGAACACGGCACAGATGGCGCCCCAAAGCTGGTCGATAGGATCGGTAGGGAAATCTTCGCCTGTCTGCTCCTTGATGGCAGACTTGAAGAGCTGCACGAGTTTCTTGAGCGACTCTACCGAGAGGTCCTTGTCGAGCACTACGCCCTGCTCTTCCTTCACCTTCTCGATGATAGCCTCGAAGGGGTCGATGTCTTCCTTGTTGACGGGTTTCATGCCGAGCACTACATCGCCGTACATCTGCACGAAGCGGCGATATGAGTCGTACACGAAGTGAGGATTGCCGGTCTTCTTCACCAATCCCTCAGCCACCTCGTCGTTCAAGCCCAGGTTGAGGATGGTATCCATCATACCTGGCATAGAGGCACGTGCACCCGAGCGTACAGATACGAGAAGAGGATTTTCTACTGAGCCGAACTTGCTGTTCATCAAAGCCTCGGTGTGGGCTACTGCCGCCTTCACCTCGTCCTGAAGAAGTTCCTTGATTTTCTCCTCGCCCACTTTATAGTATTCATTACAAGTGTCGGTAGTGATGGTGAAACCTGGAGGAACAGGTACACCGATTAGATTCATTTCTGCAAGGTTAGCACCTTTACCACCGAGGGCTTCACGCATCTGGGCGTTGCCCTCAGCCTTTCCGTTTCCGAAAGTATAAACTCTTTTTTCGTTCATTGCTTGATAGGTTATTATATTTTTATTGTTTTATAGGCTATTGTATAACGATATTCTAGCTATTGTTTTCGTTTTGCAAATATACGAATATTTTTTGACTCCACCAAACGTTTTCTCATCTTTTTTGCTATCTCTACATTACATTTTACATTGTTTTCGCACACACACTCTTTTTTTTAACAGTCCCCCCATATGTCACGATGCATTGTATACAGTGTCACGACGCAGACAGCAGTACATCGTGACGCAACCAACGACACGTCAGGACGCAGCCAACGATACGTCGGGACGCAATGAAGCCTGCTTCGGGAAGTAATTCCGCTCCTGCCGAGAGGCCAAAAAGGTCAAAAGGTCAAAAGGTCA
>CAVDKC010000105.1:0-9188 GCA_963609615.1 Oribacterium sp.
CCGACCACCATTATTCCCTCGGCTGGAACTACACCCCCAAGAGCGATACCCGCCCTTGGATACGTACCGGTTCGCTCGCCGGCACCTCCGCCTTGATACTGAAATACCCCGACGGCCAGTGCTGGATTCTCGTCACCAACACCTCTACCTGGAAAGGCCACGGCTTCAGCAACGACACCATGGCATTCTTCGAGAAACTCAGGAAGAAATATATGGAGGGAATGCCGAAGAGAGACTTGTTTATATAAAGCTTAATCTCGCAAGAAAAGCAAAAAGATGCAAGCATAGATACGTTGGCTATCCAATTAGCAGCAACCGCCAGACAAATCCATCTGGGTCTAGGCACGATCTTCGTTGCAAGGCTTGCAACGTACATCCCAAGGCTTGCAATGGCCGTTGCAAGACTTGCAATGGCGGTTTCAAGGCTTGCAACAGAACTTATCAACCCATATAATAAAAAGGAAAAGGGGATATGCCATTCCATTGCTGTATGACATATCCCCTTTTTAATATAGAGTCTTTACTTGTCTTAGAAGGTATACTTCAGACCAATCTGACCACGCCAGCGGCTGTAGTAGTCGCTATAGCTCTTGTAAGCATAGGAACCATCAAACTGGTACTCACCATTACCGCTATATGTAACGGGTGAATAGTATGAACCGAAGCCATCACCATAGGTGTGTCCCCAATCCTTGTTCAATAGATTACCCACGTTCAAGATATCGAAAGTCAACTCGATGGAATTGATTTGACCAGCTACCTTGAAACTGAACTTCTGGCCGAAGTGTACGTCGAAATGATGTTCGAAAGGCAAGTTGTCTGCATAACGCTCGTAGTACTCGCCACGGTGCTTGCTGAGATAAGAGTCTCCCTCAATCCAAGCCTTGAGCAAGGTGCGCTGCTTATCCTCTGTCAGATTGCCGTCGAAATCATCGCCAAATACCTTTCTTACGAAGAGGTTGTTGACATTGGTCTTAGCCTTGAACTTCATCTTGTCTATCTGCTCGTCGGTAGGGATAAACATCAAGTCATTGCCACGAGAGCCATCTTCATTCACGTCACCATAATAATAGTAGCTATATGGCGAACCACTCTTGCCCTGATAGATCAGGCCGATGGTGGTCTGCCACTGCTTCTGATGTCCGTACTGTACGTGATAGTAGGCTGAAGCCTGTATACGGTGAGGTACGTTGTAGGCAGAGTTGCCCAACTCCAAGTTATTGCAATCACGATAGGTATACTGGTAAGTCCAGTTACTCTTGGCTACAGAGCTGCCACCGTTGGCCACACTACGGGAACGTGTCCATGTGTAACTGGCCATCAAGTCGAGACCGAAGTCGAAATGCTTCTCTGCCTTCATAGAGAGATTGACGGTGTAACCCTTAGAGGTATTGCCGAGGGTATAGACACCAGCAATAGGTGTACCCTTCACGGCACTCTGGTATAGAGGACGGTTGTCCCATTCGTAGCCATACTTCTGACCGAAGGTCTCTCCTGTCATCTCCTGTGCGAGATTCTTGTAGAGAATATCGTTCAACGTCTTAGAATAAATAGCCTCAGCTGTCCAGTCTATACCGAGAAGGTTGAAGTCGAAACCAAGATTGAGGCGAAGGTTCTGCGCAAACTTGAAGTTCTTCTCACAAACGGCTACGTCCTGACTGCCGGAAGAGGCAGACATCAACTGCTCGTTGACATTCTGCTTGGTAGGGTCGAGCATCAGTTGGAGCTTCTTCTTGTCGGCAGCACTCATATTGTTGCTGTCGTAAGAAGAGAGCTGAAGACCTGTGCCAGAGAAGTTGTTGCTCACCCAGACGAATGGGATACGACCCGTGAACACACCTACTCCACCACGGAGGATAAACTTGCGGTCGTTGTTGATGTCCCATCGGAAGCCTACTCGGGGGGAAAGCATTGGTGAGAACGAGAGACTGCGGTTGGTCTTCAGGTCCCACCCCTTCTCTACTGCCAAATCATTAAATGTGGCATTCTCCGCTGGCGTATCGAAGAATACCGGGATATCGAGACGCAAGCCGTAGGTAAGGGTAAAGTTGTTGGTAGCAGCCCACTTATCCTGTGCATAGAAGCCAAACTGGCCTGCGCTGAACTCAGAAGCCCAGTTCTCTGTACCAGTTACATCGGCATTGGCATGACCATAGCGGAACTGGTTGATATACTGACCAGCAGTAGCATTCACCGTAGGGTCGGAAGACATGATGGCATCGTAATAGTTCTTGAAGTTGTCGAAACCATTGAATGTATACGATCCAAACTTATCGGAGATAAACATATTCTTGAAATGGTAAATCTCATTGTGGGTACCGAAGATAAAGGTATGGTTGCCACGGAGCCATGTCAAGTTGTCCTCGAAAGTATAGATATCCTGGTTCAGATAGTTGGCCTGAGAGTTACGCTCTGTACCGAAGTTGACGCTACCGCTTCCTACATTCGAAACGGTTATCATAGGGAGATTAGCCTTGATGTCTCGGCTGTCGCGTACTCGTACATAGCTGGCACGTGCCTCATTGCTCACGGATGGAGAGATGCGGCTCTGAAGCTCGGCAATGAACGAGTTGGTAGTGCTCTTGAACGGATAGCTGTAAGCGTAAGAGTTCAGACTGGTAGAGCTACCACCACCACTCAACTGCTCTGCGCTCACCAAGCTCCAGCGTACGGAGAACTTATTAAACTCATTCATGTTCCAGTCGAGTTTCAGTCCAGCCTTGTCGCTCTTGGTATAAATATCTTGGTTGCTGAAGGTATCAGTGAAATCATACCCCTGCTTCTGGCCAATCTCCTGGAGCATTCTTAGGATTTCCTTAGCCTGGTCGGTATTCACCTTGGAATTGCCCGAGTCGATACCATAGAGGTTAGGATACTGCTTGTTGGTATGCTCGTAGTTAGCGAAGAAGAAGAGTTTGTTTTTGACGATTGGACCACCGAGGGTTATACCTACGTTATACTCGTCCTGCTTCTGATACTTAGGCGCATAGCCAGTACCATCAGCGTAAGGATACTTGCTACCGATGAGGTTCTGATTGTACCCATAATAGAATGCAGAGCCATGGAATTGGTTGGTACCACTCTTGGTGATGGCATTGATGGCACCACCCGTAAAACCACTCTGGCGAACATCGAATGGAGCTACGCTCACCTGAATCTGCTCGATAGTCTCCATCGAAACAGGCTGCGTACCGGCCTGACCTCCGTTGTTACCGCTGCTAGCTAGACCAAATACATCGTTATTAGCCGCACCATCAATCATGAAGTTGTTATAACGGTTGTTGGTGCCGGCAAAAGACATCGTACCGGAATTGGTAACGGTAAGCTGTGGGTTCAATCGAGCCACGTCAGCAATACCGTGGGTGATGCTAGGCATATCATTAATCTGAGCTGCTGTCATACTAGTGGCTGCACCTGTACGAGAAGCGGCAAGTCCTGCCTTACCCGACACGACAACCTCCTGCAAGAGGTGGGCATCTTCCTGAAGCGAGCAAGAGAGGTTCTCGCTCTCACCAAGGCTGAGTTTTACATTGTTGAAAGTCTTTTCCTTGTAACCAACATAAGAGATTTCCACCTTGTAAGGCCCGCCAGGGCGCATACCCTGAATGGTGTATCGACCGTCGATATTGGTAACCGCACGATATACGGTACCCGAAGGTTGGTGGATGGCTGTAACAGTAGCACCAATTACCTCTTCACCATTAGAAGTAATCTTACCGCTGATGCCAGAGGTTGTAATCTGTGCCATTGCTGTAGAAACCATAAAGGCCAGCAAAGCCACTAATAAATGCAATCTTTTCTGCATACCTTTTTGTTAATAATAATGTTAATAATGTGGGCAACTGCCCCTTTCTGAGACGAGACTTTACCCTTTTTATATTTTTATGCTGCAAATTTAAACATTTTTTTCGAAATAGTCCTCATTTTTGCACAAGAAAATAAGGGCATAGAACAAAATAAAGAAAAAAAGAATAATAGATACATTGAAATAACAAAAGGAAGAGAAAAAGATGCAGCTCACAGTACTATAAAAGACCGTAAACTGCATCTTTAATTTTTATGATGTATTCACACTGTCCTTTCCGAAGGACCTTTATTTCAGCAAATCAGTAATATCATCCAGCGTACCGTCATTTTGGGCAGGGGTGGTTCCCAGAAGATGGTTAAGGAGAGGATAAACATCTACGTTTTTAAATACTTTCTCCTTCACATAACCCTGCTTGAAGTCGGGACCGGCGGCACGGAAGAGCACGTGCATGTCGCTATAGTTGGGGTCGAAGCCATGGTTACCAGCCAGCACCTTGTCCTTGTCGCTAAATACCCAGCCGATATCTGAAATTACCACAATGTCGGCTACATTCTTATTGGTGCCATAGTTGAAGTACGCAGGCATCTCCGACTTGCGCCATGCCCTGATGTGCGGCACCTTTGCCAAAGCTTTCAGTATCTTTGCCTCACAACCCTTGTTGGGGTAAATCATCGTGGGGAAGCCATTGGCTATGCGCTGATACCACGACTTGTCGAGATAGTTGGCCAGATTGATGATGCGCTCGTTGGAGTTGCGGTCCATACCATGGTCGGCAGTAACGATGAGATTGATGTTCTTGCCGTCGGGCATCTGCTGGATGTCTTTCCACAACTGGCCAAGAAGACAGTCGAGTGTCTCCACCTGCTTGCGAGTCTGTCTGCTCTCTGGGCCATAGGTATGACCGGAATGGTCGGGCTCGTCGAAATAGGCCATGATGAGTTGCGGACGTTCACTCTCTGGCATCTTAAGCATACGTTCTATCTCTGCGATGCGCTCCACATAGGTAAGCAGAGGCTTCTTCTCATAGTCGTAGTAGATGTCGGGATAGATGCCCTGGATGGCAACATCGGAACCTGGCCAATATACGACGCCCACCTTCTTACCCTGCTTCTTCGCTGTAATCCAGACTGGTTCTCCTCCCCAGAAACGAGGGTCTTGCTTGGTTGCCTTATTGCCCAGGCTAAAGGTGAGTCCGCTCTCCTTGTCGAGAAAACTGTTGGCGATGATGCCGTGATGGTCGGGCACCAGTCCCGTGGCGAGCGTGTAATGGTTAGGGAAGGTGACGGAAGGGAACGAGGGCTGCATAATGGCCTTGATGCCCTCGCTAGCCAACTGGTCGAGGAAGGGAGTGTTATACATCTCAGGGTAATCCCAGCGACAGCCGTCAAGGGAGATGATAACCGTGCGGTGCTGCTGGGCTACTGCGCTCATCAGCGGAGACAGGAGGAACATTACCAGAAGAATGGACTTCTCCACGAAACAGACAAATGATTTTTTTCTCATATCATTAAAAATGCTTTAAAAAGTAAAAAGGGAATATGCCATTCCATTGCTGTATGACATATCCCCATTTATATTGAGTTTTACTTAATCTTAGAAGGTATACTTCAGACCAATCTGACCGCGCCAACGGCTGTAGTAATCGCTGTAAGAGCGCATGTTGTAGTCGCCATCGTGCAAGAACTGGAACTGACCGTTGCCTGAGTATGTAACAGGCGAGTAGTATGTAGCAGAACCTGTAGAGGTGTAGCGACCCCACTTCTTGTTGAGCATATTGCCGATGTTCAAAACATCGAATGACAACTCTACGGAATGCATGTCCTTACCTACTCTGAACTTGTAGGTCTGAGCGAAGTGGAAGTCGAAATGACTCTCGAATGGCTCGTTGTCAGCATAACGCTCGAAGTACTCGCCACGGTGCTTGCTCAGGTAGCTGTCACCTGCAATCCACTGCTTGAAGTTCTCCTTCTGCTGGTCGGCAGTGTACTTGGAAGTAGCCTTAAACTGCATCTGGTCAATCTGCGCATCCGTTGGGATGAAGAGCAGGTCGTTACCATTAGAACCGTCACCATTCAAGTCACCATAGTAGTAGATGCTGTATGGAGAACCAGATGAGCCTGTGTAGATAAGACCTACTGTAGTGTTCCAATTCTTAGCATAATCCTTGTGATAGAAGGCAGAAACCTTCACCTGGTGAGGCACGTTGAAGGCCGTGAAGCCAAGCTCAGGATCGTTTGGATTCTGGTAAGTATAATTGTAGTTGTAGTTAGACTGAGCTACAGAAGAAGTACCACAGTTTACAGACTTAGACTGTGAGTAAGTGTATGATGCGGCTACGTCCAAACCGAAGTCAAAGTGCTTAACAGCAGACAAAGAGAGGTTGTAGCTATAACCCTTACTTGTGTTGTCCAACATGTAAACATTAGCCAACTTCTTGAAATTGGCATCATCCGAGCTGGTAATCTTGGTGAACATTGGACGATTGTCGAAAGACAAAGAAGAGTATGTCTCGCCTACGGTCTTGCCAGATGCTTGGCGAGTCAAGTCCTTGTAGTAGATATCGTTCAAGTTCTTTGAGTACACGCCTTCCAAAGTGAAGTCGATGCCAGCCAATGTGAAATCGAGTGCCAAATCAAGACGCACGTTCTGAGAGAACTTGAAGTCCTTCGAGAACACATTTACGGTCTGATTACCAGAAGCTGCCAAATTCTCGGTATTCGCAGTCTGACTGCTTGGATCAGCAATGAAGCTAACATTAGACAAAGCACCTGTATTCAAGTTACTAGCATTAAGCTTTGTCGAACCATATACGTTATAAGTGGAAGTCTGGATACCTGTATTGGTGAAATTATTACTCAACCAAACGAATGGGATACGACCGGTGAAGACACCAGCACCACCACGAAGCACTACATTGTGCTCACGCTCTACATTCCAACGGAAGCCTACACGTGGAGACCACATAGGAGTGCTGCTCAACTTATGGTTGGTTACAACATTCCATCCCTGAAGGGCTGCAGAATTGTTGAAGTCGGCATTCTCAGTAGGAGTATCGAAGAACAATGGGATGTCCATACGCAAACCGTATGTCAACTCAAAGTTAGGAGTGATATTAAACTTATCCTGCGCATAGAACCCGATCTGACCTGCTGCGAAGGCTGGTGCCCAACGTGGGTCGCCTGTTACACTGACATTGGCAGAACTGTAACGATACTGATTCAATGTATTGTAATAGGTTGTACCACCATCAGAAGATGCTGTGGTCTGACCGTTCATGAACATCTTGAAGTCATCTACGTTATTGAAGTAATAAGTACCGTAGTTGTCCTGAATGAAGAGGTTCTTAAACTTGTAATACTCACCATGAGTACCAAAGGTCAAGTTGTGCTTGCCCAGATACAAGTTAACATTGTCTGTAAATGTAAAGATATCCTGGTCCAAAGAGTTGGCTGTAGAAGAACGCTCTGTACCCAAGCAGAGAGTACCGCCACCTACATTCTTAATCTGAATCATTGGGAGGATACCATGAGGATCGCGCTTGTCGCGTACAGAAACGTAAGATGCCTGGAACTGGTTGTTTACCTTATCGCTGAAATTACTGTTCAACTCAGCAGTGAAAGTATTCGTCTTGGAACTGAAGTCGTACTGATAGCTAGATGCATTGAGATAAGAAGCAGTACTATTGCCGCTCAACTGCTTGGCGTTCACCATACGCCAACCAATAGTAGCCTTATGCTTGTCGCTGATGTTCCAGTCGAGCTTAATGCCAGCCTTATCGCTCTTGGTATAGTTCTTAGGATTATTATAAGAATCTACATAACCCTTATTTTTCAAGATATCGAGTACCTCATCGGCTATAGCAAAGCCTTCCTCACCCAATTTAGAGGCAGAAGAACCATAACCATAGTTGTTAGGATATTCCTTGTTTGACTTCTCATAGTTGGCGAAGAAGAACAACTTGTCTTTTACGATAGGACCACCAAGAGTAATACCATAACGATATTCAGTCTCATCGTTGTACTTCTCACTGTCTTTGCCGTTCATCAAAGTGTACTTGGAACCAATCAAGCTCTGGTTCAGCCAGTCGCCATAGACGGAGCCATGGAACTCATTGGTACCCGACTTGGTGATGGCGTTGATGGCACCACCAGTAAAACCAGACTGGCGAACATCGAATGGAGCTACGCTCACCTGTACCTGGTCGATAGTCTCGGTAGAGATAGGCTGTGTACCAGCCTGACCACCGTTCTGACCATTGCTGGTAAGACCGAATACGTCATTGTTTACTGCACCATCTACCTGGAAGCTGTTGTAACGGTTGTTAGTTCCGGCGAAAGACATGGCACCCGACTGAGAAACGCTCACCAATGGGTTCATGCGAGTAATGTCGCCAATGCTGTGGCTGATAGATGGCATGTTGGCAATGTCCTTGCTGCTATAGCTAGCAGCAGCACCTGTCTTGCTGGCATCCAAGCCAAACTTACCAGTTACGACAACGTCGCCCAACGCCTGGGCATCTTCTTCCAACTGTGTGGAGAGGTCTGCCACCTCACCAAGCTTTAGGCTTACATTCTTGATTTCCTTGGTCTTGTAACCGAGATAGGAAATTTCAACCTTGTAAGGACCGCCGGCGCGCATACCCTGAATGGTAAAACGACCAGAAGAGTTGGAAACTGTACGGTAAACCGACCCTGTAGGAGTATGGGTCGCCGTAATTGTTGCACCAATCACTTCTTCTCCATTAGCTTTGATAAGTCCGCTAACACCAGAAGTTGTAACCTGTGCCATTGCTGTTGTAACCAAAAAGGCCAGCAAAGCAATGAGTAAATGCAATCTTTTCTGCATACCTTTTTTTATAAGATTAATTAATAAACTCTTGGGACGTTATCCTGTCCCACCTTTGTTCGGGTGCAAAATTAATAAAAAAAAACGATACAAATGTTACAACGAAATGAAAAGTGTTATTTTTATGCAAAAAAAATTCTGCACTAAGCAAATAGCGCAGAATTTTTACAATTTGTAAGTTCTTTTAGTTTTTTACTTACAATTATTTTCGGGTATTTCAGCTAAGCTGGCCAGAAGTTTGTTTCCGGCGCAAAAATGTCTGTATTTTGCAGAAGCACTCTCTCCTACTCCTTTCTCTTCCAGATACCCATTACCTTGCGGCGGATGGCGATGACATTCAAGACGGACACCAACAGGAACAAGGCAAGTCCCAAAACGATGGCGGGCAACATCGTACCCTCATCGATGGCGGGGAAGATGGCCTCGATGAAGTCCATGTAATAACCTCTCACGAAGAAGAGGATGCCCCAGGCAATGATAAGCACCACCACATTGAGCGACATCGTGAGCAACTGGTAGGGTTTTGCCACATTGG
>CAVDKC010000106.1:0-9013 GCA_963609615.1 Oribacterium sp.
TCATAATGTTTTTGTATAATAAGTATAGGACTGTCCGTGAGGATAGTCCTTTATTTTTCTATTTGTTGGCAGCAAACATTTCAGAAAGCCAAGCATATAGAGATACAAGAATTAAACCTCACACCGCACTAAAACCACATAACAGCCTATCTATAAGCTATTTACAGGGTGTGGCAATGCATTTTAGACCACACTGAGACCACACTGGTAAAATGGCAAGGTGTAAGTGCTGAGCTGCTTACTACCCCTGTGAGGTCTATGTGAGGTCTGAGTGAGGTATCAAGCCAACACCACACAGCTACAAACTATCTGTTTTACAATCAGTTAATCAGTATTCCGTGAGGTGTGAGGTTAAAATCGAAAAGCGAAATAGACTTCTATCAGAAAACAAGTCGGGACATACAAAAATAACGTCCCGACATTCGTTTTTTTGCATCGCCACGGCATAATATTGCCCCTTCAAGGACAGTTTTTTGCTCTCGAAGGGGCGATATTGCGCCCTGTTAGGGCAAAAATCAAACCACCTATTTACCGCACACCGCACCGGCCATAACATCCCCTCCCACTATGACATAGAAGGTTTAACTTTGGCAGTATGCGGCCTGTTTTCTTATTTCTTCAGAGAGTATAGATTACTCCAATCCAAAGAGTGCCTTTAGCCCACCGTCTACTCCAGAGAAGCCCATGAAGGCAAGACTCAAGAGAGATGCAGTAACCAGTACGATGGCCATACCTTGCATACCCTTGGGAATGCGTACCAGAGCCTGCTGCTCGCGAATGCCGGCAAAGACGATGAGTGCCAAGGCAAAACCAAGGGCAGTAGAGAAGGCATAGACTACGCTCTGCAAGAGGTTGAAGTCTTTCTGGATAACCAAGATGGCAACACCCAGCACTGCACAGTTGGTAGTAATCAACGGCAAGAAGATACCCAGTGCCTGGTAAAGTGCAGGAGAAACCTTCTTCAGGATAATTTCCACCATCTGTACCAATGCCGCAATCACTAGAATAAACGACAATGTCTGAAGATATTGCAGTCCAAATGGATCGAGTACAAACTTCTGCACCAACCAAGTGATGATGGTAGCCAAGGTCAAGACGAAAGCGATGGCTCCACCCATACCGATGGCGGTATCAATCTTCTTAGATACGCCCAGGAAAGGACAGATACCGAGGAACTGCGACAAGACGATATTGTTAACGAATATCGCAGAGATAAATATCAATAAATATTCCATAATGTTACTTCTTTACCTTATTAAATATAGCGATGATGTAGCCCAGTGTGAGGAATGCTCCAGGAGGCAGGATAAACACCAAGACATTGGTAGTCTCTGGCAATAAAGCAACGCCAAAGACACTGCCCGCTCCCAATATTTCACGAGCACAACCTAGAAGGGTCAACGCAAGGGTAAATCCCAAACCACAGCCAAGACCGTCGAAAAGGCTGGCCACAGGCGAATTCTTGGCAGCAAAGCTCTCAGCACGACCGAGAATGATACAGTTTACTACAATCAGAGGGATGTAGATACCCAAAGCTTGATTGATGCTGTCTGGAGCATATGCACTCATCACCATCTGGAGAATCGTAACGAAGGCTGCAATCACTACAATAAACACAGGGATGCGCACCATATCTGGAGTGATTCGCTTGATACAGGAAATCACGAAGTTGGTGCAAATCAGCA
This sequence comes from Oribacterium sp., assembly GCA_963609615.1. GTDB lineage: Bacteria > Bacteroidota > Bacteroidia > Bacteroidales > Bacteroidaceae > Prevotella. Next base: position 1,686 of record CAVDKC010000106.1, read on the forward strand.
CCGCCATAGTAGCCAGTCCCATAGAGAGGCCATTGATGGCACTAGTGGTGGTGGCAAGTGTAGGACACATACCGAGAAGCAACACAAAGGTAGGGTTCTCCTTAACGAGTCCGTTCATCAAAATCTTAATATTACTCATAGTTGGCTTATCCTTTCTTTACTTTAGAGGCACCGCTCTGTGCATCAGCACCCTGCTGGGTGTAAGCACCGTATGCCTGGTTAATAGCCTTGAGGAATGCACGGCTGGTGATGGTAGAGGCAGTGATGGCATCCACGGCATTTCCGCTCTTATCGTCTTTGCTCACGTGCAGGGTGCCGTCCTTAGGGCTCTTGCCTATCACGCTGCCTTTGCCATCTTTCTGAAACCAAGTAGTAGCCTTGGCACCCAGACCTGGAGTCTCGGAAGCCTGAAGAATGGTGTACCCCAAAATCTTGCCCTCCTGATCGAAACCTACGAGCACCTTGAGGTCGCCACCAAATCCACCTGTGGTACTCTCTACAGCAGCACCCAGTTCCTTGCCGCTCTTGTCGGAACACTGATGGACGGTAAAGTTTACCTGCTTGCCATCGATGGTCTGCTCCACGTCCTTAGGCTCTGCCACCTGCAGGTCTTCGGTACCCATCACACTCTTGATGCCTGCAGCGAGCGACTTCTCTGCCTTCTCTGCAATAGGACCAGAGGTAAGATGGTTAACATATGCAAGTACAGCACCCACGATAAGTGCTACGCCCACTAGCACGAGCACCATATTCTTTAGAGATGATTCTAATTTCTGCATGTCGATTTCCTCCTTATTTCTTAGCAGGCTTCTCGCCGAAGCGCTTGGGTTTAACGTATGTGTTAATAAGAGGTGTAAACGCATTCATGATGAGAATGGCGAATGACATACCTTCTGGATAGCTACCCCAGTTACGGATAATGATGGTCAGGAGACCGATGCACACTCCGTAGATGATTTGTCCTTTGTGAGTCATTGGAGAGGTAACATAGTCGGTAGCCATGAAGATGGCACCGAGCATCAGACCACCACTCAGGATAACGGCGAAAGGATTTGCATATACAGGATTAGCCAAGTGCATCAAACCGCTGAACACGAACACGGTAGCGATGATGCTCACAGGGATATGCCAAGTGATGACCTTCTTCCAGAGCATGTAAGCCAAGCCCAACAAGAGAGCGATGGCGCAAACCTCGCCCGTGGTACCCGCACCGAAGCCATCGCCCGTAGCACCGAAGAGGAGGCTGAGCGAATCTGGCAACTGATTGAGGATAGAAGAATCACCTGTCTTGATGGCAGTCTTCATGATAGCCAACGGCGTAGCGGCAGTAGTAGCATCAGTATAAGCAGCCAACTGTCCTGCCACTGGCCATGAGGTCATCTGTGCAGGGAAACTGACGAGCAAGAAGCAACGACCTACCAACGCAGGGTTGAAAGGATTGTTACCCAAGCCACCGAAAGTCATCTTTCCCACGCCGATGGCGAAGAGAGCACCGATGATGATAATCCAAAGGGGAAGGTTGCTAGGCAAGTTCATACCGAGCAAAAGTCCTGTGATGATGGCAGAGCCGTCTGTGAGCGAGGGTTCTGTCTTCAGGAGATATTTGGTGATAGCCCACTCGAAGAAGACGCAGGCAGCCACAGAGGTGAGCAGTACAACTGCCGACCCCAACCCAAAGAAGTACACCGAGGCGAGGATAGCAGGAACGAGGGCGATGATGACTCCGTACATGTTCTTCTCCACCGACTCGTTGCCATGGGCGTGTGGCGATAATGAAACGATTAATTTACTCATTTTCTTTATTCAATGTGTTTCGTAAGATGAATTACTTCTTGGCATTACGTGCCTTGATAATGCCCATCACTGCGCCCTTGCCAGCAAGGATATTGTCGAGGATAGGACGATGGGAAGGACAGGTAAACTGGCATGAGCCGCAAGAGATACAAGAGGTAATGTCCTCTGCCTCCAATCGCTCATAATCCTTCATCACGCTCAATGTGGCAAGCAAGTATGGCTCCAGTCCCATAGGACAGGCCTCCACACACTTCGCACAACGGATACAAGGTGCTACCTTCTTGCGGTGAGCGTCTGCATCCGTGAGAATGGTGATAGAGTTGGTACCCTTCACCACTGGCACATCGAGGCTGATGACAGCCTTGCCCATCATTGGGCCACCAGACAAAACCTTATTGTCGCCCTCAGGCAGACCACCGCAGGTCTCGATGAGCTGAGAGAATGGTGTACCCATGCGAACCAGGAAGTTGCCAGGGTTCTTCACCAGCTTGCCTGTCACAGTAGTATAGCGCTCGAAGAGAGGCTTATTTTTCATCACTGCCTGATATACGGCAAAAGCAGTACCTACGTTCTGCACAATGGCACCTACATTTACAGGAATAGCAGGAGGAGCTGGTACCTGGCGGCGAATCACCGCATCCACCAACTGCTTTTCACCTCCCTGCGGATACTTCTTAGCCAGTGGTACAATCTCTATACGAGCATCATTAGCGGTCTTCTCCTCGAAGAGTTTGATAGCAGCTGGCTTATTGTCTTCGATACCGACATAGCCCTTCTCTACCTTAGCAGCCTTCATGAGGAGGTTCAAGCCTACGAGTATCTCGTCGGCATGCTCCATCATCAGCCGATAGTCGGCAGTGATATAAGGCTCACACTCCACTCCGTTGATGATAACACACTCTGCCTTGGCACCTGGAGGAGGACAAAGCTTGATAAAAGTAGGGAAACCTGCGCCACCCATACCCGTGACACCTGCTACCTTGATGCGACTGACGATTTCCTCTGCTGTCAGTTCGGGGTGAGCCTCCATGATCTCCAACTTATCGGAGCGGTCGATACTCTCCTCCCACTCGTCGCCATCCACATTGATGATAATGCAAGGTCTGCGATAGCCCGATGCATCGATAGCAGAATCTACCTTGAAGACTGTTCCCGACACAGAGCTATAAATAGGAGCACTGACAAAACCGCCAGCCTCAGCGATGAGTGTACCCACCTTTACCTTGTCGCCCTTGGCTACCACAGGTTTGGCAGGAGCACCAATGTGCTGACCGAGTGGAAAGACAGCTTGCTTAGGGAGGGCTGCCACCTGGGTAGCCATCTCTGCGGTAATCTTATTCTCTTCCGGGTGTACTCCACCGATTCTAAATGTTCTCAAATTCATGCTTGTTCCTCCTTCTTTTTAATTGGGAAGTTTACTTTTACCAATGCACCTGTAGGGCACTCGTCCACACACTTGGTACACATGCGGCACTTGTTGAAGTCAACATAAGCTACATTGTTTTCCACTGTGATAGCCTCAAACTTGCAGACTTTCTGGCACTTGCCGCAACCGATACAAGCAGCACTACAAGCCTTCTTGGCCACAGCCCCCTTGTCATGATTCACGCACTGCACATAAACCCGTCTACCCTTAGGGCCCTTCTTGCGAAGTTCGATAATGCGGCGCGGACAAGCCTTTGAGCATGCACCACACCCCGTACACTTCTCCTCGTCTACCTCTGGCAGACCAGTCTCTGGATTGATGACGATGGCTCCAAACTGACAGGCATCGACGCAGTCGCCACAACCGAGGCAACCGAAGCCACAGCCTGTTTCACCAGCACCACAAGCGTTTACGGCAGCACAAGTATGCAAACCATCATACTCGGCGATGCGAGGACGATTCTCGCAAGAGCCATTACAACGCACTACAGCCACCTTAGCTTCTGTGTTAGCCACAGCGATACTCAGGAGGTCTGCCACCTTGCCCATCACGTCGGCACCACCTACAGGACACATCAGTCCCTCGATGCTACCGGCATCGGCACCCTTGACTAGGGCTGCGGCCATGCCAGAACATCCAGCGAATCCACAACCACCGCAGTTGGCACCAGGCAGGAGTTCTCCCACCTGTCCCAATCGAGGGTCCTCTTCGACGGCAAATTTCTTGGATACCCCAAAGAGTACCAACGCCGAAACCAGCGCAATCGCTCCGAGTACCAAGATTGCAATCAAAATGAAATTCATAATTTTTGTATTTGTTTTAGTTAATATCCCATTTATAGGTTAAGCCCCTACCTAACTAGACTTCGATGGCGAAGCTCAACCTATTTTTTAATTTATCCCGAAAAAGGTAGAGGACTGTGTAGTAAGGTATCAAGATACCGAGAGCCGAAAGTGCTGCCCAACCTTCGGAATGAATGGTTTGTATCACCACCACAAGTGTCACCACCATGAGCAACAAAGGCAAAAGATAACCATAGAAGCTAGCCCGAAAGCCTACCGTAGTATCTGCCACGACGGTTACGGAGTCACCCTTTTGGTATCTGCCGGCATTTTTGTCCATGACTTCCACCAGTTTTTCCTTGGTTTCAGAGGCATTACAGTGGGCAGACACCTTACAACCACTACATGCCGACGACTGTAATATGCGTACGCACACACAGCCACCAGCCACATGGTCCACCACTCCAGCATGTTTTATCTTATTGTTCATCTTGTTCGATTCTTTATCTGCATATTGCCAAGTAGACTTTGCAATTCTAACTGCTTGCAAAGATAATATATTATTTATAAATGGCAAATAAAAACTATGAGTTTTTTAGAAAAAGAAGCGTAAACGTTTTCTTTTGCACTTTTTCCGACAAACGAGTCTTCCAAGCTACACTTGTCAACTCCTTATAAAAAAATGTCGCCCAGAAAGGGTGTGGGCATCTCGTAATGGATGCTCTCCCCTTTCTGGGCGACATGATATATTATCCGAAGTTGTCGTACATGATGCTCTCTTGGTCTACACCGAGACTGTCGAGATAATCTGTTACCGTCTTGATGAGCATTGGAGGTCCGCAGAGGTAGTATTCACAATCCTCTGGTGCCTCGTGATCCTTCAAGTAGGTGTCACGGATGCAGTTTACAGCAAATCCCTCGTAGTACTTCACGCCCTGTTCGTCTGCCACAGGGTCCTTGCGGTCGAGCGAGAGGTGGAAGTGGAAGTTCGGGAACTCCTTCTCCAACTCCCAGAAGTCTTCCAGGAAGAATGCCTCACCGAGCGCACGTGCACCATAGAAGAAGTGGAGCTCGCGGTCGGTAGTATGAAGCGTCTTGGTCATGTGCATAATCTGCGCACGCAATGGAGCCATACCGGCACCACCACCAATCCAAATCATCTCCTTGCCCGAAGTAAAGTTAGGATGGAAGTCGCCATAAGGACCGCTCATCATTACCTTGTCTCCTGGCTTCAGGGAGAAGATGTAAGAAGAAGCGATACCTGTAGGCACATTCTGGAATCCTACCTGTGGACGAGGCAAGAACGGAGTTGTGGCGATACGCACAGTAAGGGTGATGATGTCACCCTCGTCTGGGTAGTTGGCCATAGAGTAGGCACGCACAGTAGGCTCTGGGTTATGAGCCTTCAGAGAGAGAATATTGAACTTCTCCCATGTACCGATATACTCCTTGCCGATCAAATCCTTGTCGAAGTCCTTGTCGTAGTCGATGCAGTCGTATGCAGGAATCTTGATCTGGGCGTAAGAACCAGGTACGAAGTCCATGTGCTCGCCAGGAGGCAGAGCCACCTTAAACTCCTTGATGAACGAGGAGACGTTCTTGTTGGAGATAACCTCGCACTCCCACTCTTTCACGCCCATCACGCTCTCGGGCACCTTAATCTTGAGGTCGCCCTTCACCTTGCACTGGCATCCCAAGCGCCAATGCTCCTTGATTTGCTTACGGGTGAAGTGAGGCTTCTCTGAGTCGAGTATCTCGCCACCTCCCTCAAGCACCTGTACCTTACACTGACCACAACTGGCCTTACCGCCACAAGCAGAAGGCAAGAAGATGCCGTTCTCGTTGAGCGTAGTCATGAGGCTGCTGCCCTGTGCCACATTGATGGTCTTGTCGCCATTGATTTCGATATTCACATTACCGCTGGGGCTGAGATACTTCTTAGCCACGAGCAGGATAACAACCAGCAGGAGTATCACCACTAGGAAGACTCCGATACTAGCCAATATAAATGATGTATTTACCATATCTTTAGTCCTCCTTCATTAGATTTTCAAACCTGAGAAGCAAAGCATTGCCATTGCCATCAAGCCTACGGTGATAAAAGTGATGCCCAGTCCCTGAAGGGGCTTTGGCACGTCGCAGTACTGCATCTTCTCGCGGATAGCACCCATCAGAGTGATTGCGAGTGTCCAGCCGATACCCGAACCCACTGCGTAGACGATGCTGTCCCACACATTGGTAATCGCTTGCGAGTTGGAAGGATCCATCAAGATGCGCTGCTGCATGAAGAGCGAAGCACCCATGATGGCGCAGTTAACGGCGATAAGCGGCAAGAAGATACCCAGCGCAGCATAGAGCGAAGGCGAATACTTCTCTACTATCATCTCTACCAACTGCACGATACCGGCGATGACGGCAATGAAGAGGATGAAACTGAGGTAGCTCAAGTCTACACCAGGCATCAAACAGTCAGGGCCGAGCACTTTGGTCTGCAAGAGATAATCCACGGGAACGGTTACGAGCAACACGAAGGTCACGGCGCACCCCAGTCCGAAAGAGGTCTTCACATTCTTGGACACGGCAAGGAAAGAGCACATACCCAGGAAGTAAGCGAAGATCATGTTATCGACGAAAATCGAACGGAAAAACAAACTAATTGCGTGCTCCATCTTACTTTTCCTCCTTATAAATATAGGCACGATGTACCCAGATTACACATCCCAGCAGAATCAATGCCATAGCAGGCATCGTCATCATACCGTTATTAACATATCCGAAGTCGTAAGCTCCCTCAGGGATGAGCTGGAAGCCGAGCAAAGAGCCACGCCCCAACAACTCACGAACAGCACCCACAATGACAAGGATGAGGGCATATCCCAAACCGTTGCCTACACCGTCGAGGAACGAAGGCCAAGGCTTGTTCATCATAGCGAACGCCTCCAGACGTCCCATGAGGATACAGTTGGTGATGATAAGTCCCACATACACCGAGAGCTGCACACTCACATCGTAGGCAAATGCCTTGAGCACCTGGCTCACGATGGTAACCAACGCAGCTACCACTACCAACTGTACGATGATACGGATGCGCTGAGGGATGGTGTTGCGGATGATGGAAATAATCACGTTAGAGAATGCTGTGATAATAGTCACGGCAAGTCCCATCACAATGGCTGGCTTCAACTGTGAAGTGACAGCCAAGGCACTACAGATACCCAACACCTGCACCATGATAGGATTGTCCAGGTTGAGCGGCTTGAAGAGTGCCTCCTTATTTTGTTTACTAAATAACATAATTATATTTATTAAGTGAAGAGTGAAGAACG
>CAVDKC010000107.1:0-8769 GCA_963609615.1 Oribacterium sp.
GTGATAGAGAGCAAGAACAGCTTGGTAATCCCGGAGGCCGCCAACCGCGAAATCTCCGCACAGGTAGTCATCAAGCGCATGCTGGAAGCTCTCTAAAAAAGCCAAGAACTTACTGACAAAACACAACACCCAAGGGGAAGCTGAGGCATTATCGCCTGAGCTTCCCCTTTCTTCGTGTCACAACATTGTAATCCCTGTTGTCTTTCTTTTCAAACTTTTGTAATCCTTTCGACATGCCGAAAGCGTACCTTTGCACGCAAATAACATAATCATATATTACAAAGGAATGAAAACAAAAACAGTATGGAGAAACTCCATGAGGGCAACTCTTCTGGCAAGCCTGCTTGTCCTTGCCGAAAGTACAAGCATCCAAGCACAGACTGTAGGAGGCTTACAAGACGGATGCAGAATACAGCCATCCCATCTTGTAAAGAAAGACTACGATAGTCGGGAAAGTTGGAACAAGCTAAAAGGCCAACTCACCTTTTACATGGCCAACGACCTAGGACGCAATGGCTATTACGACCAAAAAGCCATCGCAGAACTCATGGGCGAGATGGCAGAAACCGTCAATCCAGAGTGTGTACTCGCCATAGGCGACATACATCACTTCAATGGTGTAACTTCCACTAGCGACCCTTTGTGGATGACCAACTACGAGTTGATCTACTCGCATCCAGAACTGATGCTGGACTGGTTTCCCGTTTGCGGCAACCACGAGTACCGCGGCAACACGCAGGCTGTGCTCGACTACGGCAAGATAAGCCGCCGCTGGATGATGCCATCCCGTTACTACACGCGTACCTTCAAGAAGAAAGACACGACCGTACGCTTCATCTTCCTGGACACTACCCCACTGATAGACAAATACCGCAAGGATACCGACACCTACCCTGATGCCGTAAAGCAAGACGTAGAGGCACAGCTCTCATGGCTAGACGAGACCCTGCGCAACGCCAAGGAAGACTGGGTCATCGTAGTGGGACACCACCCTATTTACGCCTACACGGAGAAAACAATCACCGAGCGACAGGACATGCAGAAGCGAGTGCTCCCCATCCTCAAACGATACAACAACGTAGCCATCTATGCATGTGGACACATCCACAGCTTCCAGCATATCAAGATGAAAGGCGACAACATAGACTATGTGGTAAACAGTTCCGCTTCGCTGGCACGCCCCGTAGAGGCTGTGGAAGGTACGGTATACTGCTCGCCAGAAGACGGATTCTCAGTCTTTACCGCCGACAAGAAGCAACTACGCATGATTATGATAGACCACAACGGCAACCAACTGCATGAAATCGTAAAGAAGAAATAAAGAGTAAAAAGATATTTCAGTTAACACAATCAGCATTATTTATGAATACCAAACGACTGAAGCCTATTGTCATGACTATGGCAATGGGACTGGCAACAGCGAGCGCAACAGCAGCCCCAGTGGATGCACCAGACAACAACTCCCTGGAGATGGGAAGCATCCGCGGACGCATCACCGATGCCAAAGACCACCAGGTGCTGCCCGGTGCCAACATCACCATCGAAGACCTCCATACAGGAGCTACCAGTGACGTAAACGGTTTCTACACCCTCACCAACCTGAAACCCGGAACATACAAGGTAAAGGTTTCTTACGTGGGCTATACCACAAAGACATACGTCATCAAACTAACCGGCAACACGATAGAGCGCAACATACAACTCAGCGAAGGAAACGAACTGAAGGAAGTGGTAGTAAACGGAGCCTTCTACGGACAGCGCAAGGCCCTGCAGATGCAGAAGGAGAACATGGGTGTCACCAACGTGGTGAGTGCCGACCAAGTGGGCAAATTCCCCGACTCCAACATCGGTGATGCCCTGAAGCGCATCAATGGCGTAAACGTACAGTACGACCAAGGCGAAGCCCGCTTCGGACAGGTGAGAGGTACCTCTGCCGACCTCACATCGGTAACCGTGAACGGCAACCGCATGCCTTCAGCCGAAGGCGACACCCGTAACGTACAACTAGACCTCATCCCTGCCGACATGATACAGACCATCGAGCTGAACAAGGTGGTAACATCAGACATGGACGGAGATGCCATCGGTGGCGAAATCAATCTGGTCACCAAGAATACCCCCAGTCATCGCGTACTCAACTTCAATGTAGGCTCCGGCTACTCATGGATAAGCGGCAAAACCCAATGGGACCTGGGAGCAACCTGGGGCAACCGATTCTTCGACAACAAACTGGGTATCATGGCAGCCGCCTCTTACCAATATAACCCGGGAGGATCGGACAACACCGAATTTGAATATGTAGAGGGCGACAACGGCGAGGTACAGCTCAAGGAAGCACAGGTGCGCCAGTACTATGTAACAAGAGAGCGACAAAGCTACTCGCTCGCCCTAGACTATAAGTTCAGTCCACTCCACAAGATTTCGTTCAAGGGCATTTACAATCGCCGCAGCGACTGGGAGAACCGATATCGAGTATCCTACAAGAAACTCTCCAGTGCAGCCAAGAAACAGTATGCCGTATTCCAGACCAAAGCAGGCGCATCAGACACCAAGAATGCCCGTCTCGAACTCCAGCAAACCATGGACTACACCCTTGACGGCGAGCATCTCTTCGGCAATCTGAAAATGGACTGGGCTGCCAGCTATTCGCGTGCCACCGAAGAACGCCCCAATGAAAGATACGCCTCCTATAAATATAAATACGGCAAGAAAGAGACCGACTATATAGATTTCGCTTCCGACTTCAAGGACGTAGGCGGTCGACAGCCTTACTACAGCAAATCATTGCCAAGCCTTGACGACTCTCACTGGCAACTCGACGAGCTTAACAACTCAAACCAGGACATCGTGGAAAACGAGTGGAAAGGCAGAATCAACTTCAGTCTGCCCCTCACCAACGGTCTCTACGGCAACACCCTGAAGTTTGGCGGCAAATACACCAGCAAGGACAAGACTCGCACAAAGTCATACTTTGATTACGACCCAGACGAGGTGCTAGGCAGTGACTGGAGAACGCTGACAACACAGCAAATCAGAAACGGTTTCATGCCCGGCAACCAATATCCAACAGGTTCGCCATTCATCACCATACAGACCTTGGGCAACATCAACTTCGACAACTACAAAGGTACCGAGAATCTGGAGGAAGAAGCCGGCAACTATAAAATTCGCGAACAGATAACAGCAGGCTATATCCGTTTCGACCAAAAACTGGGAAAGAAGCTGTCACTGACAGCAGGTCTGCGCCTGGAACGTACCGACCTCAAGACAAGCGGCTACAACGTAAATGTACCCGAGGACGGCGAGACTACCATGGTAGCGACAGGAGACATCAAGAGTCACTACACCGACCTCTTGCCAAGCCTCTTGCTGAAATACAAATACAGTGACGACGGTAGCGTGAGAGCCTCGATAACCAAGACCATCTCACGTCCGAAATACTCTGCGCTGATAGCCAACAAGACATTCAACATCGCAGACGAGGAAGCAACCATAGGCGACCCTAACACCAAGCCAGCCAAGTCTGTCAACATCGACCTCTCAGCCGACCACTACTTCAAGAGTGTGGGACTCGTCAGTGCAGGCATATTCTACAAGGACATCAAGAATGTAAATGTAGAATGGGCTTCCAACAAGTATCTGGGCAGCGACCTCGGTCTTACGGGCGACAATGCTGACAAGCAATTCACCGTAACACAAAACATCAATGCCTATGATGCACGCGTGCTCGGTGCAGAAGTAGCCTACCAACGCGACTTCGGTTTCATAGCCCCTTCGCTCAAATGCATCGGCTTCTACGGGAACTATACATATACGCATAGTACCACGCGCAACTTCAACTCCCGTCTGGGCATCAAGGATGGCGATGACGTAAAAGTGGCAGGATCGCCAGAGCATACTGCCAACGCTTCCATCTTCTTTGAGAAGAGTGGCATCAACGTGCGCCTCTCCTACAACTACGCCTCTGCATTCATCGACCAGATGAGCAACAGCCGCGCACTAGACCGCTACTATGACCAAGTAAACTATCTGGACCTCAATGCCAGCTACACATGGGGAAAGAAAACCAAGTTTACAGTATATGCCAACGCCAACAACCTACTCAACCAACCACTGCGCTACTACCAAGGTGAGAAAAACCGCACCATGCAGGTGGAATACTATGGGGTGAAGGTGAATGCCGGTATAAAGGTAAACCTATAAAAAATGATCTATAAAAAAATTACCTTGCTGCTCATTGGGCAGCAAGGTAATTTTTTAATGGATTGGCATACATCGTCAAGAGACGTTCCCGCAAGTATGCTTCATCTTTATTGGGGATATCTATCTTTGCCAATTGCCCGGCTATATACCCCTCAAACTTCTCCTTTTCTTCCTGGGTGTACTTGTCGGCATAAGCCGTAGTGCCTTTCAAGAGGTCGAGTGCCACATAGTTGCCGGGATAGAGGCGGTAGCGGGCATGAATCTCGTGGTCGATATAAGCAGCCAGCTTATTATATACATCCTGCTTGGGCATTTCCGGGTCGAGACTGTCGAGATAATCGTCCAGGCAAGGGGCGGCATGATAGTGCACATGTCCCTTATAACCGAAGATACCGGTCTGCATACTTACCAAGTCGTCGGTAGGCCCTTTCTTCCATCCTTCTACATCCCGCTTCAGCTGAAATTCAGCGGCCTTGAGAAAGTCGCAAGGGTCGTACTCATAACTGATGGAGAGCGGCACGAGGTGCAACTGCTTCAGTCTTTCGACAATGCAGCCTTCTCCCCCCATCGACATCATCTGGAGGATGCCTTTCTGGGTGCGGTCGTCGCTGTCCTTTGCCCTGCCCTCACGCTGTGCAATCCAGATGTTCTCCTTCTTCTCCTTGACAGCAAAGTGCATATAGTCGGAGAGGCGCTTGCTGGCCTTCAGCATCTCGCGCATGCCCAAGGCACGCTCCACGATGAATGCCTTGTTGACGCGTACCAGGTCCTTCACCCATGGCAGGGAGAGGAGGTTGTCGCCAATGGCTATCTCGCAGGTGGTCTGGAAACCGTTGTCGATGAGCATGACATCGAGGATGGCAGAATCGAGCACGATGTCGCGGTGGTTACTGATGAAGGTATAGTTGCGGGTATTGTCGATGGCAGAACTGTCGAGTTCGCAGCCCTTGCCCGCCTTCTTCAACACACCATGCACAAAGTCATAGCAGAAAGCCTTCTGGAACTCCAGATTGGTCTTGCAGGCTTTCAGTTTCTGCACAATCATCTCGAAAGGCACCTGCGGATAGAGGAAGGCAAGCACCTTCTGGAACTGCTCATTGGCAACCAGGCGGTCGTACACCTCCGGGAGGTCTTCCGGCTCCCAAGGGCGAATGGTATCAAATTCTTGAGGGATTTTCATACTATACATTATTATATATCGCCCTGCGAAGTTCGCAGGACGATATGGATTATCTTAGAATTGGTTTTCCACGATGTCGCTGAGCACGTCTTTGATGTCAAGGCCTGCCGCACGTACCTGCTGAGGGATGAAGCTTGTCACTGTCATACCTGGAGTAGTGTTGATTTCGAGCATATTGACCTTGTCCTTGCCGTTCTCATCCTTGGTGATGATATAGTCGATACGGATGATGCCATTGGCATGGAGGATGTCGTAGATGCGAGAGGTAGTCTTGGCCACCTCGGCAGCAGTCTCAGGAGCAAGACGGGCAGGAGTGATTTCCTGCACCTGACCGTTGTACTTGGCATCATAGTCGAAGAACTCATTGCTGGTCACTACCTCGGTAGCAGGGAGCACCACACTCTTGTCCTTGGTCTTGTAGATACCCTGCGAAATCTCAGTACCTTCCATATAAGCCTCCACCATAGCCTCTTCAGCCTCCATAAACGCAACACGGAGAGCAGGAGCCAATTGGTCGGCTTCCTTTACCTTTGATACACCGAAGCTACTGCCATCAGCAGCAGGCTTCACAAAACAAGGCATACCGATGCGCTGGGCGATGGCCTCCTCGTCATACTCCTCGCCACGGCGCAGCAAGATACTATCTGCCACATTGATGCCGAAACCACGCAGGTAGTTGTTGAGCACATACTTGTCGAAGGTCAATGCCTCGACAAGCACGCCACTGGTAGAATATGGAAGGTGAATGAGGTCGAAGTAACCCTGCATCACACCGTTCTCGCCCGGCTGTCCGTGGATGGTGATATAAGCGTAATCGAAATACTGGCGCTTGCCATTCATCACAAAAGAAAAGTCGTTCTTGTCTATCTCTGCTGTCTCTCCGTTGTCGAAAGCCACATGCCAATCGGTACCTTTCACATCGACAAGGTAAATGTTGTAGCGCTCTTTATCGAAGAAAGAGTACAAGCCCTGACCAGAGCGCAATGAGACATCGTGCTCAGAAGAATCACCACCACATACGATGGCTATTGTTCTCTTATTATTTTCCATCATTACAATATGTTTTTGTTTCTCTTATCTCTACTCTTGGCGTTACTGCGCCTTGAATGTATCTTGTGTGGTGCCGGCGATAAAGCCGCGCCACTTCTCTATCAATTTACTGAAATCCTCAGGCCACTCAGAGTCGAAGTCCATCTGCTGCCTGGTGGCAGGATGCACGAAGCCGAGAGTCTTGGCATGGAGAGCCTGTCGAGGGCAAAGTTTAAAACAGTTCTGGATGAACGCCTTGTAGCTGCTGCTACGCTGCCCTCTCAGAATCTCCGTACCGCCATAAGTCTCGTCCATAAAGAGGGGATGCCCGATGTGCTTCATGTGGGCACGTATCTGATGGGTACGCCCCGTCTCCAGAATGCACTGCACCAAGGTGGTATAGCCGAAACGCTCCAACACCCGGTAGTGAGTAACGGCACTCTTGCCAATGCCGCTTTCCGGGTCGAAGACCTTCATGCGAAGGCGGTTCTTGGGGTCTCGACCGATATTGCCCTCTATCCTGCCTTCATCCTCCACGATATTACCCCAAACGAGGGCATTGTAACTGCGATGGGTAGTCTTGTGGAAAAACTGCTTTCCCAAAGCTGACTTTGCTTCAGGGGTCTTAGCCACGACGAGCAAGCCGGAAGTGTCCTTGTCGATACGATGCACCAAACCTACCTCCGGGTCGTTGGCATCAAACTCGGGCATATCTCTCAAGTGCCATGCCACCGCCTGGATGAGCGTGCCATGGAAATTACCAGCACCAGGATGTACCACCATACCAGCCTCCTTGTTGATTACCATCAGTTGGTCATCCTCGTAGACCACATGGACAGGAATCTCCTCTGGCTTAATACTTGTCTCGTGGCGAGGGCGGTCCATCATCAAGGTCACCTCATCGTTGGGGCGCACCTTATAGTTGCTCTTCACCGGCTTGCCGTTCACGTGGATAAAACCAGCATCGGCAGCCTGCTGGATGCGATTTCGGCTCTGGTAAGCCATCTTGTCGGCCAAGTACTTGTCGATGCGTACGGGGTCTTGGTTGGCATCCACCTGCACCTTCCAGTGCTCGTAGAGCGAGCCATCGCCCTCATTTCCTTCAGAAGAGCCGCCTTCCACCAGCTGCAACTCATCATCGAGTTCCTCCTCGACATCGCCAGCAGCATCAAAACCAAAGTCATCCTCCACGGGAGCATATACCTTCTTATATATAATATAGTTCAGAATCTCCATTCTAAATTCTTGATTGTTCATTATTATTTATTCATTATTCTACCACTTCATTCTGCTGCTCATGGGTGGTAGGCTCTGGAGTCTCGCGTATCTCCTCGAAATTGTCTACCGCGCTTTCTTCTTCACCACCCTCGCCTTCTATCACATCATTGTCATTGTGATATACTGGTTCCACAACATCCAGAGAGTCGGAAGCATCACGGCGTCCGTTACCTACCTGGATGACCAGCACATCGTCTACCGACACCTTGTCACCAGCCACCACATGCCTGCCTTTTACCAAGATACCATATACCCAGTCTTCTTCGCCGGGAATGTATACCGGAGAACCCAACTTGAAGCCCATCGCCGTGAGCTTTGCCATCGCCTCGCGCAGCGAACTGTTATCGATGACATCCGGGATGGTAATGCGAGGGGAATGGTCGCTATTGATGGTAACATAGACGACATGTCCCGACTTCACCACTTCGCCAAACACAGGACTTTGCTCCAATATACAGTCGGCCGGCAGCGAACGTACATACCCCGTATCGGTAACGACAATCTCCAGGCCTGCATCATCGAGGATGCGAGTGGCATCATCAATATTCTTGTATCGGATATCGGGCACACGAATAGCCTCACCATGATGGGTATAGAGGTCGATGCCCAATTTGACACCGACGCAGAGCAACACGATGACCAAGAACATAGCCCCAAGGTTGCCCCATAGATACTTACTCTTAAACTTATTGAAAAACTCAGATGAAGTCATTCTTATTCTTTATTTTTGGTGCAAAGATACAAGAATTAAGGGGAAGAACAAAAAAAAAAGGTAAGTTTTTACAACTTTATCGGATATAAGGAGCATTTTCATTACCTACCAAGAACACAAGAGAAAGATGTCTACTCCCTATAAACAACAAAAAGCAGCAAAGAATCCCTTCTTGCTGCCTTTAATGTCATCGTCAAAACCGACGAATCGCTCCCGAAACAGGAATTTCCATCACAGGAAATTACTTTCCGTGGTGCTCGTCAGATACAGTTAACTTCTTACGGCCATGAGCACGGCGAGAAGCCAATACGCGACGACCATTCTTAGTTGCCATACGCTCACGGAAACCATGCTTGTTTACGCGACG
>CAVDKC010000108.1:0-8654 GCA_963609615.1 Oribacterium sp.
AAAGAGGAGGCTTAATCATGGCAGATCAGAAATCAGAAATCCGTTATTTGACCGCTCCTTCTATCGATACAAAGAAGAAGAAGTATTGCCGTTTCAAGAAGAGCGGTATTAAGTACATCGACTATAAGGATCCAGAGTTCTTGAAGAAGTTCTTGAACGAGCAGGGTAAAATCCTTCCACGTCGTATCACAGGTACATCTTTGAAGTATCAGCGCCGTGTAGCACAGGCTGTTAAGCGTGCTCGCCAGATCGCTTTGCTTCCTTACGTAACCGATTTGATGAAGTAATTTAAGGAGGAGAAGAAGAATGGAAATTATTTTGAAGCAAGATATTATCGGTCTTGGATACAAGAACGATATCGTAAATGTAAAGAGTGGTTATGGTCGTAACTTCCTTATCCCAACAGGTAAGGCTGTTATCGCTTCTCCATCTGCTAAGAAGCAGTTGGCTGAGGACTTGAAGCAGCAGGCTCACAAGCTTGAGGCTATCAAGGCTGAGGCTGTAAAGAAGGGCGAGGCTCTCAATGGCATCGTTCTCACTATCGCCGCTAAGGTAAGTGCTACAGGCCAGCTCTATGGTTCTGTTAATGCAGCTACTGTTGCTGAGGAACTCGCTAAGAAGGGCATCGAGGTAGATCGTAAGATCATTACTATGAAGGATGCTAAGAAGGTGGGTGAGTACGAGGCTACTGTACACTACCACAAGGATGTAGAGGTTAAGGTAGCAGTTAACGTAGTAGCTGAGAACGCTCCAGTTGCAGCTCCTGTTGCTGAGGAGGCTCCAGTTGAGGCTCCTGCTGCAGAAGTAGCAGAGGAAGAGGCTCCAGCTGCTGAGTAATCTCAAGCCAGTTACCTCAAGGGTGGCTCTTCAGGCTATCCTGTTTTACTACGATAATTTTCGCACTGTAAAGCAAATTGATATAAAGAATCCCTTTTGCCGCAAGGTATTAGGGATTTTTTTTATGCCTTTTTATGTCCTTTTCGAACTATCCAAGAGTAATTTAGAATATATAACTATATTTTTCACTATTCTCTCCCAAGTCTCGAAAAATATTTGTACCTTTGCACTCGAATTGGAGTAATTCAATGAGCTTATTCATAGTATATTAACAACAAATTAAAAATAGAAAGACAAAAATGAAAGCATTTGTTTTCCCTGGTCAGGGTTCTCAGTTCGTAGGTATGGGTAAGGACCTCTACGACAACAACGCATTGGCAAAAGAACTTTTCGATAAGGCCGACGAGATTCTCGGTTTCAAGATTACTGATATTATGTTTGCTGGCACCGACGAGCAGTTGAAGGAAACTAAGGTAACACAGCCTGCCGTATTCCTCCATTCTGTTATCTCAGCTCTCTGCCTCGGCGATGAGTTTAAGCCTGCTATGGTAGCAGGTCACTCTCTCGGTGAGTTCTCGGCATTGGTTGCTGCCGGTGCGATGGCTTTCGAGGATGGCTTGAAGCTCGTGGCAGCTCGTGCCAACGCTATGCAGAAGGCTTGTGAAGCTAATCCAGGTACTATGGCTGCTATCATTGGCTTGCCAGACGAGAAGGTAGAGGAAATCTGCGCAGAGGTTAGCTCTGAGGGCAACGTGGTAGTTGCTGCTAACTACAACTGCCCTGGTCAGCTCGTTATCTCTGGTAACACCGATGCCATCAATGCAGCTTGCGAGAAACTCAAGGCTGCTGGCGCTAAGCGTGCATTGCCATTGAAGGTGGGTGGCGCATTCCACTCTCCATTGATGCAGCCAGCCAAGGACGAGCTCCAGGCAGCTATCGAGAAAACAGCTTTCTCTGCTCCTAAGTGCCCAGTTTACCAAAACGTAGACGGCAAGCCTCATACTGACCCAACAGAGATTCAGCAGAACCTCATTGCTCAGCTCACCAGTTCTGTGCGCTGGACATCTTCTGTCCAGGCAATGGTAGCTGATGGGGCCGACGACTTCACAGAGTGTGGTCCAGGCAAGGCTTTGCAAGGCATGATAGGTCGCATCGACAAGACGGTTGCAGCTCACGGTATCGCTTAATCGTTTTCAGAACATTCTACAAAAAACATAATTAACGTTTTATCTTCTCGGCAATGGCGTTGCGGGGAAGGTAAAACGTTCATTCTTTAAGTAAGAAATACAACCTTTTAAAATAAGATAAACAACCGCTAAATGAAGGAAAAAGTCTTAATATATCAAGTTCTTCCAAGACTTTTCGGTAATAAGAACACCACTTGCAAGGAGAATGGTACCATCGAAGAGAACGGTTGCGGAAAACTGAATAATTTTACAGACGATGTGCTGGCTCGCATCCACGATATGGGATTTACCCATGTATGGTATACAGGCGTCATTCGTCATGCCACACAGACTAACTATTCATCCTATGGCATCCCTACACAGCATGCCGAGGTGGTGAAGGGCAAGGCTGGTTCGCCATATGCCATCACCGACTACTATGACATCGACCCCGACTTGGCAGAGAACGTGAATATGCGTTTGTCGGAGTGGGAGGGGCTGATAGACCGCACTCACAAGGCAGGCATGAAGGTTATCATGGACTTCGTGCCCAATCATGTGGCCCGTGAGTATCATTCCATTCGCAAGCCAGCAGGGGTAAGAGACCTGGGAGAAGATGATGACAAGAACATGCACTTCTCTACCCAAAATAACTTTTACTATACATGGGGCGACCTCGACCTTAATGCTGTTCGCCAGTCTAAGCCCGAGTTTAAGGCTTATGCGCCCAAAGATGCCAAAATATACGAGCCATACGAGGAGAGGCCTGCGAGGGCTACAGGAAATGACCGTTTCGACAATACCCCGGGCTTCAACGACTGGTACGAGACAGTGAAGCTCAACTATGGTATCGACTACTGCGATGCTGGTGGCAGAAGCTATCACTACGAGCCTATCCCAAGTACATGGGGCAAGATGACCGACATCCTGCTTTACTGGGCAAGCAAGGGCGTGGATGGTTTCCGTTGCGACATGGCAGAGATGGTGCCCACGGCTTTCTGGTCTTATGCCACACAGATACTGAAGGCTCGTTTTCCAGGTGTAGTGGTAATAGGCGAGGTGTATGCCCCTAGCCAGTATCGCAACTATGTGAAGGCTGGTTTCGATTATCTCTACGACAAGGTGGGTATGTACGACTGCTTGCGTGGCGTAATCAGAGGCGAGCGTCCTGCATCGAGCATCACCCATGAGTGGCAGCAGACAGACGACATCCGCGACCACATGCTCTACTTCTTGGAAAACCACGATGAGCAGCGTATTGCCAGCGATTTCTTTTGCGGAGATGCCAATAAGGCTATCCCAGCCGCAGCCTTGAGTCTCTTCTTCCAGAAGAATCCTTTCATGCTCTATAGTGGACAGGAGTTTGGAGAGAAGGGTATGGATAAGGAAGGGTTCAGCGGCAGAGACGGGCGTACTACAATATTTGATTATTGGAGTCCTGAAACCTTGGCGTATGCCTATCAGGATGGGAGTACTAGTTATCTCTCTGCCACTTATCGACAGATGCTTCGCCTCGCCAATGAGGAGAAGGCTATCCGTGAGGGTGATACTTTCGACTTGATGTACGTAAATTCATGGAGCGACCATTTCGACCCGCGCAGTCATTTCGCATTTTTGCGCAAAAGGGGTGGGGAGGCGATGCTCATCGTGCTCAACTTCTCTGGCGATGCCCGTGAATTGGGAGTCTGCATCCCAGGCCACGCTTTCGACTATATGCACCTGCCAGAGGAGCAAGTGACAGTAAATGAACTTTGGTCTGGCGGCAAGAAGCAGGTGGAGCTGAAGAGAGACGGCATCTTCCCAGTGTCTATCGAAGCCTACGGAGTAAGAATCTATAAATTCAATGTCAAGATGGAGGAGAGTGATTTCATATTGAATGAGCACCATAAGGAGGAGTTCCCCCCTGCTCATACTGCGGAGCATTTGCTCAATCAGTTGATGGCCCGCATGTTTGGTTGCGAGCGCAGTCGCAATGCCCATATCGAGCGCAAGAAGAGCAAGATGACCTTCGTCGTCGACCACAAGCCTTCTCGACAGGAGGAAAAGGCGATAGAGACGGAGATGAACCGCTTGATAGAGCTGGATATGCCTGTGACTTACGAGTTTGTGGATCGCGACCATATCCCGGCAGGTGTCAAGATAGACCGTTTGCCGGAGGATGCCAGCGAGACCCTTCGCCTGGTTCGCATCGGCGACTACGATGTTTGTGCATGTATCGGCAAGCACGTTCGTTCTACCGCCCAGATAGGTAAGTTCGTATTGCTTGGCACCAATTGGGACGAGAATGCACACTCCTTGCGCATCCGTTTCAAGATAGTACAGTAAAGGGAGTTAACTAAAAAGGAATACAAAAGAAATCCCGATATTACCATAAGTTTTGAAGAAAATAGCATTAGAACAGCAGATTTCCTCTAAAACTTATGGTAATATCGGGATTTCTTTGTAATTTTGGGGCGGATTTGGTGTATGCCATCTCCAAGACATATTAGAATATAAAGAGGCGTTATGCTTATCTTGTACTTGAAAACGTAGGAAACTTTCAATGGATACGAGGAGGGCATAGTGGTTCTCACGCTATAGCGTGGGCTGCTATTACCATATCTGTATCCATGGGCTTTTCCTACGGCCTTCAAGTAAGACGTGGCATAGTCAGCGCCACGCTTCTTTCATTTATAGGAATGTCCTTTGGAGGCGACGGAAGGCAAAACAGAGAAGAGTATGAGAATTAAAAATCTACTTCTAGCATTTGGACTTTCCCTAATTGTAGGAAAGTTATTCGCTGTTTCTTTTAAGGTTGATGGTATCAGTTATGTGGCAAATGCTGATACTGCTATAATAAAAGGATATAGTGAAATCCCAGAGAATGGAGAGTTGACTTTAGCATCCACTGTTTCGTATGGTGGAAAGGATTATCGTGTCACTACCATTCAACAATCAGCTTTTCTATCTTGTACAGATATTAAGAAACTTATAGTGCCAGCAAGTATCAATTATATTCAAGACGGTGCTTTTGAAAATTGTGTAAACATGACCAAGCTTGTATTGGTCGAGGGGACGGATATGCTAGATGCGAAAAGCGATGCCTTTAAAAATTGTGAGATAGAAGAAGTAGAGATTGGAAGAAACTTAAAAGAAACGATTTTTTCTAAGAATAGGTTTTTACGTAAAGTTATCTTCTGTGCAAATATCAAGGAAATTCCCCCAAGTGCATTCTTGGATTGTTCTAACTTGAATAGTGTGGACTTATCAAATATAAAGAAAATCTATTCATTTGCTTTTTCTGGTTGCTCTAGCTTGGATACTGTGGATTTGTCTAAGATTGTATTTATAGGAAAAGCTGCTTTTTCTCAAACTAAATTGAATAGTGTTGAAATTCCATCTCAATTGAATGACTTGGGAGATTATGCTTTTGCTTACTGTCAATCTTTAAAAAACGCCTCTGTTAAAGCACCGATAGTAAGTATTCCAAATTATTGTTTTACTAATTGTACATCTTTGGCATCGGTAGAGTATCCTGTGTCTGTGACTAGTATAGGGGAAGGTGCTTTTTCTGGCTGTGCTTTTACATCATTTAAGTTGAATGATGGTGTGACAGAAATACAGAAAGGAGCATTCTGTCATTGTACTAATTTGGAAAATGTAGATTGGGGCAAAGTTGTCCTTATAGGTAATAATGCGTTTGAAGATACAGGCTTTTCAACCTTAATCTTACCTGCATCTCTTGAGAAAATTTATATGGAGGCTTTCAAAAGCTGTAAAAAAATGGAAAAAGTAGATTTGAGTGCAACAAAACTTACAACTATTGCTTGTTTTGAGAATTGCCATGCTTTAAAAACTGTAGTTTTTCCTCAAACATTGACTGTAATAGGTTTGAAATGTTTCGATGGTTGTTCTTCTATTGAAGAAATAGAATTGCCTTCTTCTATTACTACCTTGTCAAGAAGAAGTTTTGCAAATATGTCTCGTTTAAAGGAACTAGACTTGTCAAACACACAAGTAAAATGGATAGGCTCTGAATGCTTTGAGGACTGCTCTTCAATACAAAGGGTAGTGATGCCTAAGACATTAAAAAGTATAGGAAATTCTGCTTTTGAAAATGCATCTATGCTTAAGACGATAGACTTGTCTAATACTCAAGTTCATTACATGTCTAATGAATGCTTTAAAGGGTGCAAGGCTTTAGAGGAAGTTTCTCTTGCAGCCTTAACAGATACTATTGGCTATGCTGCATTTAAGAATTGTGAGATGTTATCGAATATCAGAAATTCAAATAGCATCAAGATTGTTTATGCCGATGCTTTTGAACATACCAAGTTGTTTGAAGCTGTTCAGGAAGGGCCTGCAATAATTGGGACTGTTCTTTATCAATATAAGGGTATGATTGCTGACAAAGAGTATTGTGTTCCTGACAATGTAACCTGCATTGTTGCTAACGCATTGGCTCAACAAAACTTTCAGTCAATCAAACTTAATGGTAGTTTGAAATATATTGGTGATGGGGCGTTTGATAATTGTATCAACCTTTTGTCTTTGACAATTCCTAGTTCTGTAGTTTATATGGGCTCTTGTATAGGCTGCAATGCTTTGTCTTCTCTTACTTTAAAAGATGCTGAGGGTGATTTGTATTTGGGTGAGCTATCCAATAATAAGATAAAGAAGTTTTATATGGGAAGAAATATAACGACTCAATTGGATTGGCTGCCTGACTTGGAAAGTTTGACAATAGGTAAATGTGTGAAGACTATAGGTTCTGATTTTTCTTCAAGTGAAAAGTTAGTTAACCTTGAACTTGAAGATGCAGACGCAACCCTGGATTTTGAGAATAATCCTATTGTAGGAAGAATTTCTAATTTGTATTTAGGTAGAAATGTAAAAGTTGGAACTTATCAAGGGAAAGATGAATACACCTATTGGGATCAGCAAGTTACAAAAGGTAATAGCTTTCTTTCTTTGACGGATTTAACTATTGGCGAAAAAGTAACTGACATTTGTGATTATTTCTGTGAAAACAATAAAGTTCTTGAAGATTTATATGTTCCTGGCAATGTTAAGAAAATAGGTGCGAAGTCTTTTTATCGGAATGTAAAGTTGAAAAGTATCAAATTTGAGAAAGGTTTAGAGACTATTGGAAAGTTAGCTTTCGGATACAATGATGATCCTTTTAATATGGGATATAGTCCTGTAGACAAAGCCGAGGTGATTAAAGAAATTTCAATACCTTCAAGTGTAAAATTAATAGATGAATGTGCTTTTGCTGGTGTAAAAGTAGAAAAACTTCATCTTTCAGAAGGTGTAGGATATTTAGGTAATAAATGCTTTATGTATATTGAAACTGATTCTATTGTACTTCCGAGTACCGTAACTCTTGGTGAATGGAATACTTTTGCTTTTAGTAGCATTAGATACGTAGATGCAAGTAAATATAGCGGAAAGCTCAATAGTGCTTTTACATTTAATGGTAAGATGACAAAAGTTTTGTTAAATGACGATTTGAAATCTTTAAACTGTGATTTTAATTACTGCAATTCTTTAACTTCAATAACTTTGCCTAACAAGTTGGAGGAAATTTCCACATGTGAGTTTACAGGTGTACCTATAAACACATTGTATATTCCTAGCAGTGTAACGAATATAGGGTGTGAAATTTTAGCCAGTGATAGTAATTATGGTAATGCAGCATTTGTTCCGTCAGTAATTATAGAAGGAAATGAAAATTCACCCAAAGTCTATATGAATGATTCTTTCTGTTGGTCTGGTAAAACTCGTGATAGTGAGAGAAAATTGAGGACTCTAGGTGTTTTTAAAGATGCTGAATATGTTTTCAAATCAGAAAATGAAGAAACGACAGACATTGGTGTTGATTCTCTTATCTTAGGAGGTATTCGGGAATTTACGATTAAGAGTTCTTGCGGTAAGCGTGTCCTCCCAACCACTGCCATTTGCCTCTCTCCATATCTCACATCATGTGATATGTGGAAACCAGCTATTGGTAAGATTTACGTTCTTCCTGGTTCCAAACTTCCAGCAGAAGACATTTACTTTATGTACACTGTCAACAAACTGAGTTATGAGCAGCCTGTTGAGGGTAATGTGCTCTTTGATGGCATCAATAATATGCCATACGAGATAACTCCTGTATTCTACCAAGACGGAGAAGAAGTGGAACTGAAGGAAGCTGGAGTCTATGACTTGAACATGAAGATTTCAAGAACATTCTTTGATGGTATTTATCCTACAGGCTTGAAGGTGACTGTTACTTCATCTACAGGTATCAACAATGTTACTATAGACGGTAATGGTAAGCAATGTCCTATCTATAATATGAATGGACAGAGGGTAGATGTTGGTTATAAGGGCGTTGTCATCCAGAATGGCAAAAAGAGAATTGCCAAGTAAGAAGTAAGGCCTAATATTAAACCTCAGTTCATTAATAGGTGGTTTGATATATTGTCCTTAATGAGCGCAATATCGCCCCTTCGAGAGCAAAAAGTTGCCCTTGGAGGGGCGATATTTTGCCGTGGCGAGGCAAAAAACTGAATGTCGGGACATTGATTTTGAGATGTCCCGACATCGTTTTGGTATGCTCGGCAAGAGCATTAACCCAAGTTTGACAGTTTGAAGTTTTTTTCATGATTTTTTCTCCGTAAGTAA
>CAVDKC010000109.1:0-8609 GCA_963609615.1 Oribacterium sp.
TCTTCACTCTTCACTCTTCGTTCTTCACTCTTCACTCTTCGTTCTTCACTCTTCACTCTTCGTTCTTCACTTACCCTGGGTCTACATCGTAGTAAATCTGTAAGGCCCCATACCTAGGGTCCTTCGCCATCTGTTGCTGGGCGTACTTCAGATATTCCCTCACCTTCTTTTGGTCGATTCCATTCTCTAGCTTGATGACTATCTTCCGGATATTCATCGTTTTCACCCTAGCCACGGCAGGCTTGTCGGGACCGAGAATTCTGTCACCAAACCATCCCCGCAACATCCTCCCCAAGTCGTAGCTTGCCTGTTGGCAAACCTGATCGTGCTTATGCTTGATGAAGACATTGACCAAATGAAAAAATGGTGGATAATGAAACATGCGACGTTCCTCCACCAAACCTTCATACAAAGCCGCATAATCATGATGCACCACCTGACTGATGATTGGCAAGTCAGGATTCCTGGTCTGCAATATCACCAAGCCCCGCTTGCCTTTTCTTCCGGCTCGTCCACTCACCTGCGACATCATCATAAAGGCATGCTCGTAGGCCCGGAAGTCGGGATAATTGAGCATCGAGTCGGCATTCAGAATACCCACAACCCTTACCTTATCAAAATCCAAACCCTTCGAAATCATTTGCGTGCCTATCAAAAGGTTCGTCTTGCCCGAAGAGAAGTCGGAGATCAAGCGTTCATAGGCATTACGAGTTCGAGTGGTATCGAGGTCCATACGGGCGATGCGGGCCTCTGGAAATATCTCGGCTATTTGGTCTTCTATCCTCTCCGTACCTATTCCCCTGCCTCGAAGTTCTGTACTTCCACAGTTGGGGCACTCAGTAGGCACAGGATAGGTATATCCACAATAATGGCACGTAAGGAGATTGATGCTTTTATGTAGGGTGAGCGACACATCACAGTTTTTGCACTTAGGCACCCAACCACATACCTTGCACTCTATCATCGGTGCAAAACCTCTCCGGTTTTGGAAGAGAATGGCTTGCTCGCCATTTTTCAATGCCTCCCTTACCGCCGCCAGCAACTGTGGTGAATAAGCCCCAGTCATCATCTTGCGATGGCGCAAGTCTTTGATGTCCACCACTTGTATTTCCGGCAACAGGATACCTTGATAACGGGTCTTCATCTCAACCAGTGCGTACTTGCCCTGCTGGGCATTGTAGTAGCTTTCCATTGAAGGGGTCGCCGTGCCCAACAGCACCTTGGCATTCGGATACATCTGAGCCAATACGATGGCGGCACTTCGGGCATGGTAGCGAGGTGCAGGGTCTTGCTGCTTGAAACTAGTCTCGTGTTCCTCGTCGATGATGACCAGACCGAGGTTCTGGAAAGGCAGGAAGACGGCACTTCTAGCCCCCAGTATTACATCGTATGGATGTCCCGAGAGTTGCTTTTGCCATATTTCCACCCGTTCGGCATCGCTATACTTGGAATGATAGATACCCAATCTGTCGCCAAAAACCTTGTGCAGTCGCTCCATGATTTGTACTGTGAGGGCGATTTCCGGCAGGAGATAAAGCACCTGCTTGTGTTCCTCTATTGCTTTCTTGATGAGATGGATATATACCTCGGTCTTGCCACTGGATGTTACCCCATGCAGCAGTACCACATCCTTCTTCATCATTTGCATCAATATCTGGTTGTAGGCATCCTGCTGAGCCATTGAGAGAGGTTTTATCATCTCGAAGTGAGCCTCTCCTGAGGTATTGAGCCGCCCCACCTCCAACTCATAAGTAAAGAGTATGCCGCGATCGATGAGTGCCTTGACAACGCTCGCTGTACAATGGCTCTCGTTCATCAGTTCCTCCTTGGTTACCTTCTTGATACCCTCCCGGGGCGTATCATCCTCCAGACTGTCCCAATGGCTCAAAGACAAGAATGTAGAGAGTGCCTTCGCCTGCTTCAATGCCCGCCGCACGAGGTTCAAGGCTACATGCAGAGCTTGCTCATTTCGGTAACCGGTGGCAAGTTCTACATACAGTTCCATCCTCGGTTTAAACTTCTCGGTAGACTTCAATCCCGCTGGCATGGCGGCATTGTACACATCGCCCAGTGGCGACATATAGTATTCGCCTATCCATTGCCAGAGCCGATATTGCTGTGGCAGAAGAGAAGGCTGCTCATCGAGCACAGCCTCGACAGACTTACAGTCGAAGGCAGGCTTGACGTCATGTACCTTTGTTACCATGGCGATATACTTCTTACTCTTGCCAAGAGGCACCAAGGCCCGCATACCTGGCACTAACTTCCCTTCCATCCCGTCAGGGACAGAATAAGTAAAAGTTCCTTCAAGAGGAAGCGGCAATATCACATCTACGTATCTCATACAATATTAATAGGTGAACCAGCACCCAGCTATCCGAAATGCAAAGATAGCAATAAAAAAGCAGATACCCAACAAAGGATACCTGCTTTTATATATTTTAAGATGACATCAGCACTGGTTAGAACCAATAGCCAAGGGCTACCTGCCAAGAGTTGTTGCGACTATTGCCGCTGAACACCTGCTCAGAGGTTTTCGCCCACGTCATATCAGCTGTCTTTCCACAAGCGATATTGTAATTGGCAGAAACCTGAAGGTGACTCATCAGGGTAACACCTGCACCCACATTCACACTAAAGTTGGACTTCTTCAAAGAATAACTGCCAGTATTGTCCCACTTAAAGTTCTTGTCACCCACATTGATGCCCCACTGTGGACCTGCGAAAACAAACACATTCGCCAAACTGCTCAAGCCAAATCCATATCGTACATTCACAGGGATATTGATAGACTTCTGCTTAATGGTAGTGGAATAATCCTCACTTTGGTCGTCAATAGCCACCTTTGCCTCCTTCTGGTCATATAAAGCTGCCGCATCAAAGCTCAAGCCTACCACAGGTATGGTCACCTTCACCATCGGACCGATAAAGAAGCCGGTTCTATTAGAAGCATCAAACACTTCATTGTTCAATGACATATTAGTAACATCCAAACCTCCCTTCAAACCAAATTTTATTTGGGCGTTGGTAGTAGTGGCATACAGCATTGCTGTCGCCATAAATACAAGAGATAAAATCTTTTTCATTTTTTGTTGTTTTTATTGTTAAACAATAGGAATCATTCATCCTTATTATATTCAGACTAGTGGCGTTCACGACGCACTGTTACTCGTGCAGCCCCACTGGACGATGCCGTATTTTTCGGACGGCTATTTTTCACGCTGGAAGTTGACTTGGCAGAAGAGACTGACGATTCGCCTGACCTGCGGTTTTTCTTCTTCACGCTCCCCTTCGCGTTCTTCTCCGCATGAGCGATGCTATCCAGAGAATCCTTCTTGGCCTGGTCGCCCCAGATGTTCTTTTCAAAAGCCGCCAGTTCTGCCTCTATCTTCTTTTGTTCCTTGCTCATGGCAGAGTCTGTAGGACAATATTGAGCCAGGGTCTTTCCTAGCATATTGTTCGTCTTGTATATCTTTCCCTGATACTGGTTTCTCACAAAATAATCGTCTACGCTCATCACCGCCGCATTATTCAGATTACTAGTCATCATCTGCTGCTTGGCGAGATAAGGTGCCAAGTCATCATACTTCACCCAGAAGAGGGGATATTTCGTGCCGCCATCGCCGAAATCATCATCTCTTGTCATGATAGGGCAGAGGGCCAACACCTTGGTATGGAAGGTGGCTGAACGCTGGTCGAAGTAGGAAGACTCCTTGATATAGTACGACTTCACCTCACGAGAAGGTATATCGCTGTTATCCAACTTAATTCTTCCATTTTCCGTCTTCTCATAAAAGATATGATAGTTGTCGAGGAACTGCTTAGGGCTTACCTTGTCGGCACTCGCAAAACTCTCATTGCCATCCATGCGATACTGATAGACCGTTATCTTGCCCGTCATCATCAGGCGGAAAATCTGGGTAAAAAGATTCATCTGGCTTCCTAGAGGCTCTACAGGATAATAAAGTCCTGCATTGGCATCGCTATTCAAGTCTAGTTCACGATAGATGTCTCTCCTCCACACCACGTCCTCTTCCATCGGGGCAGCAGTAGGGAAAGAAATCTGAGCACGCGTTGTCATGTTGTCGGCATTCGACTGCTTTGCCTTCTGTTGAGCCTGCTGTCTACGAGCCTCTGGTTGAGCCTGCAAGCCCAGTGCCATAGCCAAAAGCATAAATATGAATAATATCTTTCTCATTATTGTCTTTATGAATATCTATATTAATAGAACTGTCGAATTCTTCACGCTTCCCTTACTTCACGATAACCTCCATGGCACCGGGCAAGGTGCGAGTGATGCCATCAGGACCCACCGCCTTGATATGGCTGATATAGAAGCGTCGGTTTCTATACAACTTGCGGAATTCATCTTTCTGTCGGTCGGAGAAGTTGGCACCAGCCGAAGCCAATGGGATCGCATTTCCCATATTGTCGAAGAAGACCGTTTCAAAGCCCAACACCTTGAATGGGATGTCGAGGAGTCCATCGTCGATTGCCGCATGGATGCCAGTTGCCCCCATCAGGTTTGCCTTCGAGAATCCTCCGCCCTTAAATCTATCCGTACCCATGGCGATATAAGCCGTTGGGTCTGGCAGTTTCCTCACATGGAAGGTAAAAGGAGGTATGCTTCTTACCTGTCCCTTGTCACGGGCAGTCACATGGATGGTTACGTCCTTCCCCACCGCTGATGGCGTGGCGATGAAATGCCCGTTACCTTTCGACACAAACGAACCACCCGTCATAGATGCAGAGATGGCATTGGCAGGCACTCCGGGTACACTGATGCTGATAGGGTTGGCATAGCCTGCATAGAGTACGTTCATCATATCAGCCGCCACCGTTGCCGTATTAGGAACAGGCAGCACGGTATATTTCTGGCTGAAGTTGCGCCGCATCATTTCGCCGTTCTTGCCTTTCATAAGGATGTAACCGCCAAACTGATGTTCGCCCACACTTCCTGCCGTAAAACTATATCTGCCGTCTTCTGCCAGAAGTCGAGTGCCATTCACATAGATTTCAGGACGCTGGGTACTGTCTATGGCAGCCATCACTACATGCGAATTGAAGCGTTCGCCTGCATAGAGTGTCGTCTTCTCGGGAATGACAAAGGCATCCAATTCGCTCACGTTCAGTTCTACGAGCTTTACCTCTTCTTTTTTGTCTGCCTTTTTGACATCTACATCCTGTAAGCTCCGCTTGATTTTCTCCACCACAGACTTTCCCTTGACACCGATTTCCTCATCCGAAGGAGTGTTCAGTGCCAACATGGCCATCAAGACGACATACATCAGGTTAATCATCTTTTGGCGCGGCGAGACAGGTCTTTTCTTGATAGCCATCTTTATTCTTCTGTTTTAGATTCTTCACTCTTCGTTCTTCATTCTTCCCTTACCTGCGGAGCAGCGGCACGCATATTGAGGGTCATAGCATCAATCATGCGTGCATAAATCTGGTTGAGCTGTTCTATCTGCTGAGCCATCTTTCTGGTCTGCTCATTGATTCGGTCGATGGTAACTATCTGCTGACTCGCACTTTTCAGTTGCATCTCGTACACACGGCTGATACCTGTCAGAGTACGGTTCAGATTCTCCATTTCCTCGCTGTCGCGAGTCAGTCGATTGCTCTGTTCATTCACCTTGTCCAAGGTATCTACCAGTTTTTTCAACTGCTCCACATAGTTGCTCTGTACCTCTACTACTTCTGAATTTACAGGAGTCAACTCTGGGGTAGTTGCAGGCTGGGCTGCAAAATGGATGGCAGGAGACTGCGAGCCAAGCGCAGAGACAGCATTTTCCTTTCCGTCCTCAGGCAAACCCTCCTCTTCCTGTTCATCCTCTGTCAAATGGGTAGGCAAGTCACGCCCATCCGCAGTCTTGTCGAAAGGACGGTCGAAGGCAGAGAGGAAGAATACGAGAATCTCAGTTCCCATACCCAAGAACAGCATGACATTGGCACCCGGCAAGTGGGTCAACTTAAAGAGTGTACCAGCGATTACAACACTGGCTCCCCAACTATAGGCATAGTTGAGGAAAGTCTGTCCTGGCACACTATCCATCCACTTCTGTAGACGGTATACGATATTGTATTTGCTATATTCACCCATAGTTACTTTCTCTTTTTCGATAATTTGGTCTGTTTGGCACTTGAAGTCGTGGCAAGGCTACGCACACAACGGAATCCGATATATGACCTTGGTTGGTTCTGATATTCCCAAGAACGCCAAGCCGAGCGGATGAAAGACTCAGGGTCTTTCCAGGAACCTCCCCTTACGCTTTTCTTCTTCAGACGATAAGGGTCTTCCTTGGCAGCATTGTACTTCAAGTCAGGGTTCAAGTCATTCATCGCATCCACTCCTGCCTCTGTATAGACGGTACTGGTCCACTCAGCTACATTACCCGCCATATCGTAGAGCCCGTTGGAGTTGGGCGAATAGATGCCCACCTTGCTGGTTATCAGGTTGCCGTCCTTGGTATAGTTGCCACGGTCGGGCTTGAAGTTGGCATAAAAACATCCATCCCCATTCTTCACGTCAGCATTCTCCCAAGGGAATTCATTCTGACCCTTGCCTCGGGCGGCAAACTCCCATTCTGCCTCAGTCGGCAAACGATAACGTTGTACGAAACGGGCCTCTGGACCAAGTCCCTTCAAGAGATAATCTGTACGCCAAGCACAGAAGGCATTAGCTTGCTCCCAGGTTACGCCCACTACAGGGTAGTCGTTGTAGGCGGGATTACTGAAGTAACTTCTCAAGTAAGTTTCATTGTCTGAATTACGGAAGTCGTTTACCCAACAAGTAGTATCAGGATAGACGTTCACAATATAAGTGTTGAGAAAATCCCAAGGTCCGCTCAGAGGGCGGTTGATAGTTTGCTGCACGATACGTCCCTCATCATCTATATATGCCGTGTCCTTGGAGATCATCACCACCTCGTCAGGATTTACAGCGACATCAGTATTGAGGTTTCGCTCTGACGCATCCAGACGGTTGCGGCGAAGGGCAGCTGCCGTATAGTCGTAAATCTCATATTTATAGTTGAGCTGGCGCCAGTCTATAAGTTTCTCGCCAGTCACAGGATTGGTTTGATAGAGACTTTCGATGGCGCGCTGCTCGTCCTCGTTGGGTTTCTTCGGGAGATTCTTCTTCCAGTTGACACGAGGGGTTACAGGGTCGCCATTCTTGTCTTCCGTAATCATGTAAGTTTCATCACCGCCATAAGCCGGATCTGCCAGGCGAGTACGCAGGATGGAGTCTCTCACATAGGCCACAAATTGCTTGTATTCCGAATTGGTAATCTCCGTATCATCCATCCAGAATCCGTCCACAGACACATCCTTGCGAGGTGTCTTGCCTCCCCATAGCGAGTCTTGCTTCTCTAAACCCATCTTGAGGAAGCCACGATTTACCTTGACCATACCGAAAGGAGTCGGTTCTGCGAAACTACGCCCTCCGACGCCCACGACTTCACCTCCCCTGCCTGCCATGGATGTTGACTTAGCGCTAAAACAACCGCTAAGCGTCAACAATGCAACGAATGCTCCGAGGAGTAATATACCTTTCTTCATATAATTATTCTACTATAGTATTCTTACACTTTGATGTTTGTTCCTTCCTTTTTTTATAAGATTGATGTCAGTCTGGTAACCCACATACAACTCGTGGCTTCCATTTCCCACACTCAACTTGGACGTATAGAATTCATAACTATATCCCAAGATGACACCATGAATACTTCCTCCTATGAGAAATGTCACTGAATGGTCAGGGCTATAGGTGGCACCGCCATAAAGTACTTTATTCTCGTGCGTATATACCAGGCGAGCTGTTACATCTCCACGCCACGCCGTACGGTCGTACTTCACCAAGGCTGAAGTCTTTATTGATAAAAACGGATTTCTGAGTCGAATATTGTATCCACCGGTCAAATAATACGATGCATCGATCTTTAGTTCATTGGTTTCACCCAATTCTATGGTGGGAGAAGTGAGATGCTGCCCCGAGATACCTACATACCAGTTGCCATGCAGATAATAGAGACCGAGTGCCAGATCCATGCCGCTTCCGTCCACTTTCGATGTGGCAAGGGCAGGGTCTCCAGTCTCTCCAGCGTCTACCTTAGAACCGTCAAAGCTCTCACTGAGAAGTCCGCCCTGCAATCCCACGCTCAACGTTCCTCCCAAGAGCTGATGCTTGTAAGCATATTGCAGAGCCAGTTTTTGATGGGTAAACAATCCTATCTGGTCGTTCATGAGCGAGATACCCACCCCATGGTAGTTTTTCAAGAAGTAGAGCGGCAAATCGCCAGCGAAATACATCGTACGGGGGTTATGCTCGAAGCCAGCCATGTCAAGTGCATAAGCTGCCGTCACATTCAGTTTAGGCTGCTTACCCACAGATGCTGGATTAAATTGCGGCTCCATATCAAAGTAATGACTGAACGAAGGATCGTACTGAGCCTTCATACCTGAAGCCAGTCCAAACAACAAAAAGAATAATATGATGTATTTCTTAAACACAAACAAAATCACCCTTAAATCCGCACCACTTTAATTAATATTTTTTATAACATCCTGAGCAATAATATATTGCCCAGGATTTTGCCATGTCAGAT
>CAVDKC010000110.1:0-8595 GCA_963609615.1 Oribacterium sp.
CTGCTTGATGAGGGAAAGGTGGTGGTGATAGGAAGGGAAAGAGGGTGCGTGGTGATGAAAACTTACAAATCCGTTTTATCGTGAAGTTGCGCAACTTATCAATACATTTCGGAAACGAATCCTTATATTTGCATTGTTTCCATAAAAAATGGGAACAGGAAAATGAAAAATCAAGAAATATACAATGAATGATATTCGATGTTACTTAGTCGGCGTGGTGTGGACATTTCTGAGTCTACTGGCACCCATCAAGGATTTTATGGTAGCCATGATGATACTATTCGGGGTGAATCTCGTGTTTGGTATTGTGGCTGCAAGGTTTAACGGAGAGGAATGGTCGTGGAAGAAGTTCGGCATGTTCTTCGTGTGTTGTGCCGTATTCTTTGTCACGGTAGCTTCGCTCTTTATCATAGGGCACTTTCTGCACTCTGACGATGAGGCTCTGTTTTGCGTAAAATGGGTGTGTATAGCAGCTACATATCTCTTTACTACCAATGTACTGAAGAATATGAGGCGTATACTAGTGGAAGACTCTCCATGGTATAAGCTGGTAGACTACGGATATTACGCACTGACGCTAGGGTTTGTGGAGAAATTCCCTATATACAAGAAATATCAAGAAAGTAAAGAAGGAGATACTAGTAATGGAGCTTAAGGAAATACGACAGGAACAGCTGATGATGGCGATGCCTAACGCCAAGAGCAGGGTAGAGAGGTTTTTGCCATACATAAACAGGTACGCCCAGGAGTTTGGTATCCACACCCCTCTGAGGTGGGCGCACTACCTGGCACAGATAGCCCATGAGAGCGCAGAGCTGAAATATACCAGAGAGATAGCCAGCGGAAAGGAATACGAAGGACGCAAAGACCTGGGCAATATCCACAAGGGAGACGGTGTGCGCTACAAGGGGCGTGGGCTGATACAGATAACAGGCAGGGCCAACTACGCAGCATACAGGCAATATTGCGGTTTTGACGTGGTAAGTAACCCGGAACTACTGGAGCAACCGCTAGGAGCCGTCCGCTCGTCCATGTGGTATTGGAAGACACACGGCCTGAATGAGCTAGCCGATGCTGACAACATTACTGCCATCACCCGAAGAATAAACGGCGGCACCAACGGGCTGTCTAGTAGAAAAAACTATCTGACAAAAGCTAAGCGTGCCTTAAACATATCGCAAGAATCATGACGAAAACAAAACATTTGCTTATTTATCTGCTAGTATGGGGGGCTTATTTCTCGATACTGCTTCTTACAAGTTGCCGAGCAAAGTATGTAGCGGTACCAGAGCACCATACCCAATACGTAGTAAGAGTAGACTCTGTAGAAAAGACAGACAGCGTGTACCTGAAAGACAGCGTCTATGTATTACAGAAAGGCGATACCGTATACTGTCATCGTACAGTACAGCAAGATAGATTCAGATACATCTATCGAGCAAAGACCGATACCTTTATAAGGCGAGACACACTCTATATACCGAAACCCGTAGAAAGGACGCTAACCAAGAGTGAGCAGAGGTATATCACGTTAGGGAAGTATGCCGCAGGAGCAACCATAGTGCTGGTACTAGTGGCAAGTGTAACACTCATCTGGCTATGGCACAGAAAAAAATGAGATAAGATATGAAGACAATAACCATCAATATAGTGAAGAAAAGCGTAATGGGCGTAGTGGAAGGCCTTTCCGCTACCATTGCGAAGCATAATCCGGAGGTTGACTTCGAGACCGTATGGGCGAGTGATGCCGAGGAGGCGAAATTGGATATATACTATAGAGAAGCCATCACCGACCTGGAGAACTTCCTGGCGCAGTTTTCTTCATCGACCACCCAGCAGTTTGACCTACAGGCACTGGCAGACGACTTCACCATCACCATCAAGACGCTAGCCTATTGGCCGGCGAGACTGAGCGGAGTACTAACCAATCAGGTGCAGAACTATCTGGTACATGCCCTTATGGCAGGATGGCTGTCTGACTTCCCGGAAATACCGCATACCGACTATGCGAGCATGGGAGCGAGTGACCTGGAAGTTATCAAGGAAATCTTACTAAAGAAGGAATTTTCCTTTGCTGAGGCTGCAAGGCACAAGGACGAAAAGACCAAAGACAAGTCTTCGGGCACAGATACCTGCACTAGGGTAGCGGATAATAAAAATCAAGACGCCTGCTCTATTAATGCAGAGGCTAGGGGGACGGATGCAGAAAAGGAAAGAGAAGTCTGCACTTCTTCGGTTAGAGTCGTTGACGACGCTATCAAAGAAGAAGACTCGACAAATACTTTCGCCAAAACCGCAGACGGAGCTGACAAGCAGCAGAATAAAATAACCAGTAAAAGTAGAACTTCGGATACCGATGCCAGGGAACAGATGGGCATCAATCCGACTAGCCGGCAGCAAGACAGAACTAGAAAGGAAGCACCTTCTGGAGCCAACCAAGCGAGGAACGAAGACAATGCCACACAATGTTTTGATGACGAATACGTAGACTGGAGCGGAGGAATGCCGCCATACGAGCTGAGTTAGATTTTCATTTATGAATCCAAATAATTACAATTATGGAAATTAAGAAAATTACATTAGAGTTTGATTTGGGGCAGGTATGCAATGACGTGCTGGCCAAGTGTTATCAAGTAAGCCTGAACCTGCAAGACGATGCACAGAAGGACATCAGAGCCAACATCGAAAGCCCGGACTCCACGGAGTCGAAGAGTATCATCAATCGTAGCATCACCGAGGCTATCGGCAACCTGAAAATAGCTTGCCAACGCTATCTTACCACAGGGCGCACCGATGACAACAACAACCTGGAGCGACTGGTAAAGGGCACCAGAAAGTACACCTATACCGAAAATACAGATGGTGAGGGTAAAAGTGACGGCACGTGGACACTGACAGAGACCACCACCATCGATGGCAACACAGAAGAGAAGACTTCGACCGTACAGGAGCAGGGGGAGGATCACGAGGAAATCATCTACGAGAAGGCAGTTCTAAGCCTGGAGATACCAAACTTCAATATTGCAGTGACAGACGGGCTGAAAAGCCACATGCACCGCTATATGGTAGACTACGTGATGAGCCAGTTTCTGTCAGACCAGTATGCAGACAAGGCAAGCCAGTACGCCGAGAGCGTAGGGGCAGACTACGACAACGTAAGGAGCGACCTGATGAGCCGTGACAGCTACATACACCGTCGTCCTAGCTGGACATAAGAGAGCCTACAGAAAAGATTTTTCTTCTCATTTGATGTTATATGAAAGAGCCTTCGCCACTAGAGGAGTTATGTCCTTGTGGGCGAAGGCTCGTTTTATATTCCGTTAAAGCAAAGAAATAGCTAGAATTTACTGAAACGACGGATAATTTCCAAGCGGGTGGCCAGATACTGCGACGTAGCTTTCATATAAAGATAGATGGCTATGCGGAAATAGCGATAACTCTTGCAGTTCATGTAGTGTGACTTTATACCTCCTACGCGCCCTAGATAATGCCAGTTCTGATTATCATTACTGCCATACAGCCACATGACAGGTGCAGTGCCCGAAGTGAGGGAATGGATGTAACCTGTAATAGCATCGGGAGCATTCTCCTCATCGAACTTCAAGGTACGAGTAACTATAATGCCGTGATACCCGGTATCATCATCGTAATCGTAACCTCTGTCCAGAACTGTCACGCTACCATCCCGATACTGTATGTATGGATTTGGATACGAATTGACTGCGGTAAGTACATTCTTTATGAGGAATGTGCTCCATGCTTCATCCCTAATGGAATAACAGAGGGCTATAGTATCGGCTGAGGCTTCCTTGGTTTGCTGGCCGACATCGAGACAGAAGATGCGAGAGTTTTTATAATCGTAGACCACCTGACATTTCTGGAAGAAGTCGATGGGCGAGGAGGTAAAGCCAATGAGTTGGCGCATCTGCGACTTGATTGTCTTGACCGTTTCGTCATCCCGTTCCGTCTCGCTAAAGTAATCGAGAAGCTTGTCAAGGCTGCCGGCTATATCAAATCCTGGCCCGTCCAGAACATCGGACATGGAAACCACCTGCGACTCTGCCACACGACTAAGAGAGCGATTGGTAGCAAAGAGAACCGACTGGTCTAGCTGAGTAATGGAACCGGGATTGCTACATACCTCACGGCTGATAGGATGAATGCTGCTATACGTACCGCTGCTAGACACATCCAGCGCCCAAATACCATCGGTAGAGAATGCCATCAAAGGATATTGGCCAAACTGACCTTGGGAGAGTGCCCTTGTGGCGGAAGCTATACCCTTGATGGTACCGATGCCGACAGTATTGATACCGTTCAGCGGAAAGTAAAAGGCATTATCGGCCTCTGAGGTATAAATCTTGTTACTCATGTCTACCATGTCATCCACCATATAGGAGAAGGACTCAATCTGATATTTTTCCGGTTCTTCCGCAAAAGTGCCCATAAATATAGCACCATTCAGTTCATTGCATGCTTCAAGTTCGAAACTATAGATAAACGACTTGTTGTTTTGGTCGGTACAGAAGAATACCATGCGTTCTGCCCTGGAGTCGGGGTAGAACTTAGACGTGTTGGCCAGAAACTTTGGTTCTATGAGAGCCTGCTTGGTAGGATCCATCGTCTTCTCTACGTACTTCTTGCCTGAACTTGTATTTATTACCACTACGATTTTACTGAACATAAGAAACTCCATGAAGTTGCCTGAGAGAAAGAGGAAAGTACCTCCGGGGAACATCACGTCACGACTAAATCCCTCGAACAGCTTTTCCTTGACCCCAAACAGATTGAGTCTATGATTATACACATAGCTACCGTCGGCATAAAGGTGGTTATGAGTCTTGTAATCGTCCTTCATTTGCTCCTGGAGCGAAATCTGATAGACAGAAGCTTTGTCTACGGGCAAGTCTGTAGTGGCAGTCTCTTTAATCTCGGAAACCTTAAGAGAGGCTATGCGATAGAAAGCCGATGTATTCTTAAGTTTATTGAGATAGGCATCATCCGAGATAGTAGGAAAGGCGACGCTTACCATACCGATAATGGATATATTGTCGGAAACACCCCAAAGCCCTGCCGTATGCTGTCCATACCCTAGACTGTAGCTGGGAGACTTGACGACTAGGCTACTAATCTTCTCTGAAGTGTCGATATTGGTAACAGGAGGGGTGATAAAAACATCTACACTTTTGATAATGTCTCCCCACTTTTTCAATTCATCAACTTCTCCTTTGAGGGAATAGCGAAGGGCCACATTGCGAGGTTTGTAGATGAAGGCTGCTTTCGAAATCTTGACAGCCAACTCCTTATTGGTAGCATCCTTGCGATTGAAAGTAAGCTCATCGAGAAAATAGACATCCGAATTGATATTGTAAACCAATCCGTCCGTCTCTTTCTCGAATAGCGCATTGGCGCAGATCACGCTATAGTTTTCCGGCACCTTGACTGGTATGAATACAGGAGAAGAATGCATCACCATAGACCCGTCGAACATACGATAACAGTAGCGAACGAAAAAGTTGGCGTAGAAACGTCCATGACGAGCGATAAGATTGTTAGTGCGATTAACAAGGGCGTAAATACTCTGCGTGATGTCTGACTGTTTATCTTCAATGATGTCTGCACAGTGGTCTCCTTCATTCCAAGTACTGCCATTGACGGCCTTGAAGGCATCACCGCAACTGAGGGTGGTCTGCTGGAAGGCAATATTGAAACCTTCCTTACTGCCGTCGGCCGTAACGCCGCCAAGGCTATAGTCTTCATACTGGTCTTCATTGCTTATGGTGAAACTAAGTTCCAGGAACGGAGGCTTTTGTCCAAGACAAAGATAATTGTCGCCGGAACCGTTTTTGCGTTCAAACAGTGCATAGCGTATGCCGTCTGAGCAGATAATGACGAGGGTGTTGCCGATGGAAGTGACCGACTTCAATTCTCCTTCGCCAAGAGAAAAGACGGTATCCATATACGTGCAATCTTCGTCAAACCAATGAAGTGAGTTCTCTTTTTCCAGATAGCCGATGAAGTGCTTGTACCCACTGGCTTCGTGTACATAAACGAGTTTGGTGTCTCCTGAGTTGTTAACCCATAAATTGCCCACCTTTGTGCCAGCTACAATGGCAGGGCGCAATGCGCCATCGTGCAGCTCCAGGTTGCCGCAGAGGGATAGCGCACCGTTCTCTGCCGCCATTTCGTCGGGCGTAAGGCTGAGACCTTTGTAACGGATGTTTTGTTGCATAACCTATTATTATAATGTTGAATATTGAGTTATCGGCAATGAGAGGGGTCTACACGATTTACCACGGCTAAAGCCTCTATGGGAGAATCATCCAGCCTGACGGTCTCGAGCCGGTCAGACACTACCAGGTCTATCTCCTTCACATCGGAAGAAACGCCCAGTGTATGGTGGAAGATGTATCTCA
This sequence comes from Oribacterium sp., assembly GCA_963609615.1. Taxonomy (GTDB): domain Bacteria; phylum Bacteroidota; class Bacteroidia; order Bacteroidales; family Bacteroidaceae; genus Prevotella. The sequence goes on from CAVDKC010000110.1 coordinate 6,417, forward strand.
CGGTGCTGGAACTACAGCCGTGAAGTTGCCCCTTGCGCCCATACAGGGGAATAGCGCTGGCGATGGCGTCAGACTTGCAGAGGTACATCTGTGTGCCAATGCAAAAGAATATTATCTTGTCACCTTGCTCCAGCCCCAAGAGTTTGACAGGCAAGGAGCGCAGGGTAATGCGCCCGTTGGCATTAAGGGTAAGTCCACGCCTAAAGGGGCGTGGACGGTTGAGAATAATGAGTTCATGTTCGTTCTGCATAATCTGTAGGTTTTGAAAGCCAGAAGCGGAAGTAATCGTTTTCTGCGTCTTGGTGGCGCACTTTGACGTATTCGCGAGTCACATAGAAGTGTTGTTTTCTGACCGTAGGGTTCAAATTGTAGTCGTAGAGCATCATAGCAGGTTCTACCCTGCCATCGAAGGTAATCTCGTACCAATAGCGGTGAAGAAAGAACCAAGGGCGGCGACGCACCTCCTGAATGGTAGTGTAGTTACTTTTGTCCACTCGACAAGGAACGATACTCCAGGAGCCGTCTTGCCATCCTTCGGATGTAGAGACGACATTGCCAGCTGCATCCTTAGTGTCATTCTTGGTGTACGACTGCTGTATCTTGACGATGAGACACACGTCATTAGTGAACACCTTGGCCATCTTGCGGTGGCAGAGCATGACGTACCGCCCTTTCTTGTCGGGAAAGAGATCCCGCTTGTGCCCTGGTTTATTGATGACACAAACGGTAGAGAGGTACTTGCGCTTGGCCATGGTAAGGAACTTGGGAAGGTGGGCCTTGGCGTGCATGCGGTCTAATACCTTCTGAACTTTCTTGAAGTTTTTGTCAGATTCGGTCTCACGGACAGTGACTGTCTTTTGCGCCTTTTCTTCTTCACGCAGCTTTTTGACATGCTCACGCACCTGTTTAGAAGTAGGCTTTTCCAATACGTGCCCCGTCTTCTTGTCGAACTTAAGATTTGATTTCGTTTTCATACTATATAATATTAATGAGAGCTAGATACTGTCGTGGTTGATGCAGATAATTTTGAAACGGTGACTGTCGCAAATATCCTTGCCGTTTGACATTTTGTGAGGGAAGGAGCAGGGGATGCCTTTTCGGTACAGGTCACACGACAGACATTCGTCAGAAATTTCGTCCGACTGCACCTTGATGCGTTTTCTGCCGCCAGTAGGAACAGCTTGTACTATGTAGCCGAAGTGATCGTATAGCTGTCCAGGTACAACAGGATTGGCTTCACGCAGAGAGGGAAGCTTGTAGCCCATGCGGCGGATGAACCAGAGTCGCAGGTACAGGATGTATTTTCTAAAAAGTTTTTTCATGTTGCTAAAGTACTCGTTTTGTACGGAATAGAAGTGATAAGTTGCGCAACTCGGCCATGCAAAAGCCAAATTGCGCAAGATGCTTACTTGTTTTCTGCTGATTATTTCTTCTCGGAATGCCTGGTACTAGAAGAACAATACTCAAACACATCGAGAATTTTAGTCTCACTGATGCTTTTTAACTCATGGTCTACCACCCAACTACTCATGACAGTGTCCACATAACGCTTGGCACGCTCTATATTTTTAGCTTGGACGAGGTAGTGCGTATAAGTACGTTTTTCCTTGTTGGTCTTCTCGTCTATGGAGACGAAAGCCAAACGAGCCTTAAACCAAAGATCGTCTTCCTCAATGTCTGAGAAGAATACCTCATTATAACTGGCTGGATTAATGTTGGCTACCTTAAATTCGTCTGAGATATAGGGAGTCATGTTATCTATGATGCTGGCTTCTGCCGCGGTGAAGGAGAGTGCATCAACCACATACAGCTCATTCACCATCTTTTCACTACCATCGCTCTGAGTTTTCCGATAGCGCACCTTACATTCGAACCACAAAGCCATACGGGAACGAAGTGATGTGCCGTGGTCTGTACCGACAAAGGATTCCTTGACCTTAGTCTGCTGAGTAGTCCCTTTCTGAGATTTGTTTTCTGTTTCTTTCATAATCATCAATCTTTAAACTATGTAAATCTATCATATTATCTTCTTTTTATCCCTCCCCACTACTAGGTGATACCACAATAGCAGGGAGGGAGGTTAGTTAAATCAAGCCCATATCTACCAAGCGTCCTTCCAATGCTGAAAGGTACTCTTCCATACCATGTGCTTGCTTCTTCATCAACTTGTACTGATAAT
>CAVDKC010000111.1:0-8227 GCA_963609615.1 Oribacterium sp.
GAAGTAGTTCACGCCGAAATAGGTCATGAGAACACTAAGGAAAGCGATAATCATATAGATGTGGACGTGTAATGGCTTTCTCATCCACTTGATGTCGTTATGCATGGGTGCTGCATAGATGAACATAGTGATGAGAGCCCAAACCTCTTTGCTGTCCCATCCCCAATATTTGCCCCAGCTCACGTTAGCCCAGATGGCACCGATGAAGATGCCGATAGCCAATAGGGAAACGGCTGGATAAAGCAGAAACTGCGACAGGGCGGAGAGTTGCTCTTCCTTTTCTGTCATCTTGCCATAGTGGGCAATGATGCCTTGTATACCTGTCAGTGCCATCAGGCCGAATAGGGCATACGAGAACATGATGACCATTACGTGTATAGAGAGCAGTGGAGATTGCAGCACCGGCATCAACTGAGTAATCTGTGGATTGCTGTCTGTTATCATTGCCACAAGTAGGGCGAACGAAGCCAAGAGCGGTCCAAAGTTTTGGATTGCCAAGAACTTCTTGTACATCACGATGGTAAGGATAAGTACGGCCCAGGCCATGAACTGCATCGTCTCGTACCCATTCGACAGGGGTAAGTGTCCTGATACAAACCAGCGCAACGCCAATAGAACCGTGGTATGCAATAGCATCACACCGATGAGAATATGCTTGCCTATACGTATTCGTTTTTCCTTCTTTCCTGAGAGTGTAATAGTAGATGTGATGACTAACAGGAGAGCAAGGGTAAGGTATAACATGATAGCCCATCTCTGTGTGTTCAGTGTGTTGTAGAACAGTTCGCAATACACGCCAAAGGTGGAAGGTATCACTTCCTTGCCGCGCACATGCTGGTAGTTGTATATCTTCTTGGCAATCACCTCTGCCCGCTCATTGTCGCCTGTGATGATGCTCTCTGCCAGATAATCCATCGACTTCATTACGAAGTTTAGTTCTTTCTCGGGTAGCTTTACGTTTTTCAGCGATTCTCCTGGAGCTATCCATCTGAACTTGCCTGCGGCTTCTTGGTAAGGGAAGACTTTGAGCATCTCGCCGTTGTAGAGCATGCGGATGATGTTGAATTTTTCATCCACATTACTAAGTTTTTTCTGCAGGGCTTTGTCGCCGTTTTTGTAGGCATCTTTTAATGGCTTTTCCAGCTTGTACTCGTTGTATTCATCGTAAAAGTCATGGAAAGAAGCCCATTTGTCGTTTAGCCCCATCAGTTCTTGTACCTGCTTGTCCTTGATTTCTATCATCTTTACCGTTTCCCAGTACGGAACATCGAATACCCATCCGGCAAACACCTCGTTGGCCGACATTCCTTTCCAACTTGGTTTGCCGCAAAGTTTGGTTACGAAGTCTGTGGCTACGGTATTGATTGGGCAGATGCGGCTATTGTAAAGTACGCTGATTTTGCCAAAGTCATTATAAATCTTGGAGTCTATTTTTAATTGTTCCTGGGCTTCTGCGGGTAGAGACAATAGACCGGAACAGAACATGGCAACGAGTACGATGACCTTGGCTACTTGTGCGGATATAGCCTTCTTGTAGTAAGATAGCATACGTGTCTTGTTGCGGAAAATCGAGACCATCAGTGAGATGAACAATAGAGCATAGCCGATATAAGTAATGCCTATTCCCCACGGGTCGTAGAGCAGGCCGAGTGTAGATCCTTGCATGTCGTCATCGTAGCTGGATTGGGTGAAACGGTAATCTTTGTGCTCGCCGATGCTGTTCATGGATATTTCTATCTCAGAACCATCCGTGGTCAATGTAGAAACATAGTCCATAGGTGCATCCGTTCCAGGGTAATAAATCACCTTGAAATCTTTTAGTTTTAAGGAGAACCCCAGAGACTTTTCTATCCCATCCTCATTTTCGTAGGTTGAGGCAGCAATCCCTTTTCTGATGTGTATCTTTCCGCTCTCTGAGGTGAGCCAAGAGGTGAATGCACCTGCCAAGATGACAATGAACGAGAGGTGTATCATCATCACAGCCATGCGCTTGTGTAGTTTCCGCTTGATGGTGTAAGCCAAGCTGAAACAAGCGAGAATAGCCCATAATGCGACAAACCATACGGAATTGTATATGCGCTCACAGGCATATGCATTTCCTTTTGAATTGTCTACGAATGTTGCCGCCATCATCACCAATGTGATGATGGTGGCCATACTGATTACTGTATATTTTAATTTGCTCATTTCTCGTTAGATTGAGTCCACAAACTTAATGACGAGTTCACGCTCGCTCTTCGACAACTTGCGGAATTTTTCTACGGCATAGTAAGCGTCGCTCTTGTTGCCCTCAGAGTTGCATCCGTGCCACATGATGGCCTCCAGGGTGTTGCGGGCACGACAGTCGTGGAGTCTGTCGGTATGACCGGCACATAGGCTCATCAGTCCGCGTCCCCATAGTGGGGCGGTCTTGCACCAACCAGTTCGCAAGTCGTTCTTCATGAAGAGGCGGTGCTGTACAAGGTCTGAGTAGGGCCATATCTTTTGGTTGGGATAGTGTACCATTCTGGTATCGTCGGCCGTGAAACGGTTGTATGGGTCTCTGATCTTGTCTTCGCCTGTTGTCCATGACGGGCGATGGCAGTTGGCGCAGCCGATGCTGTTAAACAGTTCCTTGCCCTTCTTGAAGTCGTCTGTCGTGGTGTTTCGTGCGGCAGGGATGCCTACGCCACGGTGCCATACCATGTAGTTGATGTAGTCTGACTCTTCCATTTCTATCGGAAGGTTGTCTGCATTGCCAAAGGTGATGATGTCCTTAGCTGGGTCGCCCGTAAGATTCCACTCTGGATAATAGTCGTAGAACTTGCTGGTTACGTCAGGGTCGGCGGCTGCAAACTGCCAGTATTCCTTGGGTATGTAGTGTGAGCGGAAGTCTTTGCGGGTTACGTTCTGTACTTCCCAGAAGGAGGCATCCGACATCACCGAGGCACGGTCGAGGGCATAGTCGAACTTATAGACGATGTCGCCATTCTTCAGAGCCAATGTGCCATCGGCTTTCTTCACGAAGTCTTTGGCATCGTTGTCCCAGAATTGTGGATTGAGTGTGGCAAACTTGCCTTCGCTGCGGTATTGAGCCAGAATGTCTTCGTCTGGGATGGCATCGATGAGACCGCTGCCGATGAAGCCGATGGTAGACTCCAGACGAACTTTGGCTTTCGACATCGGTACTTCCTTGCCGTCCTTGTCGATTAGTTTGCCGTAGATGCAACCGTCTTCGAGCGTCACCTCCGGGTATATGAGCGAGTAGGTTTCACCGTCGTCAAACTTGTTGCCCCACGAGTCTGTGTATTCCTTCCAGTCGATTTTTACTTTCTTTTCGTCAAACTGTGGCTTGAAGGGGGCTGTGGCTTGTCCCATGGCCACCCATCCGAACGACTGTACCACGATGTCGTTCTCATCGGTAATCATGAGGATATAAGCGTTGCCGAATGTATTGGAGTCATACTTGGTCTGTCTCTTTCCATGTCCGTAACCCACGTGGCAGTGCTTGCAGGATTTTCGGATGTACAGGGGGCCGAGTCCGCTAAGGGGTTTCAGGTTCTCTGTAAAAGGGTTGTCGAAGAAGGTCTCTCCTTGTGCGAATGCCACTGACAGCCCTTGCTTGTCTATGGCAGGTGCTGGCTGCTGGTACGACAGGGCACTGATCTTGTATACGGTACCCAGCTTGCCTCCTGTGAAGAAATCTTCGGGATAATCCTTGTACTGCTCATCCTCGATGTCGAGATCTAAGTTTTCTTTCTCGCTGCACGATGCGGTTAGTAGCGGAAGGGCTAACAGGGCAATCTTTAAATAGTTGAAGTTCATTGTTCTGATATGTTTTTATATTTAACCTCGAAAGCCACACAATGCCATAAAATGAACAAATACGGCACTGTGTGGCTGTAGTCTGGCCTTTTGAGGACAGACTTTGGTCTTGTCTTTTTGGGTAGACAGACTTTTTCTAGTTTCCTATTCTCTTTAGATCGATTCTACGAAGAATATGATGTTGTCGCGCTCGGCCTTGGAGAGGTTGCGGAACTTCTCGATAGCCCAGCGGGCATCACTCTTTGCATTACCGTGCCACATGATGGCTTCGAGTGTGTTGCGGGCGCGGCAATCGTGCAGGCGGTCTTCTCTACCGGTGCAGAGCAATGACAGACCACGACCCCAGAGTGGAGTGGTGCGGCACCAGCCTGTGCGGATATCGTTCTCCATATAGAGGCGGTGCTGTACGAAGTCGGTGTAAGGCCATATCTTCTGGTGTGGATAGCGAGGCATATCGTCGTTGCCAAACAATCCGTTAGGATCCTGGATGTTGTCGTCGCCAGTCTGCCAAGATGGACGGTGGCATGAGGCACAGCCTATCTCATTGAACAACTTCATACCCTGCTTGAATTGGTCGGTGGTGGTGTTACGGGCTGCAGGAACAGCGAGACCACGGTGCCAAATCATGAAGTTCTTGTACTGGGCTTGAGTCATTTCCACATCAAGACTCTTGTCTGTAAGATAGTTGTAGATGTTTTGCTTAACATCGTCTGTATGCCAGTTGGCGTGCTTCTTCTCCGGGTCGATATTGTTGATGTATTCAGGGAAACCTGCCTGTACATCTGCATCGTTCATGGAAGTTGTGGCATAGATGGTACCGTTGAGGTCCAGGTAATGCTTGGTGCGGTCTGGACGGGTTACATTGGTGATGTTCCAGATGGCATTGGCACCAGGACCGTCCTGGATAGGACCACGTGTCAAGGCATAGGTGTAACGGCGAACATACTTAGTGCCTGTGGTACCCGAGTACATGCTGGCCCATTTGTTCTCTGCCTGGTTCCAATAAGCAGGATTCAAAGCGTCTGTTTTTCCTACAGAGTTGAAGTATTTGCTCTGGCTTACCCATTCTGCCGTGATGGAGTCTTCTGGGATGGCATCCGTAAGACCTGTACCGTAAATACCGATGGTGGATTCCAGACGTATGCCGATTTCATTGGCTATATCTGATTTTGGGATGATAACGTCTTGTTTGTTGCGTGTGACGTGTACATCCGAATAGTAAGCATCCGCTGGGATAGTTACCTCAGGATACTGTAGGCTGTATGTTTCTCCGTCGGGGAATTTGTTGCCCCATTCGTCTGTGTATGACAGCCATTTGATTTTGATCTTATTCTCGTCGATAGGTGCCTTGAAAGGTGCTACGGCTCCCGTCTGTGGCATTCCGGCTACAGAGGTGATGTAGGCATTGGTCTGCTTGTCGTAGATGACGAGCAAGTATCCGTTGCCCATGTCGTCTGCCTTGTACTGGTTCTTCCACTGTCCATGACCGTAGTTGGGGTGGCAGTAGAGGCAACCGCGGCGTACATATACTGGGCCGAGACCCATAAAGGCACCGCTGGTGTTGGTGTTGTAGTCTCTCTCAAAGAGTGTCTCACCGATTTGGAATGCTTGTCCCATTCCTGCCTTGTCTACAGCAGGTGATGCCTGACGGTAGGCATATGCTGTGGTAAGATTGGTTGTTCCGAGTTGACCGCCTGCATAATACCATTCATTAGGTGTGCCATAGCTTTCTGGCAGGTCAGTGTCTACCGTGTTGTTGTTGCTTTCGGAACAGCTGCTTAAAGCCATTGCTGCCAACAACGTTGAGAATAAATAAAATCGTTTCATAATGTATCTGTTTTTTAAAATACAAAATGTTGGTAGCCTGTTTAAGTACGGCTACCAACTATTTTTGTTTATGGTTGTAAAGTTTTGCCTAAATTACTTGAGCTCTGCCTTCTCCAAGATTGCGTCAAGGTCATTGAGAGAATCCTCCAGACCCTGAAGAGCTTCCATTGCATCCTTTGCACTCTGGTCTAGGTAGTTGTTAACGAATGGCTTCTTCATTGAGCTGATCTTAGACAGGGCATTCTCCATCTGTGTCATCACATTGGTTGCAGCAGCCTTTGTCTCCTCCTTGGCAAGGCATACACCGATGAGGGAAGTAGAGGTAGGAGTAGTTCCGTCTACTGTGCTGCCACCATAGAGTGTGTGCTTGCAAGACATGATGTTGTCATAGAAGTCCTGGATAGAGTTCCAAGCGTGAGGAGATTCGATGTAGTTGATGTCCGCACCTGTTGCTGGAGAACCGATCTTAGAGTCGCGAACCTCACCGATGATGTCGTTGGCACCTGCGATAATCTCGCGAGAAGCCAAGAGGATTGTTGAGTAGCTGGAACCTGCCTTACCTGCGTTCTTGAAGTTCTCGCCGTAGTCCTTAGACTCGAATTCAACCTCATCGAGGAGTGCCTGCTCGTCTGCAGAAACCTCACCGCCCCAAGCTGAAACCAACTTCAAAGAACTCAAGTAGAGATCCTGAGCTGCACTCTTGGCAAAGTAGATTTCGTTAGCGGTCATGTCTGCATACTTGCGTGGCTGGCCTTCACGGAAAATCAAGTATTCTACAGCGTGGAAACCTGTCAGGTTCTGACCTGTAGCGATAGCTTCATCGATAGTTTTAGTCTCATCCTCATAACCTTCTTCTCCAAGTTTTACATCCTTGTAAAGGTTCATATACTTATCAAACTGAGTTCTGTCAAACGGCCATGTGTCTGTGTGTGGGTCGATGGCGAAATCACCGGCAGGACCGAAGAGGAATGCCTCTGAGAACTCCCACCACTTGCGTGAAGACTTCCAAGCCTCGCAAGCCTTCTCTACACCAGCATCGTCCTTCATGTTGTTAAGATCTTCTACAAGTGTCTTGTTGTAGTCAGCCAAGTTACGGTATGTAGGAACTACAGTCTTGTCTACAAAGTCTGCGTTTACATTCTGGAGAACGCTTGAGCTGAACTGAACCTCAGTAGCCTGTGGGTCGTCATTACTGCTACAGCTAGCGAAGCCTAATGTAAGGGTCAATGCTGCAGCAAAAAGCATTGAATACTTAAAAATCTTTTTCATTGTTTTTATTTGAATTTTGTTTGTGTTATTTTCTGTTTACTTGTCTCTTCAAGTCTTTCAATTCCTTGGTGAGCTGGTTGATGCGTTCCATCTGGTACTGGTCAATCTCCTGTGTCTTCTTAAACTTCTTGTTGATCCAAGTAGTGGTGTCGAAGAGGCCATTGAAGGTGATACCGATATTGAGGCTTGGCTCATTGTTGTAAGCACTCTCCAGGAAACGGTGGCTATATTCTGCCTTGATGATGATAGGCTTGATAGGGGAGTAGTTGATACCTGCACCCAGACGCTTCACGCGGTCATAGTCATAGGCAACCTTCTTGCTGCCGCTGGCGTATGTATTGTAGTCTTCATAGCGACCGAAAATGTAGAGCTTCTGTTTGTCTCTCAAACTCTCAATCTGCGAGAAGATATTGTAACCGGCTTCTACGCCAACAGAATAAGCACTGCTTGCGATGGGGGAGTGCTTGGATGGAGAACCGTCTTGCTGGGTGTGCTTAGGGAATGCATTCATAAAGGTTGTCATGTCTTCTGCATCATCTAGATGAGCGTATGTAGCATTACCGCGAACAATCCAGTTCCATCTGTTCAACTCGAAACCGAAACTTCCGATAGACAAAGCACCGTGTGTCTTGTTGTACTTGGCACTGGCCTTGCGCTCAGTGTTCTTGAATGTATAACCATAATATCCGCTCAAGCTCAAACGTAAGCCAGGGATGGAATAGTTGTCGATGCGGGCTGCGCCTGCATATACATTGCCTATCTTATACTCGTATGGGCTAGTTGCTCCGTAGTGTACGAAACAGTTGTGTCCGAATCGCTCAGCGTCCAAGCCTGAAGTGAAAATAGCCTCGTAACGCCAGTCGCTCACACGTCCCCAGAGAGAAACACCCACCTGGTGCCAGGTGTTGGGGAGCATCTTTGCCTCACCCTCTGAACGGTATACTGAGAAGAAATTGTTGGGCATGTGATAAGCATTGATTTCTCCTACAGGAATGATGATTTCACCAGCCTTGATGTTGAACTTGCCGCCCCAGAAAGCTTTGTTGAGCCAGAACTGCTCAAGGGCTACCTCGCCACCACGCTCAGTTTCTGCCTCGTACTCGCCACTTTCGTCTGCGTCAATCTCTACAGCACTTTCCGTACCGCCGTGTTCGAACTCTATCTCCATACCCATGGTCCATCCATGACCGAAGTTATAACCGAGGTTCAAGGTAACATGGGGAAGGTCGAAACGACCGTGGCTATCATCATTTTTGTATGTCTGTGGATCTCTGTAACGATTGAAATGCTGGCTATAGAAATTGCGGCTCATCACAGCCTCTCCATA
>CAVDKC010000112.1:0-8150 GCA_963609615.1 Oribacterium sp.
TTTTAGCCCTCCCTTGAATACGTGTATCCCTTTTTCTAGATGACTGAGTAGTTACAACAAGACGAATTTTCGGTTAAAAGATTCTAAAACAATCTGCAAAAACTTGCAAAATAATACTTTTCACCTTATATTTGCAGCAAATTCAAATCTACCTAACAATATATTTACACAATTTAAAAGTTGCACATCATGAAATTATCCAATTTAAATTCACCAGCATTAGCAAAACACTCAGAGAAACAAATCTCAGAGTTCTTAAAAGGAAATATGTTAATTTAATTTTTCAATATTATGGTTTACCCTTCTTCATATTCAAAGCAACTGCTAATCTCCACCATCCTGTTTATGGTTATTCTGATTGCAGCATTAGGTTATATGGTACATCAATTATCATATATACCAAAGTTCTCGGGAACATTTTGGATTATTTGCTGTGCATTTCTAATTGTTTGCGCAACCATCATCCACAGCTTCTGTCATCAAATTCGCTATGTCGAATTCAAAGACGATGCCCTTATCCTCCACAAGCTATGTGGCTCTATACATATTCCCATAAAGCATATTACAGAAATAAAACGTAAGACACCGATTGTAAAAGACATCAGGCTATTTGCTATCGGTGGACTATTTGGATACATCGGAATATTTAAAGGAGATGATTGCGGCAAATATAAAGCATATGCCAACAATGGCAAAAAGGCATTTTATGTAAAAACGAAAGACGGGAAATGCTATGTTGCCAGCTGTAACAACACAGAAGCATTAATAGAATCTGTCAATCAACATGTTCACTAAACACCTCTTGATGCCTCGTAAGTCTAAAGAACTTACGAGGCATCTTTACATCAGAAAAACCTTTTCTGACGGCAAGCAAAATCACTTTACGAGATGGGCCTTGATCCACTCCATTTGGTTCTTGTTGGTGGCTTCGGTAGTCCAGTGCTCGTTGATGGGGGTGAGCAGGCTCTCCTTCTCACACTTTAGGGTGTTCCAAACGGCGTAGCTGGTAGTAGGAGGACAGGTTACGTCATTGTAGCCCCAGGTAAGGTAGGTAGGAGCCGTCACCTTACGGGCGAAGTTCACCACATCGTAGTAAGCCATGTTCGCCAAGCAATCCTTGTTGGCCAAAATCTCCGGCTGTTTGTTGAAGTGAGGATAACCGCCAGTACGGCCATTCTCCGCATAGCCTGCCATGTCGCTGAGGGCAGGATGGTTAGCCACGCACTGGGTAACTCGCTTGTCGAGACCTGCTGCTATAATCGCCAAGGCTCCACCCTGGCTACCGCCCTGCACTGCCACATTCTTGCCATCCCACTCTGGCAGAGAGGTAAGGAAGTCGATGCAGCGCACCAGTCCGCAGTACACGTGCTTCATATAGTAGCGGTCTTTCTCCTGTAGGCCATTGGCCAGATAACCGCCGTTAGCATCGTTGAAAGCCCTGCTCATCTCCTCGAAAGTAGCTGTAGGGATGCGTGGGTCTAAACCGTGAATCTCTATCTCCAAACGGATAAATCCATTCTCGGCATAAAACTTGTTGCGCAAAGGTTCCTTGATGGTCTTGATACCTGCGCCCGGCGGACAGAGCACCACAGGATGACTGCCCTGCTTGGCATTCTTGGGGTAGAACAGATAGCCGTACATAGAATGCTTCATCCTGTCTATCTGGAGCTTGATGAGGTAGCAGTCTATCTTGTCGGTGCAATACTCCGGGGCCAGTTCCTTGGTATAGGTCATCGGAACGTTCTTCAGTTCGTCGAGGTTCTTCTGCCAGAAGCTGTCAAAATCCTTTGGCTCCTGGGTGTAAGGCTGAATCTTATCCACCGAATATCCCACCTTGATGTGGTGCACGTAGGTCTGCCCGTCCACCTTTACAGAGAGGCGCATGTCTCGGAAGCCAGGAGTCTTGCGGGTACCCATGTTTACCACGGCACGACCGTTCTTCAGCCTAAAGCTGCCCTTCTTGTCGGCAGGCAGCATGTCGTTGCCTATCTCATAGTTCACCTCGCCGTCACGGGGAATGCCGTACTTGCAGAAGGTAACCTCTACCTTGGCTTGCTCGCCTGCCTGATAGAGCCAGTCGGTGTGGTCAGGGATGGTCATCCAGAGATAGTCGCTACGATAAGGATAATTTTCTGCCTGTACAGATTGCACTTGCACGCTCATCGCCAAGAGGAGCAAGAGCGAAAGAATCTTTGTTTTTAGTTTCATTTGTTTTTGTTTTTAGTTTGTTTCTTTATATTAGGAACGCCAGGGCAATACACTTATTGCCCTGGCTGTTATTTTTTTATCATGAGCCACCTGCACTGCTGTGGCTACCAACAGGCATTTTGCCGGCTATTAGCAGCACATGGCTCTCATCGCTCAGGGTGGTGGCGAAGATATAAGTGTCTCCCCCATCCTTCAGCTTGAGCCGTTTTCTCAGTTCTGCCACAGAGAGCGGAAAGTTGCGAGTGGCGATATTCGCCTTGGTAATGCCAGCCAACTGTCGCTTCAGTTCCTTCTTGTTAAAGGTAGAAATCGCCTTGATGCGGAACGAACGGCCTGGGAAGCCTTCCACTTGCTCTTCACTCACAAAGAGATGCGAGTTATGTGCCAGCATTTTTACTCCATAACGCTCGGAAATAGCACCAAAGCACCCTGCTTTCATCAAAGAGGCATTCGGCTCATAAAGATAACCGTAGGGTAAGTTCATGAGGTGATTCCGTTGACCGTCCTTTAGGCTGCACTTTAATCTATCCTCAATACTATCCTTTAAAGTGACTAGTTCCTCTTGCTGCACTATGCTGACGTGAGCCTCATGGGGCGCTTCGAACACAAAATGCTGATGGTCGTTGATGCAATATACCTGCAATGCTTCAGCATCTTCCTCTCCTGCCTCTTCTTCCTTCATTCTTTCGAAAGCCTCTGTAGCTGTCTCTCCTCTTGCAGAGAGCACGAGCAAGAGTTCCTTGCACTCATTCCCCGTAGAGACGATATGAACCTCTCTCACGTGCTTCAGTTCGCTCACAGCACGGTGCCAGTCGAGCATCGGAGAGAGTTTGATGATGACAAAGTCGGCTTTCGACAGCATCTCGTCTTGCAGAAGGGTTACGTCAGGGGTGCAATCCTGCAGAGACACCACCTTGTTGCCTGCATCGTCACGCCGGGCAGGGTCGATGAAAATGAGCTTGAGGGAAGAAACGTCTTTATTGGGAAAGGAGCACAAGACTTCTATTCCATCCCCATTCTTCACTTCCACATTCTTCAAGCCTAGGCGCATGAAGTTCTCTTTCGCCGCCTCACAAAGATGCGCCTGTCGCTCCACATACATCGACTTCACTCCCAATCGTTCTGCGATGTAAGAGAAATCGACTCCGAAGCCTCCAGTCAAGTCTACGAACTCTATTTCTTCCTGTTTTTCTTCTTCTCCCCCTCTCCATTTTATTTCATTAACATTTTTACAAGAAACTGTTAATATCTGTTCATTTTCGGAAGCAGCTTCATTTTTGGCAAATTTTGGAGCAACTGAGTCCTTGACCGGAAATCCGCAAATTTTAGAAATCTCACTATTTGAGGGTTGTTCTTGGTTTTGTGCAGCCCAAGAGGGCAAACCTAGCAGCCTTGCCGCCAATTCCGCCTTGTAGAGAGCCGTCTGCTCCGACGAGCATTGCTCCATCGATATATGGGGAGGATAGACAATGCCCTCGATGCTCGCCCAACGGGGCAACTTGGCACACGCCATCTTTCGCCCCCGAATCTGGTCTAGGGCGAAAGGCAAGTCCACCTCTGGGTGCTTGCTCCCGAGGAAAGCCAACTGGCGAACATCATGCTCCTGATGCTCGCGAATAAAGTCTTTGGTCGCTTGATTCTTCATTCTATTATCGCCTGCAAAACATTTGAATTACCTTTCACTTCGTACGGTGAACATTGTTTCTTCGTTCTTCACTCTTCACTCTTCGTTCTTCACTCTTCGTTCTTCACTCTTCACTCTTCACTCTTCACTCTTCACTTACTTTAGTCACTTTTTTATTCGTCTAGCATATCCCTCAACTCTAGCCTTTGCAGCACTCAAGTTGAAACTCTTTGGGTCAAAGCTACCTCCAAGCCAACCCACCATATCCTCATATTCCTCATCATCAGGATCTTTGAGCACATTGAGCAGATGGCGATAACCATAAACGCCGCCACAATCCTCAGGAGGGCAAGCACCTGTTCCTTTCAATAATTGTATCTTTACAGACTCCTGCTCACCAACAGCCTGTTTCTCTACAAGGGTAATCTCGTGAATCCAACTGTCACCAAAGTCATACTCCCACTTGATTTTGCCCTTTACTCTACGCAACAGGCTGCCTATCGTACAAGAGCGAGCATCTCTTTCATCAGGCGTATCCCAACCGTCATCTTGCGGAATAGTATAATAATTCTTTCCGTCAATGAATTGGTTGAGATGATAGCCATCCCATCCTACGGCATAGACAAGTATCTCTCCCAGATGGTTCAATGTTAAGTCAGAAGGCACTACCAACTGGCGATAAACCTTACGTGGCGAACCTTTCAGCGCAACATCCAGCGTCAAGGCATACTTCTGCTTACCCTTCTTTGCAGGTTTAGCTTTTGGATTGCCAGGCTTAAGCCCACATTCTTTATAGAACAGGGCATCAGCATCTCGCTCATCATCATCTTCGCCCTCCCAAGGACCATCCAGCCAATCACCATGCCAATCACCCACGTTTTCGGCATCTCCAAACATAAAGTCATCGGCCTCTCCCATCGCCAACATCCCAAGAAGTTCCTTGAAGTCCAGAAAATCTACGATTTGCTCGTCAGTACCCTTGGTGAGTAGCTTGGTTACTCCCTTGATACCACTCTTGATTTCTACTGCAGGAACTTTGTACTTCTTATAAATGTCCTTGATAAGAGGCAGCAAGTCGACAGCCTTGATTTGGGCAAGCGACTTCACCACCCAATCCATCGCCATCGCTGGTATCGTCTCATCTATACACGACTTGAGTACATCCGACACCCATGCCAATACCTGTAAACGACAGAAAGGATTCTCCACCGCCATCTGAATAACGGCATTGAGGATGATAGGGTAAACATCCGTAACAAAGCCATCCGTCTTCATCATCTCCTTCAATTCCTCAAGATGCTCCTTTCCGACATGTGCCAGCATCAAGGTGGCAGCATCCTCAAATCCGATATAGTAGAAGGCAAAGAAGCTAGGATTCTGCTTCAAGGTTTCGAGGATTACATCGAAGAGCCCCATCAGCTGGAATTCATCCACAAGCAGGAATATGGCAATCAATGGCACGGCACTGGTATCCATCTCGTGGGCGAAATCACGAGATTGTCCGTCAGCGAGAATCTGAATGAAGAGATTTCGAACGGCATCCTCCTGCTCTTGATGAGAAAGTTTTTCCAACGCCTCATGTGCCTTGTCGTATGCAGCCAATGCTTCGCTTGGTTTATTTGCCTCCAACACGGGCAGAAGGTAATCCGCCAATGGCTTTACCATCTCGCCATAATCAGGACACTGATAGGTGTACATTTCCTCCTGCATATCTTGCAAACTCTTGCCAGAGTTCATCAAGGCATCCATATTGTCCATCAATTGCATCTGCTGCTCTGGTAAGAGTCCGCTCAACATTTCGTCAAGAGCCTGCATAAAAGGATCACTTATTCCCTTTTTCTTCTTTGCCATAATTTTATATTTTTGTTTTGTTATTATTATTGTTTTACCTCCTCGTCCATCTCACTTACATTTTTCCCCATAGTTGCTGAATTTTTCCTTTCAAGCAATTATAAGTTTACACGTTTTCGGGGTTTTCAAAACGTCTTTTTTACACGTTTTCGAGATTTTCCATCTTGCAAAATTACACCTTTTTGAGGTTTTCACAAATAATTCCTTGTTTTTCCTTTAGTTTTTAACCTTTTAAAACAAAAAAGGATTATCAAGACACTCCATTAATTCTAGCCACAAGTTCTTCTGGTTTGAAATCCTCCATCTTGGAGAAAGCAAACCACTTCTTGCCTAAATCCTTGATGGATGCGCCAACGTGGTATACAGTATCATCTATGCAAAGAAAACGGTCGTGGGAACGGCGAAACACGGATATTTCTATCGGAGGATACTGGCTATTATGACGGTCGATGTCAAGACGGAGCTGGCGGCTAATCTGCTGAGTATAGATAGCAGCGGAAACATTCTCTCCTCGCTTATCAAACAGAGTCAAGACTGATTCGTCCACGTAATTATCTATGAGGATAATGCGATGCTTGGCACTCTTTACGAGTTCCGATACAAAGGAATAAGCATCATAGATTTGGTTGTCAAAGAAGATTCCTTGCTTCGGCTGAACATTCCCCTCATCCAAACGGCGGAAAAGTTCATCGATACGATGGTCTTGAATTTCTTGGTGTGCAAGAATCTTCGCCTGCACCTTATTAGACTCCAACTGATTAAACTCAATAGTTTCCAATCGTTGGAAGATGGCTGCGTTATTTACCATAAAATGACGCATGGAAACAAAAGCTCGCATGATTTGGATATTTACCTCAACAGCCGTTGATGATTTCAATACACCACTAAGCATTGCTACCCCTTGCTCGGTGAAAGCATAAGGCATATACCTTACGCCACCACGCCCACTGTTTGAGGTCACAATTTGCGACCTCAAACGATAAACAACACCTCTCCGATGACATTCCGAAACGTTAGTCTCCTAATGTTATGGAAGAAATACGTTTGTCAGCTAACCAAATTCTTTTAATCTTCATTTTCTACCATAATAAATCAAGTCTAGCCCTTGATTCTTGTAGAACCAAAACTTTCTATCACGAGAAATCAATGGTATATGATTGGTTATAGCATGGGAAATAATCAAATGGTCACTTGGGTCCTTATGACCTTCTGCTTCATTCAATTGAAGGTTGGCATAAGTACGTAATTGTGTTTCGTTCATAGGAAGAACAGTAAAACGATAGTCTCCCGTTATAGAATCTATGATACTTTCTGCCGTTGGCCAAATATCATTCCAAAGATTACGAGCTTTGTATTTCAATATTATCTCTTTTACAGTCTCAATACTGATACAAAATTGATTATCGTAATCCTCCATCAATGCACAAACATCCTGCCCCAACAATTCGTAATCTGTCGCGGCATCAATGAATGCACAGGTATCAAGCATATATCTCATTATCGTACCCAAGTAAATTTTGGGTCGTTTGTATGCATTGCACCTCTTAATCTTACCAAAGCCTCAAAAGTTGGGTTTACCCTCTTTTGTGCTCTATCCATTGTTACATTTGTTTTTAATTCCTTTTCCATACTTTTTGTGTTTTATCCTTATCATTTGCAAAGATAATGAATTTATTGATTACTTGTATCGTTTTTGCTGATTATTTTTCATGGAAGGTAAAGAAAAGGTTCTTTTTACCTATCTTAGCTAGGCAAGCACATCAATCGAAGAGGTCTTTAGCACGCATACGTAGAATTATTTTTCGAAGAAAAAGTATCAAAGTATCATTATTGCCTATAAAAATCGACATATATTACTTATACACAATGTATTACAAAGAATGATACTTCTCCAAAAATGAGCAAAGAAGTATCATAGAAGTATCACAAGAAGTATCATTCTGGCTTTATAAAAGCTTTCAATGGAAGTCACGAAACTACATACACTGATTTCACGAATAGAATGCCCATATTTTGCCCAAGGGTTGTTCATCGACTGCCCAAGGCAGGGCATTCATAGGCCAAGCCTTGGGCAAAAGACAAGAAAAATGGGTGAAGAACGCCCATCAAAAGGCTTCTTCACCCATTTTTCATTTACTTTATCTTATCAGCAGAGATTAGTCTGCCAACTTAGCCTTCAAGAACTCACGGTTCAAGCGGGCGATATTGGCGATGCTCTCGTTCTTAGGACAAACAGCCTCGCAGGCACGAGTGTTTGTACAGTTACCGAAGCCCAACTCATCCATGCGTGCAATCATCTTCTTAGCACGGCTAGCAGCCTCTACACGACCCTGTGGGAGAAGTGCCAACTGGCTAACCTTTGAGCTGACGAAGAGCATGGCAGAACCATTCTTACAAGCTGCTACACAAGCGCCGCAACCGATACATGTAGCGCAGTCCATAGCCTCGTCTGCATTTTCCTTAGGAA
>CAVDKC010000113.1:0-7894 GCA_963609615.1 Oribacterium sp.
CGGGCTTCAGTTTCTTGTCTACGGGCACGATGAAGGCATCGTTTTCCCCTCTTTTAACCATGAAGAAGATTTCTTTCCCCGTCATCGTCTTGCTGCCCTTGGCGGCAGAGAGGGGCTGGAGCTTCTTGAGTTGTGGCAGGAATTCGTTCATATATGTTTCTTGTTGTTGAAATCGAGGGCAAAGATACGGTTTTTTTATGAAAAGGAAGTAGAAAAAGTAAAAAATATTTTCGTCAACATCCCTTCACCCTTCACCTTTACGCTGAAATCCTTAGTGTTTATGGGCGTTTACTTCCTTTTCATCATCTTTCCCACGAAGTTCCATGCAGGCATCTTCTTTAGGGTACTGCGCACGGGCTGGATGTCCCAGAGCAGGAAGATGAGTAGTACGGCGATGGCGATGAGGCAGGTGATGCCATAGAGCTGGCGGATGCTTATCATCAGCAGATTGGTGGCGTCGTAGGGCAAGCCGCGGGCCATATTGTCTGCCATCTGGTGGCGCAGGGCGAAACCGTACAGACCTGAGCACATCGTAGAGACGGGGCCGTTGCGTATCAGGCCCACCATCGTGAAGCCCATGAAGAAATGCTCGAAGGGCATCAGTTCCTCCAGGTATATGGTAAGCATGCAGAAGAAGATAGCATTGCCGAAGGAACGGAGGAAGGTGGGCAGATACAGGGCTTCTAATGGCAAGCCCGGGTCGATGAGGAAGTACATCATCACGATATAGGCCGTCATCGACGCAACGCCCAGGGTAAGCAGACGAGTGTATTTCTGCTGCAGCACCTTGCACCAGAAGAGGCAGAAGAGGCAACCTGCGATGGCTCCGGTCCACTCCACGAAGTTGAGCACATTGGTGGTGAAGGTGCCGAAGTGCAGCACGCCACCCGTAAATGCGGTCTGCAGTACCTTAGGTGTACTGCCCATAAACTCGACGAAGGCGAAGAGTATCATCAGCGGTATGAGCCGCTTGTACTTCCATGCCGCCGGGGCGATGTATGGATGGCGTATGTGGCGCATGCGCTGGATGCAGAAGTAGAGCGTTACGGCGAAGAGCAGAAGGTCTGCCTGCATGATACGGCTGTCGAGCCAGTTGTAATGCTCGCCGTAATTGAAGAAGAATATAAACTCCAGCGACACTGCCGACCACAAGAGGCAACCGGGGTAATCTACGCTGATAAATGGCAGGGGCTTCATGAAGCGGAAGTCGTGGGTGGTAATATAGACGATGAGAGCCACCAAGAGCAGTGCTCCCGTCTCCAGCCAGTTGATGATGCGCCAATCCTGGAAGATGTATATGAGGTGCTCTGTAACCCAAGGCGAGAGCGACATGTTGCCCAATACCATGCAGTAGAGCAGGGGGAAGAAGATGGTAAAGTCTCGCTTCGGCGTCATCCATAGCTGGATGGTACTCATACACTCGAATGTACCGCAGAGCTTGAAAAATCCTGCGATGTAGGCGAGGATGCACATCACGGGCACGGAGTCGGTCCACATGATGAGGAAGTTGCACGCAGCCACCACCAATGCCGCATTGAGTATGAGCTGGCGATTGGTAAAGTGGAACTTCATCTTGAAGAGGAAGGGGAATGGCATAGCCACGCCCACCACGTTGAACATGATAATCATGAGCACGTCTTCTCTCATCAGGCTGTACTGGCCCATCACCTGGCTCATGGCTCCGCCATATATTCCGCTC
The DNA here is from genome assembly GCA_963609615.1 of Oribacterium sp. Taxonomy (GTDB): domain Bacteria; phylum Bacteroidota; class Bacteroidia; order Bacteroidales; family Bacteroidaceae; genus Prevotella. The sequence goes on from CAVDKC010000113.1 coordinate 1,700, forward strand.
GACATCAAGAAGATGAAGGCGAAGAGGAGGTACAGCCAGGGGTGCAGCCGGCGAGGCACGTAACTATTGAAGGAAGGGACACGGAAGGGTCCCTGTAACATAGGAGGTCCGGGCATTCTTTATAATTTAGAATTTACAATTTATGATTTACTTCAGCCTCACTTTCGTTTCCACATTGAGACCGGCGCGGAGCAGAGCCACTTGCTTGGGGGCGTTGTCTTTGGTGAGGGTGATGCGCACAGGCACACGCTGCTCTACCTTTACGAAGTTGCCCGTGGCATTGTCTACCGGTATCATCGAGTAGGCCGAACCTGCTGCAGCAGAGAGAGCCTGTACCTTGCCGTGGAATACGACATCGGGGATGGCATCGGCAGTGAAGTCTACGTTCTTGCCCACGGTGATGCCGTCCATCTGTGTTTCGCGATAGTTGGCCACTACCCAGACGTCGTTGTCGTCTACGATACGGGCTAGCATCTGTCCTGGCTGTACGAGTTGTCCTTCATGAATGTCTTTTCTGCCCATTACGCCGTCGCAGGTTGCCACGATGACGGTGTATGAGAGATTCAGACGGGCCAGGTTGAGCTGCGCCTGCGATACACTCTCGCCGGCACGGGAACCACCGAGCTGCTGGGTCTGCACATCCTTCACCGAAGCGGCACTCTGTCGCTGACTGCTGGCCTGCTCATAGCGTGCCTTGGCACTCAGGTATCGGGCATAGGCGTTGTCGTACTGTTGCTTGGTTACAGCGTCTTTCTTCATCAAGGCGGCAAAACGGTCGAAGTCTTGCTTGGCGTTTATCATATTTACGCGAGCCTCCTCGATGCCCGCCGAGGCCGTCTGCACATTGCTTGCCGTAGTGCCCATACTGGCCGTTACTACTGAAGAACTAGACTTAGAACCTCTCAGCCCTGCCTCTGCCTGGGCTACATGCAGGCGATACTCGGCATCCTCGATGATAACCAGCGTATCGCCCTTCTTGACATGCTGGAAGTCGGAGAAACGTATCTCCTTGATAAATCCCTGTACGCGGGTATTGATAGGGGTGATGTGGCGGCACACCTGTGCATCGTCGGTATATTCCACGCCGCTTCCGTGTACGAAATGGCTGAAAGCCCAAACCACAGCTCCTGCGAGGAGCAGTATCACCACTACATTATATAATCTCTTGATAATCTTCTTGTTCATATTGTGTAATGTTAAAAGTTACAAGTTAAAAGTTACAAGTTAAAAGTTACAAGTTAAAAGTTACAAGTTAAAAGTTAAATCTCTCCTGCCACGTACTTCATCTTGTAGTAGGCATAGACGATGTTGATGCGTGCATCCACCTCTTTCAGTTCGGCGTTGAGGCTGAGGTTAGAGGCATCCACCATGTCTGTTACCAAGGCTAGCTGACTAAGATAGCGGGCATTCATCACCTCATAGTTCTGGTGGGCCAGCTCCACGCTCTTCTGTTGCGTCTCCAGCTCCACGTAGGTTTGCTGATACTGCACGTAGGCAGCCTGCACCTGGTTGTTGAGCTGCTCCATCTTCACGGCATGCTCCTCCTTGGCCTGGCGGGTCTCCACGGCAGCTTGCTTGATGCGCTTGTTGCTCTTGAAGAGAGAGCTGAGGCTGTATTTTACGCCCACGCCTACATACCAGATGTTGAGGTTCTGGTCGATAGGAGGAAGTTCGAAGGTGATAGGCCCGTCGAAGTTGTCGGCGGCCACGAGAGCCACTTTGGGCAGCATGTCGCTCTTGGCTATCTTCTCCTTTTGTTCGGCTATTCTAACGGCGTTCGAACTCTGTTCCAATAGCGGCGAACTCAGTGTGCTGGCCTTCTGCCAATAAGCCTCGCCGTCCTTGCCGTATACCTTACTGATAATGGCGGCATCTGGGGCTATCTGTACGTTGGTATCCATGCCGAGCGTATTGCAGAGCTGATGGTTTAGGATGCTCCGGTTGTTATGAAGGGCTGTTAGCCCGAGCTTGAGCGATTCCATCTGCAGTTCGTACCGGGTGATGTCGTTCTTAAGAGCCATGCCTTGCTTCTGCTTCTCATGGATGTCGGCGATGAGCTGCCTGGTCAGGGCGATGTTCTTCTCGTACACCTGTATCTGATTGTCTATCTTAAAGAGGTCGAGATACTGGCCCAGGGCGATGAAGCGGGCTTGCTGGCGTGTGATTTTTACGCCCACTTCAGCCTGTTGCTTGCCCAGTTCGGCAAGGCGGATGCCCGCATTGATGGCACCTCCCGCATAGACCACCTGCTGTGCCTGGAAGGTAAAGGTGTTGCCGTAGTGAGGCGAGCTCTCGCCACGCACATTGCCGAAGTCGCGGTCGGTGAGCAGCACATTGCCTATGTAACTGAGGGAGAGGGAGGCGTCTAGGTCGGGCAATCGCTGGCTCTTGGCCGTCTCTATGCCTAGGTTGGCAGCTTCCACTCCCGTTTTTACAGAGCGCAGAGCCTGGTTGTTATCCTCTATCTTTTCGAAGAGTTGGGCGATGGTCATCGGCTGCTTTTGTGCAGTGGATGTGCCCGCCTCTTTCGTCTCTCGGGAAGGAACGCTGGCAGGACGTGTCCCTTCGTTTAGCGGTAGGGCCAAAGCCCAAGTCGAGCCTCCCGACAGCAGGAGACTAACCCATAAGATTTTCTTTGTCATTATTTTATCTTTAGAATATATACCTATTTTTTTAATATGGGGGCTACCCCTGTAAGTGGCCCTCGCTTAGAATATCGGGTGCAAAGGTACGGCGATTTTTGCATACCTTTGTTTTAAATATTTCGCAGGGCATGGACTTTTAGGGAACAAATGTTCGCTTATCTCACATTTATTGCGTACTTTTGCAACCTAAAAGGGAAAAGACATCTTATAGAGTGCTTCCCTTATACATATATATATATAATAAGGTGAATAATGGAATTATCAGAACTGAGCAGTTATCAGGAAGCCAGCCTCTTTACTTCCGATTTGAGGGAATGGCAGGACGGGCCGCAAGTGTTGACTTACGGGGCGATATTGATTTGCCGTCAGGGTAGGGCTACGCTGAACGTAAACTATAAGGATTGGGAACTGTATGAGGGAGCGGTGATTACCCTCTTCCCCAATGATGTGGTGGAGCTGAAACCCCTCCATTCTTCTCTATTCCAGGTAGAGATGCTGAAGTACAACCCCTCGCTCCTCCGCGAGGCTAGCCTGCAGCTGGAGCAGACTGTATACAGCTCTCTCCGCGAAGACCGCTGCAGGCAAGACACGCCTGTAGTAACCCATATCATCAACTGTATGTTTGCCCTGCTCAAGGTATATTTCTCCCAGTCGGAGTGTACCTGCATCTCCCAGCTGGTGTTCTGCCAGCTCAAGGCATTCTTTATCGGCTTCCACGAATATCTGCAGCGCAATCCGCAGTATCGCCCCGACGAGGTGAAATCGTATCGCATCCGTGAACTTTTTAATCGCTTTATGATGCTGATGGAGCGCGACTACAAGCAGTCGCGCGATGTAAACTATTATGCCGGGCTGATGAACATCTCCTCGAAGTATCTCACCAATATCGTGCGGCAGGTAACCGGGCATACCCCCAAGACCATCATCGACCAGTACGTTATCCTGCAACTGAAGATGCAGCTCAACCGCAGCACGCAAAGCGTCAAGGAGATAGCCTGGGAGTATCACTTTACCGACGTAAGTTTCTTCTGCCGCTATTTCAAAAAGCATACAGGGCAGACACCGCAGCAGGTAAGGAATACGGAATGACAAAAAAGTGATGGATGTTCACGGTTTCTTCATCTTTCTATCACGTCTTTGCAATATGAATCGTATAACTTTGCACGCAAATTAATGAAGATGTTATATGATTTAAGACAAGAGATATGAAAGTAATGTTTGTAATACAAGGCGAGGGTAGAGGCCATCTTACCCAGGCTTTGGCTTTGAAGGAAATGCTTCAGAATAGCGGTCATGAAGTAGTAGATGTGATGGTAGGTAAAAGCAAGAACCGTGAGATACCTGGATTCTTTCAGGACAAGGTGGGCATGCCAGTTACCCTGTTCGACAGTCCTAATTTTGTGCCGTCCAGGGAGAACCGCAAGTTTGGTCTGTCCAAGTCTATAGCCTACAACGCTTTCCTGTTGCCTTCTTATCTCAACAGCATGCTCTTGATACGCCGCCATGCGAAGGAGAGTGGGGCAGAGATGATAGTCAATTTCTATGAGATATTGTGCGGACTCACCTATTCCTTGTTCCGCCTTGGCGTGCCAGAGGTTTGCATCGGCCACCAGTACCTCTTCCTTCATCCTTCCTTCCAGATGCCGGGAATGTTTCCGTACCAGGAAAAATTGCTGCGCCTGTTTACCCAAGCCACCTGTATGGGAGCCACCGGTAAGCTGGCCTTGTCTATCAGAGACCAACGGGAAGACCCAGAGCAGCGCATCAAGATAGTACCTCCGCTGCTTCGCCAGGACATCAAGCACGTGGTTCGCCATCATGGCGACTATATCCTGGGCTATATTCTCAATGCCGGTTTTTATCAGGATGTGGTGGCATGGCACGAGAAGCATCCCCATGTCAAGCTCCATTTCTTTTGGGACAAGAAGGGTGTGGCAGAAGAGACGAAGGTAGATGAGAATCTTGTGTTCCACAAGCTCAGTGACGAGAAGTTCGTCCGTATGATGGCGGGCTGCAAGGCTTTTGCCACTACGGCCGGATTTGAGAGCGTATGCGAGGCCCTGTACATGGGCAAGCCCTGCATGATGGTACCTACCCATGTAGAGCAACTCTGCAATGCCACAGAGGCCGAGCGGGAGATGGTGGGTGTGGCGAGCGACAGTTTTGACATGGGTAAGCTTACAGCCTTTGCCCATGACTATGAGGACGACGTGGAGTTCCGCATGTGGGAGAACCATGCCTCTACCCGCATCATTGCCGCACTGGAAGGCATCTATATGGACTATTACAACCGTATTGCCACCGAAGCATTCGACACATACGGACATCTGATGGCCCGTAAAGAAAGTGGAATCGTCGTTTAGCGTGCTTGAGAACTTTTTCTTATTCTTCCTCCTTCAGGAAGTAGACGGGGGCAGTGCGGGAACCTTCCCTCACGAGGAAGCCCGAATCCACTAGCTTTTTCAGCCAGTTGAGAGCCGTCTGCCTGCGGATATGGAACTCGAATTCCAAGGTGCGGCGGTTGATGGTACGGTTCGTCTTCAGATACTCCTTGATTTTCTCCTTGAGCAGTTCTTCGGAGAAAGGATAGGAGCGGGAGGTGTAGGCCGATTTCTCGAAATGGGTTCTTCGCTTCACCAGTTTCAGTAGGTCGGCATTGGGGCGAAACTTGATGCTCTTTACACTCACATAGTCGGCTCGCACCTTGCTGTCAGGCTTTTGCTCGTCCATGTCCAGGTCGGCAGAGAGCGACAGGTAGCCCACTTCGGGGATGTTGACCCGTCTGCCTTCCTGCAAGTCTTCCTCGATGATGTCACGGAGCCGCATCAGCACGGCCGAAACTTCGCCTTCTCCCAGGCAGCTGTGCTTGGCGATACGCTCTATCATTTGCTTGTCGGTCATGGCAGGTTCCTCAAAGAGGTGGGCGAATCTGCGTGTCTCGTCGTTGCCTCCAGCATTGGGCAGATAATGTATTTCGTATTTGATAGCCATTCTGTTATTGTTTTTTTAGGTTAGCAAGAACCTATGCCCTTGCTGCCTACCAATAGTTTAGGTAGGCGATGCAAAGGTAAATAATTATTTTGATATACACTAATAAAAAGGCAAATAATATACTATGCTGTTACCGCACAACAGCCGTTGTGCGCTTTCATAACAGCTGATGTGCGGATGCACAACACGTGTTGTGCGCTCGTCGCCCAACTGTTGTGCGGTCGCATCGCTATTAGCGATAGGGATAGGTCGATAGGGCGATGAGGCTTGGTCGCTATAGCGATTGGCGGCATTCGTTAGGGCGTAGGAGGGCAAGGGATAGGGCACATGCTAAAGTCTGGCTCTCACTTTCTGGCGGTAACAAGCTAATAAAGAGCAATAATTTTCGGGTCACTTCTTGGAAGATTCAAATATATTTTGTATTTTTGCATCCGATAAGAGGTGCCATGGCTCTGCCACTGCCCCCGGCATACCATAAGGATAACAATTAAAATTAAAAGAAAGAAGCACCATGCACCAATGATGTTATTCCGATAGACGAACATGTCAATAACAAATT
>CAVDKC010000114.1:0-7860 GCA_963609615.1 Oribacterium sp.
AAAATGATTACGATAATAGCCAAGAAACCTGGCATTGCTTCGAAACAAAATATCCTGACATGGATGATGTGAACCCAACAGACTATAGTACACTATACAAAGCCATTGACTTTGTTGCCAACAGCGACGAACAGACCTTTAAAGAGCAAGTTTCCAGATATTTTGACCTACCGGTAGTGATGGATTACCAACTCTTCCTGGAAATAACACAAGCCATTGACAACAGAGGAAAAAACATGTACTGGGCTGTATATGACAAGCCAAAAGACAATAAGCTAACTTTAGCCGTGTGGGATTTCGATGCAACCATGGGACAAAACTACGAATGTGGTGAGCCATTGCATCCCGAGACAGTACAACCAGAAACAGACATAAACATCAAACATTACCATAACCTGTATGCTCGCATATATGATTATAATGTAGGTAACTATATCCAAAAAGTAAACGACAGATACTGGGAACTAAGGCAGACTTACTTCAGTGAAGAAGCCTTGGTGGAACGATACCAAAAGTATTACCTGCTCCTAAAAGCCAGTGGAGCGGCACAAAGAGAAGAAGCGAGATGGAGCAAGGACTCAGACATCGGCGGATACCCTTTGAGCTTCAAGGATGAAATGGATTATATCGCAGACTGGATACATCAAAGACTAAAATATCTAGACTCTGCATTATACCCAAAAACAACATCTATCAGAAATATAGAAACAACCCAATCTATAGGAAAAGAGCATATATTCAACCTGCAAGGTCAACAAGTAAATGCCTCATATAAAGGTTTAAAAATCATCAAAGGAAAAAAATATTTCTGCAACTAACATTTATATTATATAATAAAAACTACAAATCTGGATTATTATAATAACATAAAACAAGCAGAACAACATGAAGAAAGTATATATATTTATTATCCCCTTTTTGTTCTTGTACCTATCCACGCTTTCGGCACAGATAGGAACATGGACTATGTATCCTAGTTATTATAACATCACCGAGATTGCACCTGCCAAGGAAAAGGCATTTGCCTTGGCATCTGGTGCCCTTTTCTCTTACAATACTACCGATGGTAGTACTCAAGTATATGATAAAACTAACTGTCTGTCTGATGTAAGTATTAGTCATATCAAATACAATGCAACTTGCAAAAAACTTATTATAACATATGACAATTCCAACATAGACGTGTTGGACCTTGACCAAAAGGTAGAAAATATCTCTGACTTTTATCATTATTCTACCACTGACAACAAAGCCATCAACCATATATACAATTATGGACAATATACTTATCTATCTACAGGATTGGGCATTTTAAAGCTAAATGTGAAGGATGGTAGCATTAGCGACAGTTATTTGCTGGGTTTTGGGGTAAATTATTCGTATATTGATGGCAACTATATCTATGCGGCATCGGAAAGTGCAGGCTTATACCGAGGAAAGTTGACTGATAACTTGCTTGATAAGAAAAATTGGACTCGAATAGGAGACTATGTAAGCAATAACGAGAATGCCCTAAATGTATACGACTCTACAACAAAATATTGGTGGACAACCACTTCGGATGGCAAGTTGACCTATTATACCAAGGATGCCAATGATAATCGTACTTATAAGGTAGAAGGCATACGTCCTGATAGCCCAACATCCAACTATTTCCGAAAATTGTACTTACATAATGGTTGCATATATGCTGTGGCTGGTACTTGGTCGCAAGAAGGCGATGGAAATCGAACTGGAGAAGTACATATATGGAAAAATAATACTTGGCAAGAATTTGAGCAACCTACAACTGACCAAATAGAAAACAGATACGTAGATCTCATTTGCCTCGATTTTGACCCTAAGAAAGAAGGGCACATAATGGTCGGTGCAAAAGGTGGTCTTTACGAATTTCAAGACAATAAATTTATAAAACAATATAATAGAGACAATAGTCCTTTACAATCCTGTATCAACAGCAAAAACTATCTGTTGATTACAGGTATCAAATACGATAAAGAGGGCAATCTTTGGGTACTCAACAGTACATCAAATACAGACTATGACTACCCTATATGGTGCTATTCCCAAAGCAACGATAAATGGACATCATATACCCATAACGAAATGAATGGGTACTACAATGGCAATATGATCAACTTCTTTGATGTTAGCTACGACAACCGCCTGTGGTTTATCAATGATTGGTGGGAAAGTTGCAAGCTCTATGCTTTCGACCCAAGCACAGACCAACTCACCCATTATGGTCCTAGTTTCATCAATGAGGATGATGTTGCCCTAACGCCTAGGTATCTTCTCTATGCTACTGAAGATAAGAAGGGCAACATTTGGCTGGGTACCTCCCTTGGTCCGATATACCTACCTAAAGCCAACATTGCAAATGGTTCTACAACATTCGTACAACACAAAGTACCACGCAATGACGGAACCAACTATGCAGACTATTTACTTTCGGGGGTAGAAGTACGCTGCATAGCTGTGGATGCAAGCAACAGAAAATGGATGGGAACCAACAATAACGGAATATACGTAATAAGCGACGACTGTAATACAGAGGTGTACCACTTCACCACAGACAACTCACCTCTGCCATCCAATATCATTCATGACATCATCATTATGCCAAATGGCTTGGTATATATAGCAACGGATAAGGGATTCTGCTCCTATATGAGCGATGTGACAGAGACAAGCGACGAAATGACCAAAGACAATGTATATGCCTACCCAAACCCTGTAAAACCAGACTATACAGGCAGTATCAACATTGTAGGTCTCAGCAATAATGCTGATGTAAAGATTGTGTCTTCCAATGGCACACTCGTAAATCAAGGCAGAAGTACCGGTGGCAGCTACTCCTGGGATGGCTGTGACCTGAAAGGAAGGAAAGTGGTTAGTGGCATCTATATGGTAGAAACCGCTACCGAAAGTGGAGAGAAAGGTACAGTCTGCAAAATAGCTATTGTAAGATGATAAGTGTTTGCATAGCCACCTATAATGGTGAGAAATATATCAAGGAGCAATTATTGTCCATCTTGCGCCAGATTGCTCCCGATGACGAGGTTATCATCTCTGATGATGGCTCCACAGACAATACTCTTCAGACAATCAGAAAATTAGGCGACAGCAGAATCAGAATCATTGATGGTCCTCGCCGCCACTCTCCTACCTATAACTTTGAATATGCGCTCAAGGAAGTTAAAGGTGAATATATATTCCTGGCAGACCAAGACGACATATGGAAAGAAGATAAGGTAAAAATATGTCTCAAATGGTTACAGTCCTTCGACTGTGTTATCAGCGATGCCGAAGTCACAGATGAAAACCTCAAGACCATATCTTCCTCTCTCTATCGGATGATGCATATCCGAAAAGGGAAAGTATACAACCTAATCGGTAAGAACGGGTACACAGGTTGCTGCATGGCTTTCAACCAAAAGGTAAAAGATGCCGCCTTGCCATTCCCTAAGGATATTGCGATGCATGATATTTGGATAGGCAATGTAGCAGCCTATAAATATAAGGTGAAATTCATCGATGACCAGCTTATCTATTTCCGTCGCCATATATCCGCAAACTCTTGCAATGGAAAAGGAAGCAAATACTCCCTACTACAGCGCATTGCCTTCAGATGGTCTACCATCAAAAATCTCATCAAACTAAGCAAAAGAAAGAAACTATAAACAACAATGAACATCGTATACATCATAGAAGACTATTCCGAAAATGGAGGCGTAGAAAGAATCGTCTCCATGAAGGCTAATACGCTCTACCAGCAATACCATCACCAGATTACGCTCATCTCTGTATACGAAGACAACCGTCCACTGCAATATACGCTAGACAAGGGCATTACCTTGATTCAGCTGCATGTACCCTTTGCCCCAAAAGCGAGCAATCCCATCAGCAAGCTTTTCTATCGTTTAAACACACTCTTACTGGCAGCCTATCGCTTAAATAAAGTCATCAAACAAATCAATCCCAATGTCATATTCTTTACTACGACACTGGGAGCACTGCTCCTGCCCCTTTGCAAGACAAAAGCCAAAAAAGTATACGAGTCTCACAGTGCTCGTTCATACACTCCCTATCACCAATTATTCTATCCCATGGAAAAGGTGGCAGACCGAGTGATTTGCCTAACCCAAGGTGATGCAAAGGAATATAAGCATACAAAAAGCATCAGCATCATACCAAATTTTATCAACACTCCCCAAAAACATGTGGAAAACTATGGGACAAGAAGAGCCATCGCTGTAGGAAGATTAGAAAACCCAAAAGGATTCGACCGTCTCATAGAATGCTGGCAAAAGATAGCAAGCCTATATCCAGACTGGCAACTGGACATCTATGGAGAAGGTTCGCTGCACCAAGCACTGCAAGACCAAATAACCTCTTTACATCTGAATCAGCAAGTAAAACTATGTGGAAGAGGTGAAAATATGTTGGAAATATATCCCAACTATAGCCTTCACGTGATGTCTTCACATTACGAAGGACAAGGCATTGTATTGTTGGAAGCACAAGCTTGCGGTCTGCCATCCGTAACCTTCGACTTTAAATATGGGGCACGTGACATCATACAGGACGGCATCAATGGCATCCTTGTCAAGCAAGACGACAAGGATGCCTTTATCACCGGCATCTCTCGGATGATAAACTCAGAAAAGATGCGCCATGACTATGGCATAAAAGCACAAGACATGGCCAGCAAATACGCTAAGACTGCCATCTTCCAAAAATGGTTATCCCTACTGGATGCTCTGTCTTAAAGGCACATAAGCAGGACTCAACAAGTCGTATTTCTCTCGTCTATAAGAAGTATTAAGTTGTGCTATATGAAACAAGACTTGGCAAATGTCATCAGTACGGAAAGGTCTGTGGAGAGCCTTTTGAATGTCATTCAATATGTCTGGGTATTTCTGCTTATACTTGTCTGAACACCATATCATAAAGGGCACCTCATACTGATACTTATATCCCAGATGCTTTGTCTTGGCATCAAAGTCTACCCGCCCATACGAATCCCTATAGTCATATATCTCTTCCCCATGGTCGGAGAAATAGAGTAATACCGTATTCTTGTCTCTAAACAAATCTATGATATGCTTTACCACGTAATCATTATAGCGAGTGGCATTGTCATATTCTGCAATCATCTGCCTTTTGTCATCATCCAGATAAGGTTGCTTGCTCCTGATGTCCTTATAAGAGAATTTATCAAACTGCTTGGTATGTGGATAACGGCTCTCAGCCATCACGTGCTGTCCCATCAGATGAAACATCACAAGATTATGTTTTCCTAAGCCTTTAGCTTCTCTAGAAAAATCTTGCACAGCCTGCTCATCGTACCGAAAGCAATTCTTGCTAACTTGGGAATATGAAACCTTCATCAACTCCTTGTCATACACAAAGGAGTTTAATGAGAATTCAAACATAGCTTGCATACCGTCATCCTTCTGTACATCCCAGAAATATACTTGATAGCCCGCCTTCTTGAAGATGGCAGGGAAATAAGGATAATCCGACCATTTCTCATGATTGCGCAAGCTATTACAGCAAAATGTATTCTTCATGGTCGTAGAAGTCTGATTAAACGGACTTACCACTTGGTCGAACACATAAAGATTACCATTTTCCCATTCCTGTAACAAGTATGGGGTGGTAGGCAAATAATACCCATATATCTGAGCATGACTCTTGATATACGACTCGCCTATCACATAGACTACGTTAAGAGAATCACTCTCTGCCGAAACAGCTTTCTCTTTCATATTACTGACAACGTATACCGCATGTTTCATCTCTACATCCACCAGATGAATGGAATACAGAGAATAAAACAGTGTCGTAACAGAATCAAAACAACCATATTCATCAGGCATGTCATCTACTGTATCTACAGAGCATATCGTATGATAAAACTTAAACTGCACCGCTCCACATACGATGAAAGTAAACAGCAATAAATGGAGCAATATCTTATATCGTATACTTCTTAAGGCAGATGCCACGACTTTTCTTTTTTGTTCCAACATCAACACTATTGTCACATAAATGAGCAAAAAGAAAAAGGTCAACATCCCTCCCTTGGAAAGAACAAACGAAGAGAAGAACTCGGAAGATTCCTGACTATTGGTCTCAGCCATCAAGATTAGAATATCCGGTTGCAGAACCTTATGGAATACCAAATGTAAAAACAAGCAGACCGTAAACAAGACAGAAGCCAACACATAACTGCTTACCCTCAATAACCTGCTACGAGAATAATAAACAAGCAAAGTAAAAAGATAAGCAATGGCACCAGCCCTAGGAAAATCTATAAAGAAGAAATTGTACAGACGGTCTATATACAAATAATGAATATGCGAAGGGATAAATCTTATCGGCATAATGGATATTGCCAACAAGAACATCGCATAAAACGGAAACTCCTCCACAATAGGAGTACCCAATATCTTAGATAATTTGATGATATTCTTCTTTAGTTCCATAATATCTTATATTATATACTCCAATAGTTTAGCCATTACCTTATATATAACCATCAAGGCATTTCCGAGTTCTGAATTACGCAACAATCCAAAAGTACCCTGTCCTGTCCACTCTACTGTCCCCAGCATTAGCACCAACAAGCATATTTTAGAACGAGTAGGTGGCAGAATATGCTCCAAGACATCCAAGAATCTTCCAACATACCTCTGAATAAAATGAGGAACCAACTGCATACGTTCTTTCTCTGTCAGAGTAAACAATACAAAATAAGAAGACAAAGAAGCATACATAATGGTACGTGTATAATCGGTAGACAAGATGGTAAACATCGGGATAAGACATACCAACAAACCTAAAAACATAGCACTATAACACAATTGCTCCTGCCGATAGCGAACAGATGAAACCTGAAATGCAGATTGTGCCATCGTACCCATATATATAGCCAACAATATGCTCACCACACTACCTATCACATTAGGTACGCCATAAACACTATCCAAAAAGTTATAGCGCAAATGAAACAACATGACATATTCCTTGTCAAACGACAGAAAGTCTATCACATTAGGATAAGCCAAGAATGCTTCCGTACTCTTACGAATCAACTGATACTGATCCGTATTACCAGCCTGGCTAAGGCACAATAAGAAGACCATTGCCGAAGGTAACCAGCACACCAAAGACTTCCCCCAATGATGGGTACGCAAATGGGTGATAAGCAATAATAATGGCATTGACCAAAATGCAAACGGCTCATGACAAAGAATAGCCAGCATAGCCAAAACATTGGCTAAAACTATCCACCACACCAAAGGCAATATTCTCCATAACCTGACAATAAGTAGGAAAACACACAAGACGATAAAGTCTCTTCTAAAGAACGCCAAACCAAATATACCAACACCACCCAACAAAAAAGATACAGGCAGCAATGCCAAGGCATAACCATGCTTGTGAAACTGGCGCACCATAAATATGACTATGACCAAATATGCCAACAAGCTCATAGCATAAGCCACGTAGATGGGATTTGCCCCTTGATGAAACAGCCACAGATAAAGTTCCCCCAATAAGCCTCTACGTACAAATCCACCTTGATAGTTGATAAACAAATCGGAAAAGTCATAAAACTGAAAAGTATAGACACTATTATAGATGAGCGATACGACTAATATCACTGTATAAAACGCAGTCCAACGATTAACGCATCTCGTTGTAGTTACGCATTCAATAAAGCGCTTGTACTTATTTAATATCATATTTTCTCTATTGTCACATTAATATTTTTCTATACAACTGTTCATATCGCTTTGCCACCTCCCTATAATCATGATACTTCTTTACAAAGGCGATGCTTTGGCG
>CAVDKC010000115.1:0-7746 GCA_963609615.1 Oribacterium sp.
TTAGTGTATAATCTTAATGTACCCATAAAAAGCAAAAGACCCGCCCTGGTTCGCTGTTCAAATGGGAAGCGTGGCGGATTCTGTTGCTGCAAAGATACAAATATTCATTGATAATACAAAGTTTTTAGCAAGAAAAATCAAGTAAAAGTGGATTTCTTTGACATATCTATATTTAATAATGTTATATCAAGACTTGAAAAGACGTTTTGTCAACCAAACAATGTGGTTTTCAAGGTAAAAATTTAATGTTTTTTATTTGGCATTCTCCCTTTTTTGGTTTAACTTTGCAGAGGTCTATATGATATAGAGTAACAGATCGACCTAAAAGAATTAAAAGCTAAACGACATGAACAACAAACTACTCTACTGTACAGGTTTATTGGCTGTTGCCTTGCCAGGTCAAGCAGTCACCCCTAGCCATGCTGCCGACAAGCAGAAGGCTACCCCCGACCGGCCTAACATCATCTTTATCTTGGCCGACGACCTCGGCTTGGGCGACCTTTCATGTTATGGGAGCCAGTGTATCAAGACCCCTAACATCGACAAGCTCGCCGAGACAGGTACCCGTTTTACCAACAGCTATGCCGGATCGGGCATCAGTTCTCCTTCCCGCTGTTCGCTCATCACTGGCAAGAACACGGGCAATACCACCATCCGTGACAATACTTGCACGGCAGGAGGCCTGACCGGTTACAAGATTAATCCCAATGGCGACACCACCATCGTGAGAAGAGCCAACATTCTACCCACCGATACCACCATCGCCACCGTCCTGAAGACGGCGGGCTACAAGACATGCCTCGTCAACAAGTGGCACCTGGACGGTTACGACCCAAAGGCATCACCCATCTACAGAGGTTTCGACGAGTTTCATGGTTGGCTCATCAGCACGGTGGAGTCCAACTCACCTTATTATTATCCATACAACCGTTTCGACAACGACCAGCTCATCCACATCAAGGCGAACGAGCACGACAAGCACGTGAAGCACAATACCGACATCTCGACCGATGATGCCATCGACTTCATCAAGCGCAACAGGCACAATCCGTTCTTCCTCTACCTCGCCTTCGATGCGCCCCACGAACCATACATCATCGACAATACCTCTTGGTACGACGACGAGTCGTGGGACATGAACGACAAGCGATACGCCTCGCTCGTTACCCATATGGATGCAGCCATCGGAAGACTCCTGAAGACACTCGACAAACTGAAGCTCCGCGAGAACACCCTCGTTATCTTTGCGTCCGACAACGGTGCAGCCGTACAAGCCCCTCTCAAACTCTTCAACTGTAACGCAGGTTTCCGTGGGCGCAAGGCACAGCTCTACGAGGGAGGTATCCGAGTGCCGTTTATCGTAAACCAGCCCCATAAAGTGCCGGTGCAGACACTCGACAACATCATCTACTTCCCTGACGTAATGCCCACCTTCGCAGCCCTTACCGGTTCTGAAAAGGCACTGCCGCAGGGATATAGCGGCATCAATATCCTGCCACTCTTCTATGGCAAGCAGACCTATCAGGACGGCCAACCCGTAAATACCGACACACGCCTCTTGTACTGGGAATTTCCCGGCAAGCAGCGTGCAGCCCGCAAGGGCGACTGGAAGTGCGTAACCATCAAGAAGAACGCTCCCCTCGAGTTATACAACCTCAAGGAAGACCCCACCGAGAGCCACAACCTCGCCAAGGAACACCCCGAGATGGTAGAACAATTCGACAAGGAGATGAGAGCGGCACGCAAGCCGTCGCCCAACTGGCCCCTCCCCGATGACAACAAGTAAAGAAGAGATATGTCCAACCAAGACTTCGCACGCCCCTTCTCCAGACCACTCTACGTGATGCTGAAACCGGCAGGAGCCAGCTGCAACCTTGCCTGCAGGTACTGCTACTATCTGGAAAAAGCGGAATTATCCCCAAAAGGCTTCATGGATGAAAAACTGTTGGAGCATTTCACCAAGGAGTATATCGAGATGCAAACCATGCCGCAGGTGCTCTTCACCTGGCATGGAGGCGAGCCTCTTCTGCTACCCATCTCCTATTACGGGAAGGCACTGGAGCTTCAGCGGAAATATGGCAGGGGAAGACAGATAGACAATGTTATCCAGACCAATGGTACACTGCTCACCGACGAGTGGTGCGAGTTTCTGAAGGAAAACCGTTTTCTTGTGGGCATCTCTATCGATGGTCCACAAGAATACCATGACCATTATCGCCAAAACCAGCAAGGCTTGCCCTCATGGCAAAAGGTGATGGAAGGCATCCGTCTGCTCAACAAGCATGGAGTGGAATGGAACGGAATGGCCACGGTAAATGCCTATAATGTGAAACATCCCTTGGAATTCTATCATTTCTTCAAGGAGATAGGTTGCAGGTACATCCAGTTTGCGCCCATCGTGGAACGCAAGCATCAGGCTCATCTCTCCCACTTGTTGGATACACACCCGTCGTTACTGACAGAGGAGAGCATCACTCCAGCAGACTGGGGCAATTTCCTCTGTACCATTTTCGACGAATGGGTGCACCACGACGTGGGCGAATATTTCGTGGAAATCTTCGACTGCATCCTGGCCAACTGGGTAGGAGAAGCACCAGGCATCTGTATCTTCGGAACGGAATGCGCCCATGTAGGCGTGATGGAGCGAAATGGTGACCTCTATTCGTGCGACCATTTCGTATTCCCTGAGTTCAAATTAGGCAACATCCAAGAAGCCTCCTTGGTCTCCATGTTCTATGGCAAAAAGCAACAGGAATTCGCACAGTTGAAGTCGCATCGCTTACCCCGGCAATGCCAAGAGTGCGAATTTCTCTTCGCCTGTCACGGCGAATGCCCCAAGAACCGTTTTGCCTGCGACCGATACGGTAACCCTGGACTCAACTACCTCTGTGAGGGCTATCATCATTTCTTTGCCCATGTAGCACCCTATATGGAATGGATGAAGCATGAGTATTTGGCAGGCGGTGCACCGGCTAATATCATGCATGTAGATGCCACTGCTTTCCGAAGTGGATGCGAAAAATGAATGTGTAATGTCAAAAATCTGTCACTCTATCACCCTTCTTCCCGGAATGCCGATAAACACTGGGAAGCAGGAGGTGATAGATTCGCAGGAAGACTTTAAATCTATCACCGTTTTAGTCAGACATCGTGCGAAAAAGGCGATTTTAACGGTTGGGCTTGAGGAGATACCGTACTCCTGTCTTTGTCCTTTTGCACTTGATATCATCCATGTTGCGTAGTCTCCTGCCTAGGGCTACAATGTTGCTTACCTCCAACGAACTGCCGAAGCGGTCTTTCAGCACCTTGAAGATGGCGGCTGTGCCGATATAGGTGCCTTCTGTTTCGTTCTCGGCGGGGGAGAAGCACTCGTAGAAGCACTGCTCCAGCGGCATCTCTGCCTGGAATTCCTGGTTGCTGTCCATCAGCATCTTCGTCTGTTCTTCGTCGAAGTAGCATTTCTCGCCATTGTTGAGTGCCTCCAGTGCTTGTGCGAAAAGCTGGCGGTGGTTGGGCTTCACACTCACGTCGATGGGCCCCGTCAGTTTTACCCCGATGAAACGCCGGCTGCCCGATGGGTCGGAGAGGATGTCGTCGATGTTGCTGGTGGCGATAAACGAGGCAGTGCGTGGAAACTCCTCCACATGACTTCCGTACGGGCGCTTGATCTTTACCGTCGGCAACTGGATGATGTTCTTCAGAAATCCCTGTTGTACGTTGGCGGAAATCTGGTTGAACTCATCGAGGTTGATAATCAGAAACTGCGACATGGCTTGCAGCACTTGGCGTTTCTCCGACAGGATGAGGTTGTCGTTGAAGCCCCATTGCAGTTCCTGGGGGAGGAGACGGCGGCAGAAGGTACTCTTGTTGAAACCCTGCTTGGAGATGAGTAGGGGCACTACACTGTTGCCGTACTGGTGACTGCGGTAGGTGCGCCATTGTTCCACCATGCCGAGAAACCAGGTGTAAAACCAGTCGGCCCAATGCGGATTGTCGGTAGGGATGGTACGGGCCAAGGCTCTGATGTGATCCTTCCCGTCCCATTTCCCGTTACATTCGAAGAGGTACTCGTCGATGGGGTCGTAGCTCCTTATATAGTCAGACTCCAGATAGTTCTTCACGTCCTTGATGGATACCTTGATGCCCGCCAGTTGCACTTCCAGGGTCATTCGTTTCTGTACCCTCGGACTTACAGGCATGAAGCCAAACCATGTACGCCCGTTGTCCAGATATTCCGTATATTTCATCATTGTGTTGTATCTCAACTCGTATTTCCCGTTGAGGAAATCTATCATCCTGGTGATATTTTCCTTGAGGTTGATGCTTGCCTTGTCTTCGGTATCGGTTGCCGTTTGCCTGTTGGTGCCGTCTAGGAAACTTTCCTTGTGCGCGGAAGCAGAAACTTGGTGCACCTTGCCGGGCGAAGCGTTTACCTGAATGGGTACAGCCTTGCTATTATAATAAGGTGTAGCATCCAGTGTCATATAGAAACTGTTGCGCAGCGAAGGGACAGGGCTTTCGGCTTCAGCATCCGCCAAGGTGCGATAGATGGGGAGCACTTGTTGGTAAGCGGTCTGATAGAGCAGTTCCGCGTCATCTTCTGTTTCGGGAAGTTTCCCCATTTTGTCGGTGTATCTTACCCAGACATGGACGCTTTGGCCGTCTGCCCCTTCGATGGCGGCAAGGGTAGAAGGGAGAATGGAAACGGCATTCTTTACCTCCTCGACACTTCTTTCCTTGGAGAGATTCTTGAAGGTAAGCAGGAGTATGCCGTTGTTCTGTTTGAGTATGAGGTTGTCGTTGGTGTCTTTTTCAAACTCAGCCGCGGGGAGGATGTGCAGCCACGTGTTCATGTTCTCCGTCTCGATGAAAGGCGTGTCGATGAGCTGCAGGTGGTTTCTGAACTTGGTGATGGTTTGTTTTGCATCATCTTGAGCAATGCGCTCCAACAGTTTCTCGATGGTCTTGGTGGAGAGGCGGAACTGGTGGTCCTTGGTGTTTCTTGTCAATGTGACTTTCATTGTGTTCTCTTTTAAACTTTTTTGGGGGTACCTTTTTCTTGCTGTTCCCCTTGTCGATGACCGCAGTAGGGGAGTTGCCTTTTGTTTCATGGGGGAGAAACTCTTTGTTCCAGGCGTTGAAACACTTTGTTTCACTCGCTGGAACAGGTTCCTGCGTCCTCACTTGTGAAGTCTACCGTCTCTTTGTAATGTTCGAAAGATGGAGATGCGTATCCCTTTGCAGCAAACACTTTTTCGATGTGGCTTTGTTGCTCTGGCGTGAGCAGTTTTTCACCCCGGTGATAACGGTAGTAGCTGGTTCTTCCGCCCAGGGCTGCCATTATCTCGCTTTTCACTATGCAAACATCCTGGTGCTTGACTACATTGTAGAGAGCTCCCAACCCCCATGCAGCCTTCATGATACGAGGGCGGATGAAGTAATCGCAATGCCCATCTTGCAGTGCGTCGGGATAAATAGCGTTCCCCGACTTCTTGTCAGAAGGTTTAAACTGGGCGGCCAGATGTCGAAAACAGGCACCTGCCTTGGGGCAAGTGTCGTTGAAGCAGTAAGCCATACCGTGATAAACGAGGCTGTTGACGAATTTTTCGTCGTTCAATTTTAAAATCATAACTTTTTGTTTTATTAGGGAAGTATGCGCAATAAGGTCTGTTATTGAGTTTTCTTCATGTGATTGTGATTGCAAAAATACAAAAAAATATCGACATTTGCAAATTCTTCCAGTGTTTTTTCGTGCGAAAATAGGGTATTTGTGTGTAGAATACAGTCAAAAAGGTGATAGATAATGTAGAACAACAAATATCCGTCACCTACGTAAACGATGGAAACACAAAGAGATAAGTTGCCCAAGGTGATAGATGACAGATAAAACCAAATAAAAAACATTACGTGCGTGCGCGCGAAAACTATATTTTATTGGGTGATTGCTTCCGGTGATTTTGTGAGTTTCTTGAAAAAATAATCCCAAAAGTTTGCTGCTCTCGGAAATTTTATGTAAGTTTGCATCGTTAAATCAATGTTTTACCTTATAAATTTCAAGATCTATGGAAGAGAATAAGAATGATCAGACACAGCAGAACCAGTTTCAGATGGGCATCAACCCAGAGGTAGCTGAAGGCGTTTACTCTAATCTGGCTTTGATTACCCACTCAAGCTCCGATTTCATTTTAGACTTCGCATGCGCCCTCCCAGGAATGCCTGCACCTCAGATTCGCAGCCGCGTCATCATGGCTCCCGAGCATGCCAAGCGTTTGCTTCAGGCTTTGCAGGGCAATATCTACAACTATGAGCAGACTTTCGGCAAAATCAAAATGGCAGATGAGCAGGAGCGCACGATAGCTCCTTTCGGCACCCCAAAAGGTGAAGCTTAATCTCTAAAAACATACTCACTAAAGCTAAATTCCCATTAAAATTCTTTCCTTTTACTTATAATTTGTGTATTTAATAGTTATATTAAGTTAAAAACTAACCTTCCTTTTTAAAAGTAAGCTATATAATTAGGTAGTTTCGTGGAAAAGTCGTAACTTTGCACGCCGAAAAGCCCCATAAGGTGGTGGCTTATACGGAAATAAGACAAAAATAAAACAAAATATATAAATTAAAAAGTAAAATTATGCCTACTATTTCACAGTTAGTAAGAAAAGGCAGACGAGTTTTGGTAGACAAGAGCAAGTCTCCAGCTTTGGATTCATGTCCTCAGCGTCGTGGCGTTTGCGTTCGTGTTTACACCACAACTCCTAAGAAGCCTAATTCGGCAATGCGTAAGGTTGCCCGTGTTCGTTTGACAAACTCTAAGGAGGTTAACTCTTACATCCCAGGAGAGGGTCACAACTTGCAGGAGCACTCAATCGTGTTGGTTCGCGGTGGTCGTGTTAAAGACCTCCCAGGTGTACGTTATCACATCGTTCGTGGTACTCTTGATACCGCAGGTGTAGCAAACCGTACACAGCGTCGTTCCAAGTACGGTGCTAAGCGTCCTAAGGCTAAGAAGTAATCTTTCTATATTATAGGGCGATTTAATCCAAAGACTCACGGTCGGTGAAGGTCGGGAGTTCAGGAAAAAGATTTTTTTTATTCATGTTTTGCTGGAGAAGTAACAGGTTGAGTAAATACTCGGGTGCGAGTGTTGAAGATGATCGAAAGACAGCCCCATGCAGAATTTATTTATTTTTCAATTAAAATGAGAAAAGCAAAACCAAAGAAGAGAGTGATCCTTCCAGATCCAGTCTTCAACGACCAGAAGGTCTCTAAGTTCGTAAATCATTTGATGTATGACGGAAAGAAGAATACATCTTATGAAATTTTCTACAATGCACTTGATATCGTTAAGGCAAAGATGTCTAACGAGGAGAAGTCTGCACTCGAGATTTGGAAGCAGGCACTCGACAACATCACTCCTCAGGTAGAGGTGAAGAGCCGTCGTATCGGTGGTGCTACCTTCCAGGTTCCTACAGAAATCCGTCCAGACCGCAAGGAAAGCGTATCTATGAAGAACCTTATCGCTTACGCTCGCAAGCGTGGTGGTAAGACCATGGCAGACAAGCTCGCTGCCGAGATTATGGATGCTTTCAACAACCAGGGCGGTGCTTTCAAGCGCAAGGAAGATATGCATCGTATGGCTGAGGCTAACCGTGCATTTGCTCACTTTAGATTCTAATTTAATTAAATAGGTAAAAAGAAAATGGCAAATCGCGATTTACATTTGACACGTAACATCGGTATCATGGC
>CAVDKC010000116.1:0-7665 GCA_963609615.1 Oribacterium sp.
GACGACCATTCTTAGTTGCCATACGCTCACGGAAACCATGCTTGTTTACGCGACGGCGATTGTGAGGCTGAAATGTTCTTTTCATTTTTCTTTATCGTTTTTTTAATTAATATTCCAAAAAAGAGGGCATAACGCACCTTTCGGGCTGCAAAATTACGCATTATTTCTGAAATAACAAAGAAAACTGCAAAATTTAGCTTAAATATTTATGTTTTTTTCGCTATTTGCTTGGGTTTTTCGTGATTTTACCGTAACTTTGCACCGTTTTTCAGATTAAGTAATAAAAATCAAAATAAACAAAATGATTAATTCACAGGAAATTAAGAAAGGTACTTGCATCCGTATGGATGGCAAGGTATGGGTTTGCATCGACTTTCAGCACAGAAAGCCAGGTAAGGGCAACACGGTGATGAACACGAAGTTGAAGAATGTTGCCGACGGTCGCGTATTGGAGCGCACATTCCAGGTTGGTTTCAAGTTGGAGGATGTTCGCGTAGAGCGCCGTCCTTACCAATTCCTCTATGAGGATGGTGCAAGCTGCATCTTCATGAACCAGGAGACTTTCGAGCAAGTGCCAATCGACAAGGAGAACGTTACCGGCGGTCAGTACATGAAGGAAGGCGACGTGGTTGAGGTTGTTACAGATGCTACTGACGGCACTGTGCTCTTGGCTGAGATGCCCGTGAAGACCACTTTGAAGATTACTCACTCCGAGCCAGGCGTAAAGGGCAACACCGCTACCAACGCAACCAAGCCTGCCACACTCGAGACGGGTGCAGAGGTTCGCGTTCCTTTGTTCGTTAACGAGGGAGAGACTATCCAGATCGACACTCGTGACGGCAGCTATCTCGGCCGCGTCAGCGAATAAACTATTTCGACTTCAACTTTTTGTAACACAATATGAAGTATTCCATCATAGTTCCTGTATTCAACCGTCCAGACGAAGTAAATGAACTTTTGGAGAGCTTGACCCACCAAACAATCAAGGACTTTGAGGTGGTCATCATCGAAGACGGATCACAGACTCCATGCAAGGAGGTTTGTGAAAAATACATAGGCATGATGGACCTTCATTATTATTACAAAGAAAACTCTGGTCCAGGGCAAAGTCGCAACTATGGTGCCTCAAAGGCTTCGGGTGAATACCTCTTGATACTCGACAGTGACGTTGTCTTGCCAGAGAATTACCTAAAATCTGTAAGTGATGAATTGAGCCGAGAGCCTGCCGATGCCTTCGGTGGTCCCGACAAGGCACATTCATCATTTACAGACACGCAAAAAGCAATTTCATATTCCATGACCTCCTTCTTCACCACCGGCGGCATCCGCGGGGGAAAGAAGAAAATGGACAAATTCTATCCTCGCTCGTTCAACATGGGCATCCGAAAGGATGTATATCTCAAATTGAATGGTTTTTCAAATATGCGTTTCGGCGAGGACATCGACTTCTCCATCCGCATCTTCAAAGCAGGTTGCAAGTGCCGCCTGTTTCCGAATGCGTGGGTATGGCACAAGCGTCGCACCGACTTCCGCAAATTCTGGCGACAAGTCTATAACAGTGGCATTGCCCGCATCAACCTCTACAAGAAATATCCTGAGAGCCTCAAACTCGTACATCTCCTTCCTATGGTTTTCACCGTGGGAATCATCTGCACATGCTTGTCCATATTCTTGGGTTTCTTACCATACGCAATGGGGACTACCCATATTTTTCCCACATTAGGCAACGCAATAGCAGAATTGGGCATCATAGGACTATTCTGCATCATTCTTTACAGCATAGCCCTCTGCATCGACAGTTCCTTGCAAAACAAGAGTATCAAGATAGGCTTGCTGAGCATCCGTGCCGCCTTCACCCAGTTGATGGGATATGGCTGCGGTTTTCTGTCTGCCTGGTGGAAGAGGTGCGTATTGGACAAAAACGAGTTTAGCGCTTACAACCAGACTTTCTATCAATAAGAAACGTAAACTTAATTTTAGCGGAAACCCTTTCACATAACAATATGAGCGAAAAACTACCTATTGCGAAGTGGGCTTCAGAAGACCAGCCTCGCGAACGTCTTGAGAATTTAGGTCCTAGCGCTTTGTCAAATGCCGAGCTATGCGCCATCCTCATCGGGTCAGGTTCCCACAATGAGAGTGCTGTAGAATTAATGAAACGCATCCTCAACGATTGCGACAACAACCTCAATACCCTTGGCAAGATGGAAATCAGAGACCTAACACGCTACAAAGGCATGGGGCCAGCCAAGGCCATCACCATCCTTGCCGCCTGTGAACTGGGCAAGCGACGTGCACTGGACAAGATAGGCGCACGCCCCGACCTGGGTTCCTCACTCGCTGTCTACAACTACATGCTCCCCAAGATGCAAGACCTCAGCACCGAGGAAGCGTGGCTCCTGATGATGAACCAGAACTTCAAGCTCATCAAGGCCACCTGCATCTCCAAAGGCGGCATCACGGAGACCGCCACCGACATCCGCCTCATCATCAAGGAAGCTGTGCTCAACAATGCCACCATCATCGCCTTCTGCCACAACCATCCCAGCAACAATCCTACTCCGAGCAAGGCCGACGACATGCTCACCCAAAAGATAGCCAAAGCGTGCGAGATTATGCGCCTCTTTTTCATGGACCACGTCATCATCACCGACGGGGCCTTCTATTCCTACCACGACAAGGGGAAACTATAGTACTATCTGCCCGTATTAGCCCCTCGAACAAAAAAAACTGCCTTTTCTTTTTGTATTGTCCTCTATTTACATTATCTTTGTAGTCAAAAATAAAAAAACAAGATTATGACACAAGAAGAAAAGACAACAATAGAAGAAAGAATCGTAGACGTGCTCAAGACCGTTTACGACCCAGAGATACCTGTCAACATCTGGGACCTCGGTATGATCTACAAGATTGACGTGATGGACGACGGCAACGTAGATCTAGACATGACTTTCACTGCCCCTTCCTGCCCTGCCGCCGACTTCATTCTGGAAGACGTGCGTACCAAGGTGGACAGCGTGGAAGGCGTGAAGTCGGCCAACGTCAACCTCGTGTTCGAACCCGCCTGGGACCAGAGTATGATGAGCGAAGAGGCCCGAGTAGAACTCGGCTTTGAGTAACAACGTGAAAAATAGCGAACAAGAGAATTCTCCACTCTTCGTTCTTCACTCTTCACTTAAAAAGTTCCGCTTATGAAAAACGTATATTTCCTTTCCGACGCCCACCTTGGCTCACTAGCCATCGAGCATGGGCGAATGCAGGAGCGACGGCTCGTAAGATTCCTCGACAGCATCAAGAACAAGGCTGCCGCCATCTATCTGTTGGGCGACATGTTCGACTTCTGGAACGAATACAAATATGTGGTACCAAAGGGCTACACCCGTTTCCTGGGCAAACTCTCTGAGCTGACCGACATGGGTGTGGAGGTACACTTCTTCACGGGCAACCACGACCTCTGGACTTACGGCTACCTGGAGGAGGAATGTGGCATCTTCGTGCATCACAAGCCACAGACCGTGGAGATATACGACAAGATTTTCTTCCTGGCGCATGGTGACGGACTGGGCGACCCCGACAAAAAGTTCAAATTTCTGAAGGCAATGTTTCACGACCGCACCTGCCAGCACTTGCTGAATGCCATCCATCCACGCTGGGGAATGGCACTCGGACTAAACTGGGCAAAGCACAGCCGCCTGAAGCGGGCCGACGGCAAGGAAGAGCCTTATATGGGCGAGAAGAAAGAATTCCTCGTGCGCTTCGCCAAGCAATACATGCAGGGGCACAAAGACATCGACTACTTCATGTTCGGCCATCGCCACATCGAGCTAGACCTCATGCTGAGCAAGAAGACCCGCCTGATGATACTCGGCGACTGGATCTGGCAGTTCACCTACGCCGTATTCGACGGCGAGCACATGTTCATGGAAGAATATGTGGAAGGCGAAAGCCAACCGTAAAAAGAATATTGAGTGTTGAAAATCATCTCTGAATGCGTCCTCCCGAGGAAGTCATATTGGAGATGATTTCTTCTTCTGAGACCAAGTTTTGGTCACCCGGCACCGTATTCTTGACGGCACTCGCCGAGAGGGAGAAGTCGAGGCAATACTGATTATCATCGCCCCACTTCCGGTGAGCGTGAATATAGGCAGCGACAAAGGCATCGCCTACACCCATCGGGTCTACTATCGGCTGAATATCGTATATCCTAGCGGTATAGAGCTTGTCCGCCGCAGCATCATAGAGCAAGCCGCTGAGGGTATGATGGCTACTGGCTATCTGATTGCGCACCGCCATCACCATCTTCTTGCACTTGGGGAAGAGCTTGTGCATCTTGCGGAAGTAACCCAGATAAGCCTCCTGGTCTATCACATAGTTTTCATCCAGTGCCTCGAAAGGAATGTGAGGCACACCACTCGCCACCTCCCACTCATTCTGGTCGCCAAAGATGATGTCGCTGTACTGCATCATCTGGAAGAGGACATCGTGTGGCTCCAAGCCATAGCCCCAGAGATTCTTGCGATAATTGATGTCGCAGGCTATGGTCAAGCCGTCGGCAACGGCGAGTTTGATGGCATCCATCGTCGACTCCATCGCATCGCGGCTGATGGCACAAGTGATGCCCGAACAATGGAACACGGCGGCATTCTCCAGTACCTTCTCCCATTTCACCATCCCTCGCTTCAGGGTATAGAAAGAAGAATTCCTGCGGTCGTAGATGACGCGTGAATTGCGCATCGCCACGGCTTCCTCGAAATAGTAAGTACCCAGCCGATCGCCACCACGCACTACATGAGAAACATTCAGACCGTACTCCTTGAGATGCATCAACGCTGCCTCACCCATCTCGCCGTATGGCACCCGGGTAACATACTCTACATCATCACCTAAACAGGCCAAGGAAACAGCGGCATTCGCCTCACTGCCCCCATAATTGCCCTCCATGCGCCGCCCCTGCGACAAGCGCCGATAACCGGGCTTGGATATCCTAAGCAATATCTCTCCGAAAGTTACTATCTTTGTTCTCATCGTTACTTCATTTTCTGTTTGTAATCATATAGATAATCCCTTCCGCACAAGGGAGGGAAAAGAATAAGGTGAAGTACCTTCTATCAGATTATAGAAAAGCACTCCACCTTAAATTATATGAAGAGAAGATTACTTCTTGGCAACCAACTCCATTGTATCGCGGGCAATCACGATTTCCTCGTCTGTAGGAACTACCACTACCTTCACCTTGCTGTCGTCGGTAGAGATGATGGCTTCTTCGCCACGAACCTTGTCGTTTACCTCCTTGTTGATCTTGATGCCCAAGAACTCCAAGCCCTTGCAGGAATCCTCGCGGAGGTCGGTCTGGTTCTCACCCACACCGGCAGTGAAGACGATGGCGTCAACACCACCCATGGCTGCAGCGTATGCACCGATATACTTCTTGATGCGATACTCGTACATACGGAGTGCCAACTGAGCCTTCTCGTTGCCCTCGTTGGCAGCGTTCTCGATGTCGCGCATGTCAGAAGAGATGCCTGTGATACCGAGCACACCGCTCTTCTTGTTCAAGTAGTCGGCCATCTCCTGTGGCTTCATGTTCAACTTCTCCATCAAGTAAGTAACGGCAGAAGCATCAATATCACCACAACGGGAACCCATCATCAAACCTGCCAATGGAGTCAAGCCCATGGAGGTATCCATCACCTTGCCGTTCAATACGGCTGCGATAGAACCGCCATTGCCGATGTGGCAAGTGATGACCTTAGAGTTGTTCTGGTCGAGACCGAGAATCTCGCACACACGCTTGGAAACATAGCGGTGAGAGGTTCCGTGAAAGCCATAACGGCGCACGTGATACTTCTCGTACAACTCGTAAGGAATGGCATAGAGATAAGCATAATCAGGCATTGTGCTATGGAATGCGTTGTCGAACACGCAAACCTGAGGAGTGCCAGGCATCAAAGCGTCAACGGCACGAAGACCCTTCAGGTGACCGGCGTTGTGAACAGGAGCGAGGTCGCAAAGCTCCTCGATACCGTCCTCCACGCTCTGGTCTACGATGACACTCTCCTTGAACTTGTCGCCGCCCTGCACCACACGGTGACCCACTGCGTCGATTTCCTTCAGGTCCTTGATGGCACCAATCTCCGGGTCGAGCAAGCACTTGAACACGAAGTTCACACCCTCCTTGTGGTCGGGCATATCGTGCATAATCTGCTTCTTCTCGCCGTTGGGCAATTTCACCTTGATGAATGCGTTGTCGAGACCGATACGCTCTACACCACCTTGAGCCAATACCGACTCATCATCCATGTTATATAATTTGTACTTGATAGAAGAACTACCACAGTTAAGTACTAAAACTTTCATCTTAATGTATAATTAATAATGTATAATTAATCATTCAGAACGAAGCCAACGAATTATTCACTCTTCGTTCATCACTCTTCATTCTTCACTCCTACGCCTTCTTGGCATCCTGTGCCTGGCAAGCGGTGATGGCCACCATATAATAGATGTCGTCTACGGAGCAACCACGGGAGAGGTCGTTTACCGGGCGGGCAATACCCTGGAGGATAGGACCGATAGCGATGGCACCTCCCAAGCGCTGAACGAGCTTGTAGCCGATGTTACCTACCTCAAGATTAGGCACTACCAGCACGTTGGCCTTACCTGCCACCTCTGAGCCTGGAGCCTTCTTGGCAGCTACGGAAGGAACGAGGGCTGCATCTGCCTGAAGTTCACCGTCGAGGTGAAGCTCAGGGAACTTCTCC
This sequence comes from Oribacterium sp., assembly GCA_963609615.1. Lineage (GTDB taxonomy): Bacteria > Bacteroidota > Bacteroidia > Bacteroidales > Bacteroidaceae > Prevotella. Next base: position 6,762 of record CAVDKC010000116.1, read on the forward strand.
TTGGCGATAGCAACGGCATCCTTCACCTTGTCGATGATATAAACGCTCTTGCCAGTCTCCTTGTCGATGGCATCCTTGGCACTGCCCTTGGTAGAGAAGCTCAACATAGCCACGTTAGGCTCTGCGATACCTGCTACTGACTTGGCTGTCTGAGAAGTGGTATAAGCAATCTGAGCGAGCTGGTCGGCTGTAGGATTAGGAGTTACAGCAACATCACCCATTACCACAACACCGTCCTGACCATACTCTTTCTGGTCGGTGATGAGCAACATGGCGCCGCTCACGCAAGTGATGCCTGGAGTGCACTTGATGATCTGGAGTGCAGGACGGAGCGTGTCACCCGTAGTGCTCAATGCGCCGGAAATCTGACCATCAGCGCCCTCTGTCTTGATAATCATGCAACCGAGATAGAGATTGTTCTTGGTCACGAGTTCGCGAGCCTGGTCTACCGTCATGCCCTTCTTCTTGCGAAGTTCGGCGAGCTTCTCGGCATACTCCTCCGTCTTGGGATTGTTTTGTGGATCCACAATAGTAGCCTTGTCGATGTTGTCAAGTCCCCACTGAGCAGCGAGGTTCTTAATGTTGGCAGGGTTACCGATGAGGATGATGTCTGCGAGATCATCAGCCAGAACTTTATCGGCTGCTTTCAGTGTACGCTCCTCTTCTGCTTCGGGGAGCACGATGCGCTGCTTGTCAGCTTTAGCGCGAGCTACGATTTGCTGTAATAAATCCATTGTTTTTTATTTTAATATAATTTGCTTTGTCTCTTTTGCTATATAGACTTTGCAAAAGTACACAAATTCTTTGACATACACCTTATTCTATTGTGTAAAAAAAGCTAAAAGTTCACTCTTCGTTCTTCACTCTTCACTCTTCGTTCTTCACTCTTCACTCTTCACTCTTC
>CAVDKC010000117.1:0-7594 GCA_963609615.1 Oribacterium sp.
ATGAAAAGTTGTATTTTTATACGTGCAAAGATAATAAAAAGATTTTATTTACGTACTATAAGAAATGAAATAATTGATGGAGAAAACTTTAAATAATAAATACATTGTCTTTCCGCTATTGACATTATTATCGATAGTGGTTCTTTATTTATGTTCCTTTAGTACCTCCCCGTTTTATCATGTGCCGGCTTACGACCAAGATATGTTTTATACGATAGGACGCACTTGGGCAGAAGGTGGCTTGCCATACGTGGATGCCTGGGACAGCAAGGGACCTATCATTTTCTTTTTTAATATGCTGGGATATATGTTGACGGGCAGTCATCTTGGGGTGTTTGTCATTCAGACAATTAACCTTTCGTTGGTTCTTTGCACTGCCTATCATCTGCTGTCTAAATATGCTAAGGTTGCTCATGCATTGCTCTATAGTATCGTATTCTTAGGATTGTATATTATAGTGAATAGTGGCGGTAATCAAGTGGGAGACTATACGTTGTTATTATCTGTATTGACTGTATTTGCCACTTATCGATGGTGTAGAGGAGTAGAACAGAAGCATTATGCACATTCCAAATGGGCTGCGTGTTTATATGGTATGTTTTTTGCATCGTGTCTTCTGTCTCGTCTTACCAATGCTGCTGTACTTTGTTCATCCATAGCAGTTGTCTTTGTTGTGCTTTGTTATTACAGGCAATGGAAAAACTTACTGGCCAACATCTTATGTTTCTTGTTAGGTTTTGCCTTGATATTTGTGCCATTTGCCCTTTATTTTGCTTGGCATGGTGCCTTTGGCGATATGTGGTATGCTACATTTTTATATAATATTGAGTATGCTTTGCATTCTGGAGGAGTGAAGGACATCAAGCATGATACCCCTATTACTTCTGTCTATTTCTATCTATATTTTGCCTGTTTGGTCATTTCTTTCTGCGGCAATTTACTGATGGCTTATTATAAAGAAGGTAGATGGACGCGCATCGTTTGGGGTGTCATTTTGCTGGCTCCTATAGTTTGGATATTCAGAAGTTATGCACAAGCCAATTATGTGATTTCTTATCTGCCGGTCATCTTTGTATTCTTGATGGAGATGGAAAGGGTTTTGAGTTATCACCGTAATAAGGTAACCCTGAGTATATGGTATGGTAGTTGTATATTTGTAGGCTTGGGAGTGATTAATCATATCAGGGTATTTCACATGCTTTTGCAAAGTGGTTATGATGTAGAGCGTCAGGGTAAGATGCTGTCTTATGTGCCCCAAGGGGCAAGTGTGGCTACTTACGATTGTTTGCCAGCGCTCAATTCACTTCTTGGACTTCGCCCTTATTATCCTTATTTTACTTGTCAAAATTGGGCGATAGAGAATGGGGTATCGCTGCGGGATAGGGTAAGGGAATGTTTCGAGAATGGTGATGCAGAATGGGTGTTGGTATATGAATTGAGACATTCGAAGATAAGGGATATACTCTTGCGTAGATACGAATTGAAGAGGGTGGACAGACAATATGATTTATTCTTATTTCATAAGAAGTAGTATATTATATATAGGTTATGAAAATTCTGTTATTAGGTGAGGCTAGTTATTTGCACAATACTCTTAAGAAGGGACTTCAGGAGAGAGGGCATCGGGTAGTGCTGGCTTCTGATGGAAATGGCTGGCATAATTCTCCCCGTGATATTGACTTACGACGGAACATGAAGCGTTGGGGAAAGTTGAGTGGGTTGATGGTTTTGTGGAAAATACTCACTCACTTATCCACTTTCTGTGGAAATGACATCGTTCAGGTGCATAACTATCAGTTTGTTCCTTTGATGCCGTCTTGGAACAAATTGATATTCAAATTCTTGAAACTTACCAACTGTAAGGTGGTAAAGGGCTGTTGGGGTGACGATCCGCAGATATTCAAGATGCAAGCTAAAGGTATTCCCGCTTATTCTGATACTTTTTGGAAAGGCCAACTCCAGAATATAGAGGCTAATAAGGAGAGAATAGCCGAGCAGATGATACCATCGTTTGTGGATTGTTGGCAATATACCAGTATGCATGCTGATGCCTTGATACCGTGCCTCTATGAGTATTATCTATGTTATCATACTTTGGAGTTCCAAGATAGGTTGCATTACATGCCTCTGCCAATGGAGGTACCAGCTACTGGTATGGAGAACGTAAAAGGTAAGGAGAAAGTTATAAAAGTGCTTGTGGGCTTACAACCCAAGCGTGAGTTTCTGAAAGGAGCCTTGAAAATAGCTCGTTTTGTGGAGTTTCTTTCACAGAAATATCCCGGCAGGATAGATATTAGATATGTAGAAGGTGTGCCCTACGAGGAATATTGTAAGATGATAGATGAATGTGATGTCATCGTAGACCAACTTTATAGTTATACCCCATCCATGAATTCGTTGGCAGCAATGACTCGTGGTACGGTGGTAATAGGCGGTGGCGAGGAAGAGTACTACCAGTTTATCGGCGAGCACGAGTTGCGCCCTATCATCAATGTTTCGCCAGAATATTCCGATGAACAGAATATCTCTATCATCGAGAAGGCTTTTTTTACGGATGGCAGTTTGGCACTACTCTCTGCTCAGAGCATAGAATTTGTCAAGAAGTACCATGATTATCGTAAAGTAGCAAAGCAATACGAGCAACTATATCAAGGCTTGCTTACCCTTTAGGTGGATCAGCTCTAGAGGGTAAGTAAGCCTAATAGGGCAATCCATTTTTCAAAAATGTTTTCTTTGGAGTATTTTTCTCTGACAGACAGGGCATTCTTGCCGTATTCTTTTCGTTTGTCTTCAGAAGCTATCAGTGTAATAATGGCTTCAGTGAAAGCTTCGTTGTCATCTTGGTTTACAAGTATTCCATTATAGCCGTTCTTGATGATGTCGCTAGCACCATATTTGAAGTTATAGGCTACAGATGGCAATCCACATGCTTGTGCCTCTATCAGGACGATGCCTTGGCCTTCGTAGTGGGAAGACATCACATGTAGGCTATAGTTGGGATATGTAGCCATTATGTTCTTGCTTCTGCCACAAAGGGTTATCTGCTCTTCCAGATGTAAGGCTGCTATCTGTGCTTGTAGTGCCTCATGCTGTGAACCTTCGCCGTAGATGTCAAGATGCCAGTCGGGATATGTTTTGCTTACTCCTTGCCAGCAAGATATGAGACGGTCGAAGCCTTTCTGCAGTTCTAATCTTCCCACAGCTATTGCTTTCTTTTGTCCATAGTTTTCCACATGTTTCTCTGGTATGTTGATAAAGTTGGGAATAACGTATACCTTCTTGGCATGCTGGTATTCCTGCGCATCATCGTGAGTTAGACATACGATGGCATCGGCCTTGCGTTCCGTCCACTTGAACAGTCCATGATAGGGATTGAAAGATCGGGCAAGGTGCGATTCATATATCTTCTTTGCCTTGGTATGGCAAAGGGGGAGGAGTAATGCTCCTAATGTAGTGGTAAAGAATATAACATCGGGATTGAGGTGCTTGATGGTTTGATGGAGGCGCCAAGCAGCCAGTGCCAATGTTTTGATTCTGCAATACAATTGATAGGGGGCGTGCTTGCTTTTGGTGGCAAATGGCACGTTGAGTTGCAGTAGCTGAATATGACTATCTAGTGGATATTGTTGTGGGCGGCTGTCTTGATATACAGAGATGATGGTTACCTGATGCTGGTATTGACGATAGAGCGTATTTGCCTTCATGGAGACGATTCTTTCTACGCCTCCATTCTCTGAGTAATCTTCTACAAGATAGATAATGTTCATGCGATTTTAAATTATTAACGTAAGTACTTGAACAAGATGCAGGATATTCTCAGCCCTAAGACTGCCAAGAGTATCGATTTGATAATGTCACTCTTTCCACCATACTTTGCTATGTGGATTCGCTGTTGCCAAAGTATCAATCTATCAGTCTTGCGATAAGAATAGAGTTGTGCGGTAAACATGTCAAGATACAATCTGTGAAATCTCTTTTCTCGTGTATTGATGCCAAGAGCTTGGGTTACTTCCATTTCAGCCCTGAGCAATTCGGTAAGTCCATTATTGTTGTCTTGGGCTGCAATACCAGCGTTGTTATAGTGGTATACGTATGTTCCTGTAGAGGTAGTAGCTATTACTGGGTACTTGGCAAAGAGGGCAGGCAACAGCAGAATATCTTCATACTTTCTGTTTAGGGGGTAATTGATGCACTCAAACAGTGTCCTTTTATATATTTTGTTGCAAGCCCAACAGTGTTCATATCCCTTATAAGCTAACCAGTCGAGTGGGTTTTGAAATATATGCTCGCCTGGAGAAAATAGGGTTTCGTTATGGCAGCCTGGGTTTTGTAGCACCGCATATTCCAGGATATCATATTCTGGATGTTGCTGCAGTTGTTGGAGTAAAGAAACATAAGTGCCTGGCTTTACCGTGTCATCGCTGTCCACAAAGGTAATATATTCTCCCCGGGCACGTTCGATGCCGTAGTTTCGTGCATCGGAAAGTCCACCATTGTTCTTGTGAAAACAGGTGATGAAATGATATGTATTGGCATAGTTGTGGGCTATCTGTACGCTATTGTCTGTAGAACCATCATCTACCAGTATCATCTCACTATCCGGTATGTCTTGTGAGATAATACTGTCGAGGCATCGCTGTAGGGTAGCCTCTACATTATATATAGGTATGATGATGCTGAGTTTCATATCTTCTATGTGTGTTGTTGTTACAGGTTTTCTTTCTGAGTAGATTTTTGATGATATTCCATCTAAACATCCATTGTTGCCATCTGGAATATTTGCTGCCCTTGCCATTGCATGAGTTAGCATTGGGATGACGGCGAAAATAAACGAGGGGCATATGGATGAAAGCGATGTTATATTTGTAAGCAGCAACGTTGCCTATCCAAATGTCGTGCATGGGTATTTCCTTAGGAAATGGTAATACTGCAGCTCTTATCTTTCGGCTAAATGCCATGCAACAGCCTGTATATCCATTCTTGAGTAGCGTGTTGTACAGTTTATTGCTCCTCACATGCAACATCTTAAACAGAGATGGACTGGTGACATGAAGAAGCTCGTCTGTAACATAGGCATCGCTTACCACACATTCATATTTTTGCAACCATTCGCAGCATACGGCCACTTTGTTCTCTGCCCACACATCGTCTTGGTCGGCTAGGAATATATAGTCTCCTTGGGCTTGTTTGATGGCATGTTCAAAATTAAATGTAGGAGAGTGTAGCCGCAGACCATCTATGACCTTGATTCTTTTGTCCTTGAGCGATTGGATGATGGATAAGGTATGGTCGGTGGAGCCATCGTCTGAGATGATAACTTCATCATCAGAGGTAAGCTGACATAAGATGGACTGTAATTGCTCCTTGATATATTTCTCACCATTATAGGTGGCGATGCAAACACTTATCATCTTACAATGGCTATTTTGCAGACTGTACCCTTCTCTCCGCTTTCAGTTGCGGTTTCTACCATGTAGATGCCACTAGCAACTTTTCTTCCTTTCAGGTCACAGCCATCCCAAGAGTAGCTGCCTCCAGTACTTTTTCCTTGGTTTACGATAGATCCATTTGACGATACAATCTTTACGTCAGCGTTATATGTCAATCCTACAATATGTATGTTGCCTGTATAGTCTGGCTTTACGGGGTTAGGATAGGCATATACATTATCTTTGGTCATCTGGCTGCTAGTTTCGGTAACGTCACTCTTGTATGAGCAAAGTCCTTTGTCTGTAGCAAAGTAGACGATACCGTCGGGCATGATAAGAATGTCATGTACGATATTGGATAGGAGAGGAGAATTGTCTTCTGTAAAATGATATACTTCTGTATTGCAGTCGTCACTGATTACATAAACACCGTTGTTACTTGTTCCCATCCACTTTCTATTGGCAGCATCCACTGCTATACATCTTATTTCTACATTTGATAATAAGTAGTCTGCATAATTGGTACCGTCATTGCGTGGCACCTTATGCTGGGTGAATTCGGTAGCACCATTTATAATATTTGCTTTTGACAGATAGAGGGGACCTGCGGAGGTTCCCAACCAAACATTTCCATTTTTGTCTTCTGCAGTATCAAATATATAGTTGAGAGTAAGTGTGGTATTGTCTTCATTGACAAAACTTGGCCCGTAATGAGTCAGTTGGTCTGTTGTAGTATCAAAGGCATAGAGCTTGCAGCATTCCCACCAACTGTTGACAAACCATAAGCGATTGTCATAACTTATGGTGAAGAAATTTATCAAGTCGGCATCGTAGATACCGCCCATCTCTTGATGTGAAAATGACTTCCATTGATTGTTGTCTTGGTTATATTTCCATATTGGATAATCGTAGTTTGTGTCTGAAGTGCTATTCAGAACCCATAGATTACCATCATTGTCATACTTAACACCAGTAATCAGCAGATAGTCATCGTTATTTACGCAAGATTGTAATGGGCTATTTTCTCTATTGTATTGTTTGATAAACTTATTGTCTTGAAATTCATACAGGCCGCCTTTGGCTCCCACCATAACATGGCCTTCTTTCTTTGGGTCAAAATCCAGGCAGTTGAGGTCTAAGTATCTATGTCCTAAGACCTCGGTAGAAGGTTGTTCAAATTCTTCCCACTTTTCATTATCCCATATATGTACTTCTCCAGGGTTGTTGCTATCTTTCTCTGCCGACCAAACTCCTGCTACGGCGTAGATTTTACTATTGTGCGAATATAGTTTGTAGAAGCGATTGGAAGCAGGACCTTCCGGACGTATGCCTTCTGTCTTGTAGGTACGCTCATTGTTGGCATCTACTGTATAATAGGTCAGTTTGCCTTCCGAGGTAGTCGTCCACCAGTATTTTGTGTTGGAGTCGTACACGTTGAGGTAGTCTTCGGTGTCGTTGACATACCTTCCTATTCGAGTCCAATTCTTCTTGTCCAGCAGGTTGTCTGTCAGTTTTCCACGATACAATCCGTTGCTTGCTGATGCGGCATAGATGTAGTTGCCGTCTATGTACGAATAGTTTACACCAAATCCGAGCAGATAACTGTCACTGATGGTGGCATCTTTTACGTTTAGCTTTATGATGCCCAGTCCTGTGGATAGATAGGCATATTTACCATAGTTGTATATATGGTTGATGCCTTTGTCGGCTGTGGTAGAGTACTGATAAAAGTCAGGGATGTTCTCTACATCTTGGTCTGGCCCCAGCAGGTCAATGTTAGAGTTGGTATATGTAATGATGAGTTTTTGGCAAGTAGTATTATATCTGATATGGCTGATGCTTACATCCGATAGATAGTTGGTTTTGTCGTATTGTTGTGTACTGCCATCTGCCGTATTATAAGAGAATATACAACCAGAAGCTAGGGCAAACGCCTTTTGCTTGGCAGGGGCTATTTCGGTAATATTGTAATAACTAGGATACATTGTCCACGTACCTACCTGTGCAGATAGCATAGATAGGTACGAGAACAAGAGGGATACGATGAATATATACGTTTTCTTCATTTATTGCTCTTTATTTCCCTTTCAGATATTCTACGAGTTTATTTACGGCTCTGGCTCTATGGCTGATGCCGTTCTTTATCTCTTCTCCCAGTTCGGCGA
>CAVDKC010000118.1:0-7437 GCA_963609615.1 Oribacterium sp.
GAGGGTCTTGGACGATGAAGTCATTAAACTTGCGAATGCCTTGTGTCTGTTGGTCTCGGTCGTAAGCAGGGTCGATGACATGCCCATCCCAAAGGGTGTTGTCGGCAAGAATGTAACCACCTGGATTCAAGATACCGAGTATCATCTCGTAAGTTTCGGTGTAGGTGCGCTTGTCGCCATCCATAAAAGCCATGTCGAACTTTATGCCCAACTTCGGTGCCTCCACGTTGGCATCGCCTATGTGGAATACAATCTTGTCGGCTACCTCGGAGCCTTCTATCCAAGGGCGAGTGAAATCCTCCATCTCGTCGTTGATTTCGAAGGTATAAAGTTTGCTGCCTTCCTGTAGTCCCTGTGCCAGGCAGATGGCACTATAGCCGCTGAAGGTACCTACCTCTAGAATATTCTTGGGGTGTATCATCTGCACGAGCATCTTGAGCAGCCTGCCCTGTATATGGCCGCTGGCCATGCGCCCATGGATGGTATGGATATTAGTGGCACGATAGAGACGGTAGAGATAATCCCCCTCTGGCTCAATGTGTTGGGAAATATATCGGTCGATGAAATCTGTTTCAGTCATAATTCGTGAGAAGTGATGGAAAGCCAGGAAATGCTTAATAGTCTTTCTGCGCTAGGATGCCGGCAATGGCCAGGTCGTAAGATGCGAGTCCGAAGCCACAGATTACGCCTAGGCAAGCACAAGAGATATAAGAGTAGTGGCGAAACTCCTCACGCTTGTGGACATTGGAAATATGTACCTCCACACAAGGACACTTCAAACTGCGGATGCAGTCTTGCAGAGCGATGCTAGTATGGGTATAGGCACCGGCATTGAGCACCACGCCGTCATAAGAAAAACCTACCTCCTGCAACTTGTTGATGAGTTCTCCCTCGATATTGCTCTGATAGTAATCAATCTCAATATCAGGATACTTGGCTTTCAACAGAGGAAGATAGCTCTCGAAAGAATTGCTGCCATAGATGCCCGGTTCTCGTACGCCCAAGAGGTTGAGGTTAGGACCATTGATGATTTGTATCTTCATAATCATTCGATTTTTATATGCTGTAATCAAATTATTTTGTATCTTTGCAAAGCAAACTCGATGCAAAGGTAAGAATAAAAAAGCAAATAGACAAGAAATGGAGAATGAAATTGTAAAGAACTATATAAGATACCTCAAGCTGGAACGAAATTATTCGCCCAATACTCTCGAAGCCTATCAGCATGACCTGCAATTCTTGATGGAGTATGCAGAGAAGAACGATTTGGCTTTGGTAGATTTTCGGCTGGAGGACTTGGAAACTTTCTCTGCAAGCCTGCACGACAAGGGTATCACTGCCCGCTCGCAGGCCCGTATACTGAGCGGCGTGCGTTCATTTTACCATTTTCTGGTATTGGACGACTATATCCAGGACGACCCTACTGAACTCTTGGTGTCTCCACAAATAGGGCAATATCTGCCAGAGTATCTTACAGTAGAGGAGGTGGACATGATGGAGGCTTCCATCGATCTCAGCAAATGGGAGGGGCAGCGCAATAAGGCTATCATCGAGACCCTCTTCTCCTGTGGCCTTCGTGTCACCGAACTTGTCAATCTGAAGAAAAGCGATGTCTTCGAGGAGGAGAAGTTCATCCGGGTGCATGGAAAGGGAAACAAGGAACGGTTGGTCCCGATTTCGGGCAAGGCACTGAAAGAAATCGATTTGTGGTACTTAGACCGCAATCTGATGAACATCAAGCCTGGAGAAGAAGACTATGTTTTCTTGAATCGTCGTGGTGCCCATCTTACTCGTACCATGATACTGATCATGGTCAAGAATACTGCTCTCGATGCAGGTATCAAGAAGTCCATTTCTCCGCATACCCTAAGGCATAGTTTTGCCACGGCACTGCTAAAAGGCGGGGCCGACCTCAGGGTAATACAAGATCTCTTGGGGCACGAGAACATCGGCACTACAGAGGTGTACACCCACCTGGAAACTTCCGACTTGCGAAAGGCCATTTTGGAACATCACCCTCGAAACATCAAACAAAGTTTGGAGTAAAGGACTCTGCTTTCAGAATTTCCGAAAGCAGAAATGCTCATTTTTTCAGGGGAAAGTGACGGAATCTGAAAAAATATGCGTAACTTTGCAGCCGCAAAAAAAGGAAGTATTAAATTAAAGAAGAAAATATGGCATATTTGTTTTCATCAGAATCAGTTTCTGAAGGACATCCAGATAAGGTGTCTGACCAGATTTCAGACGCATTGCTCGACCAGTTCCTCGCTTACGATGACCACGCTCACTGCGCTATTGAGACCTTCTGTACTACCGGTCAGGTAGTCATTATGGGCGAGGTGCGCTCCAGTGAGTATGTAGACTTGCAGACGATTGCCCGCAAGACCATCAAGAAGATAGGTTACACCAAGAGCGAGTATCAGTTTGACGGCGACTCTTGCGGTGTGCTCACCGCCATCCATGAGCAGAGTGATGACATCAACCGTGGCGTAAGTCGTGAGGAGGATGAGGACCAGGGGGCTGGCGATCAAGGCATGATGTTCGGTTACGCTACCAACGAGACCGACAACTATATGCCTGTTTCGCTCGACTTGGCCCAGCTCATTATGCGAGTGCTTGCCGACATCCGCAAAGAGGGCAAGGTCATGACTTATCTACGTCCAGACTCCAAGAGTCAGGTTACCATTGAATATTCGGATGATAATATCCCACAGCGCATCGATACCATCGTGGTCTCTACCCAGCATGATGATTTTGTCAAGAAGGCGAATGGCGAGGACGATGACGAGGCGATGCTGGCAAAGATACGTGAGGATGTGCTCCATATCTTGATACCTCGTGTGAAGGCCCACTTGAGCGACAAGGTGCTTGCTCTCTTCAATGATGACATCAAGTATTTTGTCAATCCTACAGGCAAGTTTGTCATCGGTGGTCCTCACGGAGATACAGGTCTTACAGGCCGTAAGATTATCGTGGATACATATGGTGGCAAGGGTGCCCATGGTGGCGGTGCCTTCTCTGGCAAGGACTCTAGCAAGGTAGACCGTTCTGCGGCATACGCCGCTCGCTATATCGCCAAGAATATGGTGGCAGCAGGCGTGGCAGACGAGATGCTGGTGCAGGTAAGTTATGCCATCGGTGTGGCAGAGCCTGTGAGCATCTACGTTAACACATACGGCAGAAGCCATGTCGATATGACCGATGGTGAAATCGCCAAGAAGGTGGCGGAGATGTTTGATCTTCGACCTAAGGCTATCGAGCGCCAGCTCAAGTTGCGCCAGCCTATGTTCTTGGAGACTGCAGCCTACGGACACATGGGACGTAAGAACGAGGTGGTGGAAAAAACATTCACCAGTCGTTATCATGAGACAAAGACTATCCAGGTAGAACTGTTCACCTGGGAGAAACTTGACAAGATAGACGAGATCAAGAAGACATTCGGACTTTAAGGAATGGTGCAACAAGCAGATTCTATATTGACAGAGACCGGGCTTGATGCTGAAGGACAACAGCAGGTGCAACGGCAACATGGCAGCCAACTCACACCCAGGGAGGTGCTGAGTTGGCTGCCTAAGAATGCTACCCCTGCTCAACAAGACTCCATGGTGCGCGCCCATATCCAGCCGAGCGAGATACACTGGAGCAAGATGCCAGATACATTGCATCTTCCTGGTCATAAGTCAGGCAAGAGCTTTAGAGATGTGAGTCTGCCAAAGTATTACAGAGAGTCGTTTTTCTCAAAGGACTCACTCTTTCATCCAGAGCTGAGAGGTGGCCGGTTGGGAGTAGCTGGCGACCCTGTGCCTTATACGGTAGCAGGCGATAATTTCATCACCTCCTTGCTGCTGCTTTGCTTTGTGCTGGCATGTGTGGCTTACTCCAAGTCGCGTCATTTCGTCGCACGTCAGGCAAAGTCGTTCTTCCGGGAGAAGCGTGAGGGTACAACCGAAGTGACGGAGACGAGTTCAGAGATTAGGTTTCAGTTCTTTCTGGTAGTGCAGACCTGTCTCTTGATAGCCATCGGGTATTTTATTTATTCCAAGGTATCTATCAGTGACACATTTGTCATCGAGCAGTACCAGGTCATTAGCATCTATGCAGGTGTGATTGCGGGGTATGTATTGTTGAAGGCATTGCTTTACAGTATCGTGGGATGGACGTTCTTTGATAGAAAAAAAAATGGACAATGGCTGAAGGCTTACCTCTTCTTGGTATCCAGCGAGGGCGTGCTCTTGTTCCCTGGAGTCATGCTGCTTTCATACTTTAGGTTATCTGTCCAAATCGCCATGATATATGCACTGATAGTGTTTGGATTGGTTAAAATGTTGTCATTTTACAAGAGCTACCTTATCTTTTTTAGGAGAAATGGCATGATTCTGCAAATATTTTTGTACTTTTGTGCACTCGAAGTGGTACCCTTGTTCTCCCTTTGGGGTGGACTCGTATTAATCGGTCATTGTTTGAACATAAACTTTTAAGACAAGATGATAAAAAAAATTTTAGTTTCTCAGCCAAAGCCTGCTAGTGAGAAGTCACCTTACTATGACATCGAGAAGGAGTATGGTGTGGAATGTGTGTTCCGCCCTTTCTTTAAGGTTGAGGGACTTACATCCAAGGAGTTTCGCCAGCAGAAAATCAATTTGCTGGACTATACCGCAGTCGTATTTACATCTCGCCACGCTGTGGATAACTATTTCAAGTTGGCTAAGGAGATGCGAATCACAATCCCTGAGGACATGAAGTACTTCTGCGTGATAGAAACCATCGCACTATACATCCAGAAGTATGTGCAGTATCGCAAGCGGAAGGTGTTCTTTGGAGAAACAGGTAAGATTGATGGACTGATGAGTCAGATGGTGCGCCATAAGAACGAGAAGTATCTCGTACCATTGAGTTGTGTACACAACGATGACATCAAGAACCTGCTCGACGAGAAGAAACTGAACCATACAGAGTGTGTGATGTACCGCACTGTAAGTAATGACTTCACGGACGAGGAAATCAAGAACTTCGACTATGACATGATGGTGTTCTTCAGCCCTACTGGCGTGAAGGCCCTCAAGAAGAATTTCCCTAGTTTCAATCAGGGAGACATCGCTCTCGCAGCTTTTGGTCCTGCCACAGCCAAGACCATCTCCGATGAGGGACTTCGTCTGGATTTGGAGGCTCCTAGCAAGGAATTCCCATCTATGACAGGGGCTTTGAAGGACTATCTGAAACGCAATAACAAGTAATCAAGTAGAGATAATCAATGTTGGCAAATAGAGAAGACAACACTTTCGGCAAGAAGGAGCATCTGTGCAAGCATACGCTCATAGATGAGCTTTTCGGAGGAAAGGCAATGGTGCAGACTACCTGGCCTTTCAGAATGGTGTATCTTCTTGTCGACAAAGATAACCTTCGGGAATACGTGCCTGTACAGGTGATGGTGAGTGTATCCAAGAGATTTTTCAAGCGTGCCGTAAAGCGCAACAGGGTGAAACGGCAACTCAGGGAGGCTTACCGCCATCATAAGCATCTGCTCGTGGAGCGTATGGCATCTATGCCAGACAAACAGCTGCTCTTGGCTATCGTATGGCAGGAAGCCAACTTGTGTGACTCTGCCAAGGTAGATGCCAAGATGGAAAAGGGACTGCAACGGTTGGTGGAGAAGCTATGAAGGGGGGCAGTATGATATGGCATGGGGTAAAACAGATACTCACGTGGCTATTGGTGCTGCCCATCTTGTTTTATCAGAAGTGCATCACCCCCTATACGCCTCCTTCGTGTAGATTCCAGCCCACTTGCTCAGAATATGCGAGGCAAGCCATCCTGAAGCACGGACCTTTCAAGGGACTGGCTTTGGCTATATGGCGAATATTAAGGTGCAATCCGTGGGGCGGTTCGGGTTACGACCCCGTTCCGTAAGTTCCGATAGTGTTTCGGGTCCCATATATATACATTATTATATAATATATAAAAGAAACTCATTCGATGGCAAAAAACTTTGTTGAAGAATTGAAATGGCGTGGTATGCTGGCGCAGATAATGCCAGGTACTGAGGAATACCTCAACACCCACATGGTGTCTGCCTATCTCGGAACAGACCCTACTGCAGACTCTCTGCATATCGGTCACCTTTGTGGAATCATGATGTTGCGCCACTTGCAGCGTTGTGGCCACAAGCCTTATCTCCTCGTGGGTGGTGCCACAGGTATGATTGGCGACCCTTCTGGCAAGAGCCAGGAACGTAATCTGCTCGACTCGGAGACTCTTTATCATAACCAGGAAGCTATCAAGAAGCAGGTGGCTAAATTCCTTGACTTCGATGGCTCTGAGCCTAACAAGGCTGAGATGGTAAACAACTACGACTGGATGAAGGACTTTACTTTCCTCGACTTCGCGCGTGAGGTGGGTAAGCACATCACCGTCAACTATATGATGGCAAAAGATAGCGTACAGAAGCGCTTGAACGGTGAGGCACGCGACGGTTTGTCTTTCACAGAGTTCACTTATCAGTTGCTACAGGGCTACGACTTCCTCTACCAGTATCAGAAGTATGGCGTTCGCCTGCAGCTTGGCGGTAACGACCAGTGGGGTAACATGACCACCGGTACAGAATTGATTCACCGTACTCTCGGCAACGATGCAGAATGCTTCTGCTTGACTTGCCCGTTGATTACTAAGGCAGATGGCAAGAAGTTCGGTAAGACAGAGAGCGGTAACATCTGGCTCGACCGCAACCGTACCACTCCATATGCCTTCTATCAGTTCTGGCTCAATGTGAGTGATGACGATGCAGAGAAGTACATCAAGATTTTTACCGACCTCGACAAGGCAACAATCGACGCACTCGTAGAGGAACACAAGCAAGACCCTGGTCGCCGTGTACTCCAGAAGCGTTTGGCTGAGGAGGTAACCGTGATGGTTCACTCTAAGGAAGATTTGGACATGGCTATCGCAGCCAGCAACATCCTCTTCGGTAAGGCAACCAAGGAGAACCTCGCCCAGCTCGACGAGGCAACCTTAAACGATGTATTCGCCAATGTACCTCACTACGCGCTCGACAAGAGTTTGCTGGGTGGTATAGCCGTAGACCTCTTCAATCAGGAAGGTATGGAGATTTTTCCAAGCAAGAGTGAGATGCGTAAGCTCGTCAAGGGGGGTGGTGTGTCGCTCAACAAGGAGAAGCTCGCAGCGTTCGACCAGGTGGTGACGGCCGACGATCTCATCGACGGAAAGTATCTCTTGATACAGAAAGGTAAGAAGAATTACTTCTTGATTACCGTTAAGTAAGAAACTTTTGGCTGCTTGGAAGGCGGAAATGCAGTTTTTTGCCTTCCAAATGCAAAAAGTCACTAAATAATTTGGTGGTGGAGAAAAAATCCATTACCTTTGCAGTTGGTTTGATTGTCCTATGGTGTAATGGTAGCACTACAGTTTTTGGTTCTGTCAGTG
>CAVDKC010000119.1:0-7388 GCA_963609615.1 Oribacterium sp.
GGAAGCCGTAGGCTTGCATCACGAGGCGGTCGTTCTGGCGGTGGGCCTGGAGGAGTTCCTTTGGCATCAGCGTTGGGTCGTAGAGGTCGGCAAGGGAGGAGTCGGGATACAATGCCCTGGCATCCAGGATGGCTTGGGCAGAGGACTCTATCTTAGCTTGCTGCTCAGCGGTGGGCGTTGGCCAAGGGAAGTTGTTGTACACGATGTCTTTGCTGTAACGGTAGCGCATCTCCAAGCGACCGCACACTGCTCGCATCCATGCCATGTGGACGTTGCTCTCCAGGATGCCGAAGTGGTAGAGAGTGGCATCGGGAACTACCAGTATCAAGTTACTTGATATGGTTCCTGCTTTTACATAACCCATTGGTATATATTTTCTTCTTTCAGAAGAGACAGAAGGCACAACCAAGAAATCCACTCCCTCGGGCTGTGTACGTTGAGCAAACAAAGTAGGCGTATCAGCAAACTTGCGAATGCCAGCCGCAATACTTGCGGCACGCTTTTCTTGACATTTCTTTACCCTCTCATATACCAACGGACAAGCCTTTATCTCCGCAGGAGAAGCATGAACGAGCCATAGGCACCATCTCTTCTTGTTATGAAGGAATTCCACAGCTCCCATAAATGGATGCACAAACTTTTCAGCTTGCGGTTCTTTCCGCAAGAAGTCTTCTTTGTCGCAATCCTCTATTATCAAGAACCCACCATCGGCAGGCTTGTTGCCATATATCATTTTGGGTATATCGCACAGTGGCTTGTTTCTGCTCTGCACCAGCACATTAGGAGCATCGCATAAATATGCATTAATTTGGTCAGCCTCTACCTTATTATTGCCATTGAATAGATATTTCCGTTCTCTGTCAAACATGGCAAAACCTATAATCACACAATGCACAGCAGCCTTTTGGGAAGCCTCGCTACTCCACACGAATGATTGATATGCAAAGTTTATCTTATAGTTCAACTGAGAATAGAATCTTGCTACCGTTTCACCTTGTGCAATGGAATTTGTGGAAACGAAAGCGCATTCTATTTTCGTACCCTGGATAAAGTCGTTTGCCTTTTTATACCAGCAACATACGTAATCAAGATTCTTGATGCCAGGGAACAAGTGTTGCATATCTTCTTTTTGAGATGCAGACATAAAGGTGAAGCCCACAAACGGCGGATTGCCGATGATGTAATCCAGCTCCTCCTTGGGGCAAACACTCTCCCACTCCATTCTCAGCGAGTTGCCCTCATGGATGTTGGCGTAGCTCTTCAGGGGCAGGAAGTCGATGTCGTGGTGGATAATCTTCTCTGTCTCGGCTATCATCTGCGCCTCGCTGATCCAGAGGGCTGTGGTGGCTACGGTGACGGCGAAATCGTTGATCTCGATGCCGTAGAACTGGTGGATGCTTACCTTGATGGGATTCTCGAAGGCATCCAACTGCTCCACACTGTATATCTGCTTGATAATCTCGTTCTCCAATCGACGCAAGGAAAGATACGTTTCGGTAAGAAAATTGCCCGAGCCACAGGCTGGGTCGAAGAACTTGAGGCTTGCCATCTTGTCCTGCAACTGATGCAGCCGCTGCATACGCTTCTTGATATTAGTCTCTTCCAAACAGTCTTCGAACGCCGTTCTAAGGTCGTTATAAAACAGAGGGTCTATCACCTTGTGGATATTCTCTATCGAGGTGTAGTGCATACCGCCCGAACGGCGAGTCTCAGGATTGAGCGTGCTCTCGAACACACCGCCGAAGATGGTGGGCGAAATCTCGCTCCAGTCGAAGTCGAGCGAAGCGTGCTGCAGGAGCGTCTCACGCAGCTCTTCCGTAAACTGCGGGATGTCTATCTCCTCGGCAAAGAGTCCGCCATTGGTATAGGGAAAGGCGGCAAGCTCTGATTTCAGATACTTGCTGCGCTTGTCGGCTGGAGTATTGAGCACCTCGAAGAGCTGCACCAATGCCATGCGTATATCCTCGGTCTGATAATGGGCCAAGAAATCATGAAACATGTCTCGCTTGCCAAAGATGCCGGCATCCTCGGCATAAAGGCAGAACACCAACCTCACGCACAAGATATTCAAGTAACGGAGCGACTGAGGGTCGCCGGCATCATACTGAGACACAAAGGCATCATAGAGCTTGCCTACTATCTCGCCCGCCTTCATCGACACCTCCATCTCTCGTTGCAGGTGAATGCCCTGCTGTTCTACCAGGAATTGCAGACGGTAGTACTCCTTCTCCAAGTCTTTCAGCAAAATGCGAGAAGGCTCCCCTTTCGGATTCTCCATGTCATAGACATCAAATTCGGCGAAATTGCAGGTAACTATCCAGCGCGGACGCTCGGAATAAGGAAGCACTGCACTGTATCGCTGTGCCTGCTGGAAAGGCGTAAGCATAGTGCCGTCACTTTGCTTGATGGCCTGTCGCAAGTCCTTGCCCAGCGACTTCTGCTCTATCATCACGTGGGTGCAGTCTATCATGCCGTCGATGAAAGAGGTATGGTCGAGCTGCGCCTGCTGCTCGAACCGAATGAAAGTGGAAGGCTTTTCCACACCAAACACCTCCGTCAGGAGTTCTATCCAGAAAGTCTGGCTCTCCCCTTTCTCATATCCCCTGCCCTCCCATCGCTTGGCGAAAGCTACGGCAGCTGTCTTTTGTTGCTTCTCTGTATTCATTGATATATCGGTTGTATTTTATACCTCCTCTACTATGTCCCCCATGTTCATAATCGACTTATACTTTGATTCCGTTTGCAAAGATAACACTTTTCTCTTAGAAAGAGAGCTGAACCGGTCAAAAAAAATGCGCCCCCTTTCCTTTCTTTTTGCATAAAGCAAGCCCTTTCTGCATAACCATTCACGAATGGCAAGTGATTTGCCCTTTATCTGCATAAAAGCATCAAAAGATGATGGTATATCGAAAATAATATGTAACTTTGCACCCACATTTAATTATCAATGATCAAGATGACGGCTATCAGTGCCGTCCATGAGCGTAAATTTAGAAGAAGAAAATGGCATATACAAGACTTTCTGCTGCAGAAGCTGCAGCAATGATTAACGATCAAGATAACATCGCACTGAGTGGTTTCACTCCTAACGGTGTGCCTAAGGCCACCTTCCGCGAACTCTCCAAGAGAGCCATCGCCGAGCACGAGGCTGGCAGACCTTTCCAGGTGGGTATCTTGACGGGTGCTTCTACTTCGCAGAGCATCGAGGGTGACATGGCAGCAGCCCATGCCATCAAGTTTCGTGCGCCATTTTCTACCAACAAAGACTTCCGCACCCATACCAACCTCGGCGAGATAGACTACGAGGACATGCACCTCGGCCATATGGGCGAGCGTCTGCGCCGCGGATTTTATGGCGAGATAGACCTTGCCATCATCGAGGTATCCGACCTGGAGGAAGGCGAAACCACCTGCAAGGCATTCCTTACCTCTGCCGGCGGCATCGTGCCCACCATTGTTCGCCTGGCAAAGAAGGTGCTCATCGAGAAAAACACCTTCCACAGCCCAGCCTCACGCTATCTGCACGATGTGTACGAGATAGCCGAGTGCCCCTTCCGCGAGCCTATCCCTATCCTCCATGTGGGCGACCGCATCGGCAAGGAGTATGTAGAGATAGATGCCCGCAAGATAGTAGGTGTGGTGGAATGCAACATTCCCGAGGAGGCCCGTGCCTTCAAGCCTCTCGACCCCGTGACCGAGCAGATGGGACACAACGTGGCCGATTTCTTGGTAAGCGACCTGAAGAAAGGGCACATTCCTCCACAGTTTCTGCCACTCCAGAGCGGCGTAGGCGTTACTTCTAATGCCGTTCTAGAGGCGTTAGGACAGAATCCTAACGTGCCCGTATTCAGCGTTTATACCGAGGTGGTACAGGATGCCGTGGTAAAATACATGCGGGAAGGCCGAATCAAGGATGCCTCCTGCTCTTCGCTCACTGTGACCAACGAAACATTAAAGGAGGTGTACGACGATATCGACTACTTCAAGCAGCACCTTACCATCCGCCCTAGCGAGATTTCCAACTCGCCGGAGGTGATTCGCCGACTGGGCGTCATCGCCATGAATACCGCCATTGAGTGCGACATCTACGGCAACGAGAACTCTAGCCATATCTGCGGCAGCAAGTTGATGAACGGTATCGGAGGTTCTTGCGACTATGAGCGCAATGGCTACATCTCTATATTTACTACACAGAGTACCACCAAGAACGGTTGCATCTCTGCCATCGTGCCCATGTGCAGCCATGTGGACAGCACAGAGCACGACGTGGATGTCATCGTTACCGAGCAGGGCGTAGCCGACCTCAGGGGCAAGGGCCCTCTTCGCCGTGCCAAGGAAATCATCGAGAACTGCGCCCATCCAGACTATCGCCCGATGCTGCGTGAGTACCTTAAGTTTGCCGAGAAGGGACACGAGCCACAGAGCATGCGTGCCGCCCTCGCCATGCACGACACCTTCCTGAAGAAGGGGGATATGAGGCTCACCGACTTTGGCGAGTACTTGAAATAATCGACTTAATCCCCCTACCATTATAGGGAGATTAAGCGTTTTTATATGGCAGGTAAAAATGCTGAAGCCCAACTATATGTTACAGCCTTGACTAGGACTTTTGGGCAGTGAGACGGTGAACTCCGTCCACTGGCCTTTCTCGCTCTTTACACTGACCTTTCCGCCATGTGCGTTGATGACTTGCAGCACATAGTTGAGGCCGATGCCGAAGCCAGCCTTGTTTTGCTTCTTGCCGACCTCGTGCTCGGTGGCACGCTCATAGCGATTGAAGATGTGCTGCAGCTCCTTCTTCGCAATACCGATGCCCTCGTCGTACACCTTGATATACACCTGCTTGACGGTCTCAGAGGATGAAATCTTGATGCGGATTTCATCCTTCGAGTATTTGGTGGCGTTGTCCACGAGGTTGCTGATGGCTTCCTTCAGATATTCCTCATCGGCAAAGGCGGTAGGGCAGGAGAGGGCGGTGGTGACGGTGATAGGCTTGGATGTCTTCGCCTTGTACTTGTCGGCGATGTCGTCTATCATCGGGGCCAGTGGCACCTCGGTCTTGCGGAGGTCCAGCTTGCCATGTTCCAGTTTAGAGATGGTAAGCAGGCGGTTGATAAGTGCCAGGAGATGCTGCGCCTCGTCTTCCACGATGGTAAAATACTTCTCTTTGATTTCGGGCTTCTTCTCTAATACTCCGCTGTGCAAGTATCTGGTGCCCATGATGATGGAGGTGAGGGGCGACTTCATGTCGTGTACCATCGCATACGAAAAGTCCTCCCGCAAGAGCTTGATGCGCTCCTGCTCATTGATATAGTTGATTTGGTCGATGAGGCTCAGGATGATAACGCCTGTAGTAAGGAAAGAGGTCAGGAAGAACACCTTGTTCTGTGTGAAGGCCGCCATGAAAACTTGCTGCTGCAAAGTCTGCGGCAGGTTCAGCAAGTTTTGGTAGCCTAGGTGATGCAAGGTAGTGGTGCAGGAATTGTAGATCCACAGTAGTTGCAGAAAGAGCATGGCAAAGAGAGCCACGGTGCTGAGTATCTTAGTTCTGTTGGCTTTCATCTGTCTGCAATAACAAAGGTAAGTGCTTTCTGAGTGCCCACGTTCCATACATGAGGAGGGCGATGCCGATGGCGATAATGGCTATACTCAAAGCGGTAGACTCAAATTTGTCGGGCACGAGGCTGACAAACAAGTAGCAGACGAAGATGATGATGCTACTTCTGGTCTTGCCATAAAGCCAGCAGCCATAACAGGCAGAGACTATACTCAGCAATGTAAGTTGAAGAGATACGTTGCCTGTCTTGCTAGCAGTTATGGCGCAACTCGGCAATATCGTCAAGCAGATAACAAGATACTGTACCCAAAGCCTCTTGCCGCTTCTTATCAGCTCTTCCTGGATGGCGCCAAAGTCTATGTAGGCAGATATAAAAGCTCCAACAATGCCATAGAATACCATGCCGGCATAATTCATATCCAATAGTTCCTTAGGGAGATATTCTATATGGAAGATACTCATCAATGCCCTGGAAACCAGCGAAAAGCCCAGCAGCGGAAGGGTAGTGAGCACCATCGTCTTCCATTTGGTAGCAGGAATCACATGCCCCAGCGAAAACTTGGAGAAATGATAATGACGGAAGGTGAGCCATACGAGCAGAGTGCCCAATAAGACGCAAATGACAGCAAAAGGCGAGGAGGAACTGCCACCTATTATCGCTGCCTGGTCATTCAGATAGCCCTTCTGGGTACCTATGGCGACATAAAGTCCGTAGATAAAACCGCCAAAGAGAACCGTGATGAAGAATACGGCTAGATATAATATGTAGTATAGTATCGCTTTAAACATAAGAGGTTTGCTTAAGTTTGCTTTCTGTCTTGTAGAATTTTCCCAAAGGGAATGTCTTTTATCTTATTTTACGACGAGCTTGAAACCGATGCCTCTGAGGGTCTTCAGTTCCACCCGAGGCTCGTCCTCGATGGCCGTGCGAATCTTGTTGATGAAGACATCGAGGCTGCGGGAAGCAAAATAATCCTTGTCTTCTACGCCCCAGAATCGGCTCAATACGGCTTCACGGCGCACTACCTCGTTCTTGTTGACGGCCAGCAGCTCCAGTATCTTTGCCTCGCGGGCGGTGAGCGTTTTCTCCGTGCCGTCCTCCTGGCTCTTGAGGGTGGCGTGGGCGGCATTTAGGAGGTATTTGCCCAACGGGATGAGTTGGCTGTTGTCTTGGTTCCGCTTGCCTTCCTTCAGTCGCCTGAGGCTCTGGATGTGCGCATCCAGTTCTTCAGGGATAAAAGGTTTCTTTACATAGTTGTTGGCTCCTGCGGCATAGCCTGCCTTCAGGTCGCGGGGCGAGGTAAGCCCTGTGGTAAAGAGGATGATGGTATCGCCGTCTACCTCACGGATGCGCTTCACCATCTCGATGCCGTCCATGATGGGCATGTCGATGTCGCTCACGATGACATCGGGCTGAAAGGTCTTCCAAGCCTCTAGCCCGGCCTTGCCATTGATGGCGGTCTTCACGTCGTAGCCCCCGATGATGTCCTCTAAACAACTCTTCTCCATGTAGGCGAGGTTCTCATCGTCTTCTACCAAGAGTAACTTTACGTTAGCCATAATCTTTTCCGTTTTAGAATTATCGAGTACAAAGATACATATTAATTTTTGTAATGCCAAGCATTCGGGAGGGGTTTAACCTAAAGATAACAAAAGAGATATGAGAAAGGGAGCAATAGGCTACTTTCTGGCTTTTATTAGCGGGTGTATGTGACTTCTTACTGGTAACTATTCAGCAGCCCCATCCAAAAAGCAGAGAGAGTCTAGCCTATTGGGTAGGAGGTATCTGCCATCACCTGTGGATAGGCAATGGATCTGATTACATTGAAGG
>CAVDKC010000120.1:0-7334 GCA_963609615.1 Oribacterium sp.
AAAATCATTATTTTGTTTTTTTATATCTTGACTTTCGATTATCTGAAGACTTTTCCGTACCTTTGTAGCCTTAAATGGAGAACTTAATACATTATTATATATGTTATCAGATATAGAAATAGCTAAATCCGTGAAGCTCCGCCCTATCAACGAGGTGGCAGCTGAGCTTGGCATCCATGAGGACCAAGTAGAGAACTATGGCCGATACATCGCCAAGATTACTACGGGCGACATCGACAAGAGCAAGTTTGAAGGACATCATCTGATTCTCGTCACCGCCATCTCGCCCACCAAGGCTGGCAACGGCAAGACTACCGTCAGCGTGGGGCTAGCCCTCGGTATGAAGGAGATAGGCAAGAAGTCGGTAGTGGCTCTGCGCGAGCCTTCGCTCGGTCCTTGCTTCGGCATGAAGGGTGGTGCCGCTGGCGGCGGATATGCCCAGGTACTTCCGATGGAGAAAATCAACCTCCACTTCACAGGCGACTTCCATGCCATCACCTCTGCCAACAATATGATTTCGGCACTGCTCGACAACTATCGTTTCCAGCACGAGGCTGAGGGATTCCGCCTGAAGAAGATTCTCTGGCGCCGTGTGCTCGATGTGAACGACCGTGGTCTGCGCCGCATCATCACGGGCTTGGGCGAGAAGGACGGCATCGAGACCGAAAACGGGTTCGACATTACCCCTGCTTCGGAAATCATGGCAATCATGTGCTTTGCCACAAGTGTGGACGATCTGCGCCGCCGCATCGACAACATCCTGCTGGGCATCACCGACGATGACAAACCTTTCCGTGTGAAGGACATGGGCGTGGGTGGCAGCATCGTAGCGCTCCTGCTCGATGCACTGAAGCCTAACCTCGTGCAGACCACTGAGGGTACACCTGCCTTCGTACACTGCGGTCCGTTCGCCAACATCGCCCACGGTTGCAACTCGGTGATGGCTACTGCTGCCGCACTGGAGTATGGCGACTATGCTATCACAGAGGCTGGATTCGGTGCCGACCTGGGTGCGGAAAAGTTCTATGACATCAAGTGCCGCAAGACAGGTCTACAGCCAGACCTCACCGTACTCGTGGTTACTCTCCAGGCTCTCAAGCTACATGGCAATGTGCCACAGGAAGACATCAAGAAGCCTAACATCGAGGGCATGGAGGCTGGCTACTGGAACCTCGACAAGCATGTGGAGAACCTACAGAGCTTCGGCCAGACGGTAGTGATTGCCTTTAACCGTTTCGCCACAGACACCGATGAGGAGATAGAGGTACTGCGCAAGCACTGCGAGGTAGAACTGGGGTGCGGTTTCGCCGTCAACAATGCCTTCGCCGAGGGTGGCAAAGGTGCCGTAGAACTGGCCAATCTCGTGGTGAAGACCATAGAAGAAAAGCCTTCCGCCCCTCTCTACTATGCTTATGATGACAACGATAGTGTAGAGGAGAAGATTGAGAAAGTAGCTAAGAACCTGTATGGTGCAGGAAACGTAACCTTGAGCGACAGCGCCAAGGCTATGATAGAAGAAATCAAAAAGTTGGGAGCTGAAAAATTCCCCGTTTGCATCGCCAAGACGCAGTACAGTTTCTCTACCGATGCCAAAGCCGTGGGACCTACTGACGGTTTCGAACTGCACGTGCGCGACATCACCCTCAACATGGGTGCCGAGATGATAGTGGTCATCGCTGGCTTCATCATGCGTATGCCAGGCTTGCCTAAGAGTCCACAAGCTGAGCGCATCGATGTAGTGAATGGCGAGATTGTGGGATTATCATAATAAAAAAAAGGAGATAAGCACATAGTATTAAGATGTTTATCTCCTTTTTCTTTATTTTCTTCTTTATGAGTCTTTACGCCTCCGAACTCTTACTTCTCATCGCTTGCGAAACTGCCAGACTAAATTCGCAACCACAATACAGTTGATTGTAAAACTCATTCAGCCTCAGCAATTCGCCTCTTCTTGTTTGTAGTCCTCCCTTGCGCCAGTTCATGTCCCACCACTCCACGTCGGGACAATTTTCTACGGCGAGGTGACCTGCCTGGTCTATCTGCTGGATGTTCTTCCAGCGAGACGAGGCGAGTGTGGTGGTGAGGAGGTGGAAACCATGTTCTTGAGCATACCTTGCCGCATGGGCAAGACGGAAGCGGAAACAAACGGAGCAACGGCCGCCGCGCTCCGGTTCTTGTTCCAATCCTTTGATGGCATGGAGCCACTGCTCGTGGTCGTACTCGTCCTCTACGTAGGGTACATGCTGTGCTTCAAGGTATCGCATCAGCTCACGCTTGCGGATGTCGTACTCTTGCATGGGAAAGATATTGCTGTTACTGAAATACACGGTGGGTTGCATACCATTGCGGAGCATACACTCTACGATAGCTGCTGAGCAAGGGGCACAACAGGCATGGAGCAACACTGCATGATTTTCTGCCTTGCTGCCATCGGGTAGAGTAAGCTTTACGTATTTATACTGTTCTTCGGGAGACATTGGACGTTGAACTTTGAACTTTGAACGTTGAACGTTGAACTTTGAACGTTGAACGTTATGATTAGCATAGGGGGGATGAGAGAGAGCTGTCGAGGGAAGAAGAGAGCGATATATAAAAAAAACAAATGAGGTACAGTCTCACGACACCCCTCATTTGCCCAAATATATGCGAAAACTGCTGCAAAGATACAACTTTAATCCTAACCGCCAAAAACTTTGGCAATTATTTTTTTAGAAAAACCAATCGCAACACTTGATTTAACGAACATTGACACTTTGCGCTGTTTCCACACGTAGTTTGGGATAATGAGTTTTTTACACTCTTGTCCGGTATGACCAGGAATTTTACCGTTTCCTAGCCATTGTCCCTCTTCAGTGTGATAACGGTCATCTCTGGCCATGCACCGAGGCGGAAAGGGAACGAGCCGCCTAGTCCTGCTGACACATACAGCAGTTGGTAATCTTTACGATAAGCTCCACCCCACTCTCTGAAAGCCATCTTGGCAGGAGTTATGCTTGCGATGCGCAACTGCCCTGCGTGGGTATGTCCTGCGAGGGTTAGTTGGGCACCCGTGGCAAGCACTTCCCTACGCCAATGGTGGGGATCGTGCGTTAGCACGAGCTTAAAGCTTTCCTTTGGCACACCCCTCATCGCCTTGCACAGATTGCTGCGATTGGTGAAGGGCGGTTGCCCTGCATTCTCCACGCCGATAACCTCTATCGAAGCCATCCCGTGCGATACAGTATGATGCTCATTCATGAGCTGATGCCATCCCAGTCTCTCCTGATAGTCGAAGAGTTGGCGGCGATTGTGGCGCAGTGCGCCTATGGAGTGTTTCGTATTATACTCACAATAGTCATGATTACCCCACACGGAGTAGATACCGTCGGGCGCATGAAGTTCTGACAACTGCTCCAAATAGGGTTGCACCTCAGCAGCAGAATCGTTGACCAGGTCACCCGTGAAGACCATCATCTCCACATTCTCTTCGTTGGCTCTCTCAACCACTCGCCTTACGAAGTCTGTGCCTTCAGGAAAGCTACCCAAATGGAAGTCGCTGAAGTGGAGTATCTTATAACCGTCGAAATAAGGCGGCAAGTCGGGCGAGGAAAAGGTGAGGTATTTCACCTGTAAACGCTTCCATCCCGCCACAAATCCGTAGGCAAACCATCCCATTAGTGCCAGAGACGGCAGGATGGCAAGATACCACGGCATCAGCAAGTAGCAGACGATGAACACCATCTTGGGCACCACCGAAAAAAGGAGCACCGTGAAGAGTATTCTCACTGAGAACTTGTGCAACACTCCCAACTGCAATCCCAACTCGGCGAGCAGCAACAGCAGCGAGGGCACCCACCAAAGGATGGCTAGCGGTAGAGACCACTCCGATACACCCAAATGCCAAAGCCACAAGTCTGGCACGAGGGCAAGCACTATCATGCTCACCACATATATGAGCGACCTCCATATCTTACTTATCACCTTATTCATATATACAGACACTACTGGCTCCTGTCTCAAGAATACCTTGCGAAGCCATGCCGTGCTTACTAATCGCGTGCAAAGATAGAAAAACTTTCCGAAATGAGCAAATTTCCAAACCAAAAACTTGTGAATGAGAAAAAAAAATACTAAATTTGCACGGAGAACATTAACTTAGATAAGAATTATGAAGCAGAACAGACTCTTATTGGTGCTCTTCTTGCTCGCCATGCAGCAATGGCTGCTAGCAGCACCAAGAACACTCCGCCAGGCGCAAGCGATAGCTAAGCAACAGGCTACGAAACTGGGCATTACTGTAGACCAGCAGATAATTTCCAAGTACCAGACCCTAAATTCTACGCTGAAGACAGCAGAGCCGTGCTACTACGTATTCAACAATGGCAACGACCGGGGCTTCACCATCGTTTCGGGCGATGACTTGCTGCCCGAGATTGTAGGCTATTCCGCCACTGGAACATTCGACGAAAGCCAAATGCCAGAAAATCTGACTGCCTTTCTGAAGGCATACCAACAGATGGCTGAGGCTGTCACGCAAGAGGATGCCTGGGCCGTCCGCAGCATGGCCGAGCGCAAGGCATTGCAGGCCAACGACACCTACACACAGCCCACGGTAGCACCCCTGTTGGGCGGCATCATGTGGAACCAGATGGCCCCCTACAACAACCTCTGCCCTACAGACAAGAGCAGCAAAAAAGGAGAGAAGTGCGCCACAGGATGCGTTGCCACCGCCATGGCACAAGTGATGGCGTACTATCAGTACCCCAAGCAGTTGCAGGCAAACATCCCTAGCTACACGACAGAAACCGACAAGTACAGGCTTCCTGGTGCCAGCAAGGGGGAGGCTTACGACTGGGACAACATGTTAGCCACCTACCCAGAAAATGGTGAGTTTACCCAAGCCCAAACAGACGCCGTGGCCAAACTGATGTACCACTGCGGTATGGCGGTAAAAATGGATTACAGCTCTTCTTCGGGTGCCTGCGTAATACCAGCCGTTCTGGCAAAATACTTCGGATATGACGCAGACCTGATGCAGATTGTGTTTCGTGGGCACTACAGTCTGGCTACTTGGGTAAAGCTGATAGACCACGAACTGGAGGCGGCACGTCCGATACTCTATAGCGGAGTAGCGAGCGACGGTGGCCATGAGTTCGTATGCGATGGTGCCGACGGCAATGGTCTCTACCATATCAACTGGGGATGGAACGGATCTGGAGATGGCTATTTCGACATCACCATCCTCGACCCATCCTATCGCGGCACGGGCGGCGGCAGCAGCACTGACGGCTTCAATCAGGGCTGTGACATGATTATCGGCATTGCGCCAGACAACGGCAAGGTAGATGAGCCACTCGCCACCCGTTACACCTTGAGCGCAGCAACCTTCGAAGAACGTAGCTGTACCCTCATCACTACCCAGCGTACCAACAGCTCTGGGAAATTTAAGTTAAAAATCAAATCACCTATCGCCAACAATAGCGTCGATTCTTTTGAAGGTCTGGTTTCGGTAGGAATCCAGAAGGCAGACGGTTCCTACATACCATTGGCAGATACCCCCAAAACTGAACTTCCGGGAATACAACTGGAAGGTAGGTATTACGACAACTTTACTTCCTATGTGGAATATGCCTTCCCCGTAGGCGAAACTACCATCTATGATATATACAGCACTGACGGAGGCAACACTTGGCAGCCGATAGCTTACGATGAGGGAACTTACCCATACGTGGTGAAGGCGACCGAAACAGAGCTGACACTCGTCGAAGAAAAACTGTCTGCTACGCTTACTGCCGAAGAAGACTTGCTGAGCAAGCAAGAGAACTTGTTCCATTATACAGTAACCAACCAGAGTGCCCACGAGTATTTTGGCTACATCTACATATATACCTCTACAACGCCAGACATACCATCTGACGAAACAGATTCGGAATATATCAACATTCCTGTCGCCGGCACCGTGGAGCGTTCCTTTACCCTGAAACCATCCACTGGCGACCTGTATATATGGATAAAAGACCAGAATGGCAATCTGCTGGTTGATGCACAGAAGTACACGGTAACCCAATCTACAGCTCCAGTGCTTACGCTGGTAAGCAAATCGCTCAATACCACATCAGGCAAATACGAAACAAAACAGGGATATTATGCTGGCACCCTAGTGAAGTTGCCAGTCGTGGAAGCCGACAAGGCCATCGTCACTTACTCCGTAAGAAACGACGGTGGAGACTGTAAATTGCAGGCTCTGCTCTATACCTGTGGAAACAACAGTGCCGACAACAGCTATCTCTCCTATCAGACTAAGCATGTAGTACTGAAAGGCAATGGAGCTGTAACCGACATCGCATTTGAGTTCAACCTGAATGACTTGGGCGGAAACCATTCTTTCTCTGTCATGATGGCACTCGCCAAAGGCTACAACCTCAACACCTCTTCTGTAGAAATGCAGGAGATATATCTCGCCGACGGCAGTAACCGTGGTTATGACCTCACGGAAACAGAACTCGCAGGTTACCTTGCCGGCACCACATCAGGAATAGAGAACAGCGTGACGCAAGATACCCCTGCCATCCGCATCACTGGCGGCACAGGCTCACTCTCGCTTCTCTCCCCTACTGCCAAGACCATCCATATCTATGGAATCAGCGGACAACTGGTCAAGAGCGTCGCCCTCCAGCCATCCATCCCGTCTACCATCACCTTGTCGCCGGGCATCTACGTAGCAGGTGGAAAGAAGGTATTGGTAAAATAGATGTAGCGTGCACATCGCCTACATGACAGCCTAGGCGAACACTGGAAGAAAGTTTAACTATAAATATTTTGCCATCTCACGGCATTATATTAATTTTGCAATCCGAATGCTCCCCCCTCGTGGAGTGCATTCGGATTTTCATTTCATATCAACCGCAAGACAATGGCAAGAAAACTCAGAAAGAAACGCATCGCCGTCATCCTCACCACCTTCGTGGGCATCATCGTATGGTCTACTCACAGCTGCGTATCACGCTGCTCCTCTTCATCCGACAAGGAAAAGGCAACCGATACCCTACCTAAGGCACACCTCAACGATTCCATTACCAACCGTCTGAGCGACGGAAAAGAATACCACGAGATGGACTCCGTCATCGAGCGATACCTGAAACGATGGGAGATTAACGGCGCACAGCTCGCCATCACCCGCAACGACTCGCTGCTCTACGCCCGAGGCTTCGGTTGGGCAGACAAGGAGAAGGGTACAAAAATGGAGCCAAATATTCTGATGCGCTTCGCTTCGGTGTCGAAACTCATCACCGCCACAGGTATCATGAAGTTGCGCGAGATGAAGAAACTGCAGTTGAACGAAAAAGTATTCGGAC
>CAVDKC010000121.1:0-7150 GCA_963609615.1 Oribacterium sp.
ACCCTAGACCCACTGATTAAGAGTCAGTTGCTCTACCAACTGAGCTAAGGGTGCAACTTCTAAATGCCTCATTTCTGAATTGCGAGTGCAAAGGTACTACTATTTTCTGAAACGACCAAATTTTTTTGCAACTTTTTTCTAATTTTTTTTATTATCTTTCTTGTAGAAGGTGCCTATAGTATGCTGAATGCCCTTTTTGTTGAGGCTTTTAATAAGGTATACGCCGTCTTGTAAGTGCTTAATGTAGAGTTCTTTACGTGTGAAATTGTACTGTCTAACCGTTGTACCTTGTAGGGTTTGTATCTGTAAAACCTCGAAATCAAAGAAATCTGTACTTTCTCCCAAAAATACCTTCTCGCCATTACAAGGAAGAATTCTTGCAGCCCCATAGCAATGCTTCTTAGAGCGGAAGTCGGCTTGGTTTTCTTGGGTTGCTTGGCTCTCGATTCCGTATCCGTCCATGGATGTGACGGCAAAATAGAGCGGTGTTTCATCTTTGGTCTCTATCTTGAGCGTGTTGCCCATATGGCGGGCGGCTATCAAGTTGCGTGCATCGGTAATATCTACAGGATAGTTTCTACTTGCATATACATTATTATATATATAAGGTGTAAGGATGCGGCTGCCGTCTGTATAGAGTACAGGAGTGCTCCAGCTGATTTGGGTGACACCTGGCTGAGTACTGACCTTGAATTGCTGGGGCTGACTGGGCTTTTTGCTGCTAGCCCATTTCATCGGTGGTACGAGAGCCGGGTATTCATTGAATCTGTCTGTGAAGTCGAGGATACCCTGTTTGTTGTCGAGCAGGAACTTGTTGCGGAAGAAGGCGTAGCCCATCCCTAGGTTGCGGGTGTGGTGCATCTCGGAGATAATGTCGTTGATACTCCACTTTCCTTCACGTGGGTCTAGGAAGTAGATGCCCAGTCCTGGTACGATGATGCGCCCGCAGCTCTGTTCCTGCCAGTCGATGGCGAAAGGGAAAAATTGATTGTCTCGGAAGTACATCATCGGGAAAAGTTCGTCCATAAGACCGCTCTTTAGCCATCCCTGTGCATCTTGACAAACCTTGGTGTTGGCATTCCATCCGTGACTCCAGTAACGGGAGAGGTCATCATACTTTCCTACGGGTGAGCAACTCATCTTTACCCAAGGCTTTTCTGTTTTTACGGCATCATGTATCTTCTCCACGATGCGTGTGATATAGTTGCGCCCCTGTTCACGGCTCACCTTGATGTCCCAGGTCTCTGGGTAGCGGATATAGTCCAGGTGGATACCGTCTACATTGTACTTATGGGTAATTTCTTTGCAGATGTCAGCTAGGTAGTTGCCTGTGCGGAAGTCTTCGGGGTTCATGTAGCCATCTGGTCCTATCTTGCGAATGAGTCCAGGGTATTTTTTGCGAAGCGATTTGCAGCCTAAGGCGTTCCATTTGCCTACGGGGATTGTGACCACCCAGGCGTGTAGCTCCATGCCACGCTTGTGACATTCTTCGATGGCAAACTGGAGGGCATCATAGCCTGGTGTCTTTCCGGGGAATCCTGACAGGCAACCGTCCCATGGCTCATAGATGGACGGGAATATCATGGTACCCCTGATGCGGGTTTGGATGAGCACAGTATTGATCTTGGCTTTTTGCAGCCGGTCGAGGATGAGGCGAAGTTCTTGCTTCTGCTTTTCTGCAGAGTTGGGAGACTGGGAGTAGGAATGTGGCCAGTCGATGCCGCCGATGGTGGTGAGCCATACTGCTCGTACCTCATGTTTAGGGGCTTGGTTGTTATATATGATGCTCTGCGCTTTTGTAGCCAAAACAGAGCATATGAAGAGGAAAAATATGTATATTCTGCGCATAATCTAACTATTTGGCAACAAAGGTACAGATATTTTTCCGTATTTCAAATAAAAATCGTACTTTTGCCATGAAATAATAAAAAAAATGTGGTTACCACATCTTATAGAAAAGAAATATAAAAAATATGGTTAGTTTTGTTATTAGTTTGGTAGCCCTTGTGTTGGGCTATCTGCTCTATGGAAAGTTCGTAGCGCATGTGTTTGGCCCTGACGACCGTCCTACACCAGCGATTACTCATGCTGATGGGGTTGACTTTATGCTACTTCCTACTTGGAAAATCTTTATGATTCAGTTCCTTAATATCGCAGGAACGGGACCTATCTTTGGTGCTATCATGGGTGCATGGTACGGACCTGTGGCTTATCTGTGGATTATCTTCGGTTGTATCTTTGCTGGAGCTATGCACGACTATATGAGTGGTATGCTCAGCGTTCGCAATGATGGCGCGGGATTGCCAGTCCTGGTGGGCAAGTATCTAGGTGGTAACACCAAGAAGGTGATGCTTGTGTTTACCGTGTTATTGCTCATGATGGTGGGTGCAGTTTTCGTATATAGTCCTGCCATTATCCTGAATGGTATCTGTGATACGGATGCTTTTTGGGGAAGTAAGATGTTTTGGATTATAGTCATCTTTGTGTATTATATTATCGCCACGCTATTGCCTATTGACAAGATTATCGGCAAGATATATCCGCTCTTCGCCTTCTCGCTCCTCTTTATGGCAGGAGCCTTGTTAGTGGGGCTGTTCGTGAAGTGGCCTACGTTGCCTGAACTTTGGAGTGATTTGCAGTCATGTAATCTCAATGAGAATCCTGCTTGGTTGGGTACGGAGCCTTTTGTGCAGAAGAGTCCTATTTTCCCTTGCCTCTTCATTACCATCGCTTGCGGAGCTATCAGTGGTTTCCATGCTACGCAGAGTCCTTTGATGGCTCGCTGCATCAAGAACGAGAAGATGGGGCGCCCTATCTTCTATGGAGCAATGATTACAGAGGGCGTTGTTGCTTTGATTTGGGCAACGGTATCGATGTACTTCTTCTACTATGGAGGATGGCGTGAATGCGTGAGCCAAGAGGTGGCTCAACAGTTTATTACACAGGTTGATGGTGGAAAGTCTCTCATCCAAAACTTTGATGCACCAACCGTGGTCAAGATAGTATGTTCTAGTTGGTTGGGTGTAGGCGGTGGTATCCTTGCCTTGTTGGGCGTGGTGGCAGCACCTATCACAAGTGGTGATACGGCCTTGCGTAGTTGTCGTCTTATTGTAGCCGAGGCTATCGGGCTGGAGCAGCGTAGTATGAGAAAACGTCTCTATGTCTGCCTTCCCATGTTTGCCTTGACCATTGGTATTCTGGTGTGGCAGATGCAGAATCCGGACGGCTTCAATGTCATCTGGCAGTATTTCGGATGGGCTAACCAAACCCTTTCCGTATTTACGCTTTGGACATTGACTGTGTATCTGGCGCAGCAGAAGAAGCCATTTGTCATCACTCTTGTACCAGCAGTGTTTATGACGGTAGTATGCTCTACCTTTCTTTTGGTTTCGCCCCAGGCGATGGGGTTGAGCGAGTGCGTTTCTTATGCGGGATGTATCATCATTCTTGTGGTATCGCTCGTGTGGTTTTTCGCTTGGTATCGTAAATGTCAGAAGGGTGTGGCTTCTAAGTAAGCCTAGCCTTCAGCATTATATATTATAGAATTATCTATACATATTCATTGTGCATATATGAAAAAGATCGCAATTTTGGCAGTGGCTTTGCTTACTACGGCAGTGGCTCATGCCCAGTTTGAGAGTGGAAAGAAGTATTGCGGTGCGTCTCTGACGGGCCTCAACTTGAGTTATAACGGTTCGCAGGAACTCAATTTTGGTGTTCAGGCCAAGGCTGGTTATTTCTTGGAGAATGACTGGATGGTGCTTGGGCAGGTAGAGTATAATCATTTCGGACAGAGTGGTGTCGACGATTTCGTCTCGATAGGTGTCCAAGGTAGATATTGTATCGAGCAGAACGGGCTTTATCTTGGCGCAGGTGTCAAGTTGGCGCATACTGGTAGCTATAATGACGTGATGCCAGGAGTAGAACTGGGTTATGTTTACTTTGTGAGCAAGCAGGTGGCTATAGAGCCTGCTGTTTATTACGACCAGAGTTTTAAGGATCATTCCGCCTATTCTACAGTAGGCGTGAAAGTGGGTATCGGTATCTATCTCTAATAAAGGATGATGCAGCAGTTTTCCTCTGCATTACTGGAGAAGGCGGTGGGCGAGTTTGCCAAATTGCCGGGTATAGGGCGCAAGACTGCTTTGCGCCTTGTGCTTCATATGCTCCGCCAGAGTGATGCCGAAGTACAGCAGTTTGTAGACTCCTTGTCGAAGATGAAGCGAGAGGTGAAGTATTGCCGTGTGTGTCATAATATTAGCGATACTGACGTGTGCCCCATCTGTTCCGATACTCGCCGTGATGCCTCTACACTATGTGTGGTGGAAAATGTCCAGGACGTGTTGGCGGTGGAGAATACGCAGCAGTTTCATGGGCTCTATCATGTGCTTGGTGGAATCATTTCTCCAATGGATGGCATCGGTCCTTCCGACATCGAGATAGACTCTCTGGTGAGCCGTGTGGCTGATGGTGGGGTGAAGGAAGTCATCTTTGCCTTGAGCAGTACGATGGAGGGAGATACCACCAATTTCTATATCTCCCGAAAGCTTGCCGATTACCCTGTCAAGCTCTCAGTAATAGCTCGTGGCATCTCAGTGGGAGACGAACTGGAATATACTGATGAGGTGACCTTGGGCAGGAGTATCCTGAACCGTACACCATTTGAAAGGTAAAAAAGTGTGGAAATATCGAAGTGTGTAAATGTTGAAATATTGAAAAAAAGCAGGAACGTGGAATTAAAACAAGTACAACGAATATTGATGGTCAACTTCCTCTTCATGGTGATAGTGTCGCTATTATTGGTTGCGCTCTATGAACTGGAAGTTCTGGAACCCACCCGTCTGGCAGGTGATGAGACCTTGGTTTTCATCATGGCTGTTATCATGGAATTTGTCACCATCGCAGTCATCCCCTTGGCTCTCAAACTATTTAGATTGAAGGCCGTCCACCGCAAACTGGTGGCTGTCAAAGGGGATGCATTGTTGGTCTTTGGGACGGCTCGCCTCAATATGCTGTGCCTGCCGATGCTTATAGATACCTTTATGTATTATCAAACCATGTCGCCAACCTTTGGCTACATGGCGATTATCTTATTCCTCTGTCTTTTCTTCGTATATCCATCCATGGAACGTTGTATTGGTGAGACTGAGGAACAAAATTAAAAAACTCATGAAACTCTCGGTAGTCATTGTAAACTATAATGTAAAGTACTATGTAGACCAGTGTCTACGGTCGTTGGTGTCAGCCATTGATGAACTGCGTCAGCATGGTAATGATGGAGATTGTGCGGCTTCTTGGCTTGCCGAGGTAGTCATCGTGGACAATCACTCGACTGATGGTTCCGTGCAATATCTCTCAGAACGTTATCCTAAAGAAAAGTACCCCTATGTACGTTTTGTGGCGAGCGATCATAACCTGGGTTTTGCTAGAGCCAACAATATAGCCATCCGCCAGACGGAGAGTGACTATGTGCTTCTACTCAATCCTGATACTTTTGTGGGTGAGGAAGTGCTGCTGGAGTGTTTGCGCTTTATGGATGCTCATTCCGATGCTGGTGCTCTAGGTGTGCGTATGCTTAATGCCAAGGGTGGAAGGGCTATGGAGAGCAGGCGTGGTTTACCTACGCCTCTGGTGGCATTTTATAAGATGATGGGATTTTGCAATCGCTGGCCTGGTCATCGAGTGTTTGGCAGGTATTACTTAGGGTTCTTGCCTTGGGATGAAGCTTGTCGGATAGAGGTGGTGAGTGGGGCTTTCTGTATGCTCAGACGTGAGGCTCTCCGACGAGTGGGAGTGCTTGACGAAGACTTCTTTATGTATGGCGAAGACATCGATCTCTCTTATCGCATCCTCAAGGGGGGCTATCATAACTATTATTTGCCAGTAGACATCATGCATTACAAAGGTGAGAGTACAGATAAGTCAAGTTTTCGCTATGTGCATGTGTTCTATGAGGCGATGCTCATTTTTTTTCGCAAGCACTATTCTGGCATGTCGTTTTTGCTCAGTGTGCCCATTAAGGTGGCCATCTATGCTAAGGCGAGTATGGCTTTGGTAAAGATGGTCTCTGAGAGAGTGCGTAAGAGTCTGGGCTTCTTTACTCCTGGCAGGGAGATTACATTGCGTTATCTTTTTGTGGGCGATGTGGCGATGTTGAAGTCTTGTCAGCAGCTAGCTCTTGTAAAGGGGTTGAATGCGAGTTACCGTAAATTGACAGATTTCTTCACCAGTTCTCTCTCTGCCTATGACGAGACTGCTCTTTATGATTGCGATGTCATCGTGCTGGATGTGGATGCCCTGAGCTATGGAGAGGTGCTGCGATTGATGGCAAGTATCCATGATTGCGGTCTAGATGTAACCCTCGGTACTTATAGCGAACATATAGGCAAGGTGATTACGGCAAGTGAGATATTCTAGCCTTTTCTTGTTGTATTTATATAAGGTACGGGCGTACCTTATATAAATATAATTACTAAAAGCAATGACAATGAAAGAAGAAAATTATATACGTTTGCGAGCCTTAGAGATGGAAGATCTGGATTTCCTCTATGCAGTGGAGAACGACCGTAGTCTTTGGGGGGTAGGGTGTACGAATGTTCCTTATTCTCGTCAGACACTCATTGACTATATTTGTGGCAATACATCGGATATTTATGCTGACAAGCAGGTAAGGCTCGTCATAGAAAATGGTCAAAACGAGGCGGTGGGTATGGTAGACTTGGTTAATTTTGATCCACGCCACCAGCGTGCCGAACTAGGCATTGTCATTGGTGAGGAGTTTCGTGATAGGGGGTATGCGCAGGAGGCGATTCGACAGATCATAGCTTATGCCGGGGATATTCTGCACCTGCATCAGCTGTATGCTGTGGTCTCTGTCAGGAATGAAAAAGCCGTACAAACGTTGAGAGCAGTTGGGTTTAGGGGGGATAAAATGCTGAAAGAATGGCTTTTGGAGGGTAAAGAGTATGCTGATGCATATTTTTTTCAATATTTTTTGTAAAAAAGAGCGGAAAAATTTGGTGGAGTCAAATATTTGTAGTACCTTTGCACTCGCAAATGAAAAATGAGCGTTAAGCGATTAGATTTGTATTAGTCGGTGCGTTAGTTCAGTTGGTTAGAATGCCTGCCTGTCACGCAGGAGGTCACGAGT
>CAVDKC010000122.1:0-7120 GCA_963609615.1 Oribacterium sp.
AGAGGAAGATGTCAGCATAGCCGCCGTCGTTATCAAGCTCGGAGATGGGACGATAGAATCGGCACTGGCTAGTCATGGCTAGCGTGAAGCCATGCACAAAAGCCTCCCCCTTCTGCTTGTCGCGCTGTGAAGAGTAACGCTTCAGGCAGTCGGCAATATAGTCGAAAACTCTGCATCCCATAAGGTATACGCTTGCGATAGATTCGCTTTTTCCTTTCCCTTACCATAGTTCAAATGTATTTATGTGCAAAGATACGCCGGATACTTGAGAATGCACCAAAATTTTCAAGTATTATATTTGAGCTATGGGAAATAGACAAAATGGGGATGCACCCATCTGCACTGGCGCATCCCCATTATATAATATAAACCTAAAGACTAGTTTGCAGTTTCTTCATCAGCTACGGCTTCCTTCCAGTCTGTAAACATAGGAGTGGACTCATCATAACCATCGTAGCCATAATTCTGACGGAGCTGTGCCTTATTGTTGGCAGTGATAGCTGAGTTAGGAACTGGCCAGAAGAGGTTGTGCTTGTTCACCTTATACTCGAAATTCTGGCTACCCTGTGTACCCTTTCCACATGGGCGGTTGAATACATTGTAAGTAGTACAACGCTTATACCAGTAGCTACCACCACTCAAATCGGTACCATCCTGCTTATCCCATGTTTTGGCATCGTAGGTATTACCCCATTCATCAGGCATTCCGCTGTTGGCTAGACACCAAGAAACACGTACCATCTCTGCTTGACGGAACTCCTCCAAATAGAGTTCACGAGCACGTTCAGCCATGATATCGCCAATATTAACGGTAGTAAACATCTTCTTGGCGTTGGCACGTTTACGAACAGCATTGACATCCTCGGCTGCACCTGTCGCATTTCCCTGATAGAACTTAGCCTCAGCACGAAGCAAATATGTATCAGCCAAACGGAACAAATACATATCACCATTGGCGCCCTTGGCAGAAGCCCCCTGGAATTGGTTAGCCCCCACATTCTCCTCATTTGGAGTATCCAAGATATAGAGCTGGTAAAGTGGGGTTGGGAACCAACTACGAATGGTGTCGGAACAGAGAATCTCACCCTTCTTTACTACTACCTTACCGTCCTTGACATAATCTTCGGTCGCATAAAGTTGGTAATTCTTTCCATAAAAATCCGACTTCGGATTATTATACTTGAAGTCTTCCATCTCCATCCAGTTACCCACCTCACGATTATGACGAAGATCCTGCCAGTCGGTCTCGCCATCCTGCATCCAAATTGTCTTATTGTAGAAATAAGAAGTACGGTTCAAGGCGATACCACGACCTGCCACGCGTACCCAGTCCAGCGTATCGTTGTAACTAGCATTGTTGCGGGCGATATTCTGACCAGGGCCTGCGGTACCATGAGGGTCACGTATCACGCTATTGCTCCAATGCACGAACATAGCACGCATCACATTATAGGTAGTGAAGTTCTGGTCGTTAGAGTTCACGATTGGCATGATGGTTTCCTTATTCGCAGGGTTGCAGATATTGGGAGTACGATGCAAGTCCCATACCACATTGCGAGTAACCTTCCATGTCTTCTCATTACCAGAGGACTGCCATGTACCGAAAGACTCAGTCATCAATTTCAAACCATGGTTGTTAATCAAGTCTGTGGCCATCGCCTCTGCCTTGGCATACTCACCGTTGACAAGATACACCTTGGTAAGCAAATGCCTACATGCCTCATTGTTCACCTGCCCCACATAAGACATCTCCGACTGATTAGGAACATGCTCCACAGCAAACTCCAAATCATTTTGCAACATCTGGAAGATGGCCGCCTTACTGGTAGACTTGTAGTTCTGCTTAGGAACCGTGAGCAACTTGGTAATCAAAGGGATGTCACCAAACTGTAAGGCAAGGTTGTAATAAGCATACGCTCTATGGAAATAAGCGCGTCCCTTATAAGCATCCCTAACCTTCTCGTCCAGTCCCTGCACCTTATCCACATAGGAGAGCACAGAATTGGCATACTTCACAAGCGCAAAACCCTCATTCCAGAAACGCTGCATATAGTTGCCGTCTCCTCCTGTACCCATACCTGAAGTTGGAGTCAGCTTGGCATCGAAATTATCCTGGAATCCACCACCTGCATCTGTCTTGGCATACATGCCGACATCAGATAAATAGTAGTTGGTGGCCAACCCTACGTTGTTCCAGTTACCATCAAGCACATAAGTCTTCAACTGCTTGTCACACTCGGTCATGGCAGCTTCCAAACCACTCTCTGTGCTATAAGTAGTAGTTGGCTCATAGAAAGAAAGAGGATCCTGCTTCAAGAAATCATCTCCACAAGAAATCATTGTGCTCGCCAAAGCGAAGAAAAGTCCTCCTCTATAGATGTTTTTTATATTATTATTCATTGTGATAAATCTTTTAGAGTGTTACATTAATACCAAACTGGAACTGACGGTTTGCAAAGCCACCAGTCTCAGGGTCACCATATTCCCAGCT
The DNA here is from genome assembly GCA_963609615.1 of Oribacterium sp. Classification (GTDB taxonomy): domain Bacteria; phylum Bacteroidota; class Bacteroidia; order Bacteroidales; family Bacteroidaceae; genus Prevotella. Next base: position 2,492 of record CAVDKC010000122.1, read on the forward strand.
GCTGAACGTGCAAACATTGTTGATGCCAGCTGTCACATGTACTCTCTCAATACCAGCCTTGCGAGTAATCGCCTGCGGGATGGTATAACCCAAGGTGATATTGTCTAGACGCACGAAACTGCGGTTGTAAAGTTTTTGCACACCAGTACATCCAGAAGGACCTACGGCGTTCAGACGTGCATACTCGTTAGTGGGATTCTCAGGAGTCCAATATTCCTTCTTGTAGGTATTACAAGTATTGGTAAACATTGAACCAGAATTATCACCATTCAAATAGTTACCACTCAAGCTCTTATGCCCCATATAAGAGTACATAGAGAAGGAAAAGGTGAAGTTTTTGAACAAAGTGAAGTCGTGGCGCATATTCCAATAGATAGGGGGATTGGTTGTGCCCAGATAAACCTTATCATTGTCGTTGTAAACAGGAGTGCGAGTTCCGTCTTCGTTAATTTTGTCATCCTCGGTATAATTGTTCTTCACCTTAGGGTCTCCGGGCTTCTGGTTGACCTTAGCTGCTTCCTCAGCCTCATCAGCCTGCCAGATTCCCTCTACTTCCCAGTACCAAATCTCACCAATTGGCTTGTTAATATACCAACCGTTGGAAGTATCGCTACGCTCATTGCCATTCTCATCATAGTCGTAATACAAGTGCTTGATACGGTTCTTATTGTAAGAGAAGCCAATACTTGTATTCCACTTGAAATTAGGCGTATCGATGTTCTTTGAGTTCAAGGTGATTTCAATACCTGAGTTGGTCACCTCACCCAAGTTAGTGGTGATGCTGCTAAAACCTGTAAAGTTTGGCAAACGCTGCGCCATGATCATGTCCTTGGTAACCTTGTGATACCATTCGATGCTACCCGACAGACGCTGACCGAGAACAGAGAAGTCGAGACCCACGTTGACCGCAGAAGTCTTCTCCCACTCCAAGTTCGGATTTGCCAAACGGCTTATCACAAGCGCATTCAAGATAGTCTGATCGGTCTTGCCATAGTTGTAATATGCCATCTGACCACCACTTGCCAAGTTGGCAAGAGCTAAATAGGTATCTGCCAAAGAACGGTTACCATTGGTACCATACGAGACCCTCAATTTTCCATAGTCGAGCCAAGGCTGCTTCAAGAAGCTCTCTTCAGAGAACACCCAGCTACCACCTGCAGACCAGAATGTAGCCCATGGATTGTTGGAACCGAAAGCCGAATAACCGTCACGTCTAACAGTACCTGTCACCATATATCGGTCATTGTAGCCATAGAACAAACGACCGAGGTATGCAGCGGCCGTAGAATGGGTATCAGAAGCCCAGAACGAGCTCTGCTCCTTGTTGGCACCTGTGATATAGTGGAAGCCTAATACATCAGAAGGCGTGATATTACGTGCCTCGATATTGTCGCTCCAATAACGGTTCTCCTCAGCCTCTTGGGCAACGGTCACCGTGAAATGGTGCAACTTATTGAAAGTTCTATCCCATGTAAGGGTATTGTTCAATGTATAGTCGAAACTCTTCGATGATTTTCTGTTGGCACCACGGGTCGAGGCAGTGCTGTTAGGCAACTCAGCTGAGAGGAAATAACGATCATAGTGCCACTTGTAACGTGGAGCGATGTTGAACTGATAGGTGAAGCCCAATGGCAATGTAATCTTGGCATTAAAGATGGTGTTCAAGATGGTCTGTCCCTTCTCCAAGTCAATATACTGCTGGTCGAAATGATAGTTGTAACCACCATTCGTTGGGTTTCCACTACGCGGATACTGCACCTCGTTGCCATTTTCATCGTAGCGTGAAGCATAAGGAGACTCACGCAACTGGTTGTTATCCCAATAATTGCTTCCCAGTGGCACAGGGCTAGACTCATCGGAACGATCCTGGAAATTCACGTTGGCACCCACTTCCAGCCAATCAGTAATCTTGGCATTAATCTTCATATTGCTACGGAAAGCATGGTAGTCATCACCCTGGATAGCACCTTGATTCTTCAAGTAGCCAAAGCTCAAGTAATAGTTCACCTTTTCTGTGGCACCAGAGATGCTTGCATTGTAATCTTGATTAAAGCCAGTACGGAAAGTGGCATCCTCCCAATCATAGGTCTTTCCTGCCAAGAAATTAGACATAACGGTAGCAGCATCAGCGTCCAATCCCATACGGCGCGCATACAAGGAAAGAAGGCTTTCGTCTGCACCTAAGGTCTTGGCACCCATTGAAGCCCACTGATCTGAAGTAAGGCCATACAATCTCTGGGCATTCTCTACATTATCATAGTAACCAGCAGGTACGCCACTATCCTTTCCATAGTAACCCCACTTGCCATTCTCATCATAACCGTAGGTGGTTGCCTTGAACCAGTCCTCACGATAGGTCATATACTCAGAGGCAGAGAACACCTTGCGATACTTTGCCTTAGTGTTTGCAGCCAAATTAGCACTTACGCTGATGGTTGGTTTGCCAGTCTTACCTTTCTTGGTTGTAATGATGATAACACCACTAGCTGCTTTTGCACCATAAATGGCTGCCGAGGAAGCATCTTTCAGTACATCAATCTGCGCAATATCATCAGGGTTAATCTCTGAAAGTTCACCACCAAACTGCATACCATCAAGGACTATCAATGGGGAGTTGTGAGAATCGGCTGTATAAAGAGAGTTCTGGCCACGCAACTGAATGGAAGCACTTGAACCCTTTGCAGAAGAGTCGAAACCAATCTGAAGACCTGGAGTTCCACGCAACAAATCCTGTACGGAGCCAGGGTTCTGGTCTGCCAACTTGTTGGGGTCAATCTGCACGACGGCACCCGTCAAGTCTTTCTTACGCATGGTACCATAACCAACGACTACCACCTCGTTCAATGACTGGTTGTCTTCCTGCATCACTATTTTGAGGGATCCACTCCCCACTTTCACGAGTTGCGTCTTATAACCGATATAAGACACCTCCAATGAAGACCCCTTGGGGGCATTCAAGCTAAAGTTACCATCCAAGTCGGTAACTGCACCGCCCTTCTGACCTTGTACTTTCACGGTTGCGCCAATGACTGGCTCACCCGTAGAGTCCAACACCTGTCCCTTAACAATCCCTGCTTGCTGCACTACTTGAGTATCAGGAGCTGCCATCACGGATTGTGGAACGCAAGCGACACCCGTGGCTATCGCTGTCAATGCCATCAATCTTCTTGACGAAGTTATTAGATGTACTTTTTTCATTTAGTTTTTATTAAAAGTTAGTTTTAGTTCTTGCTAATTTCATATAGTTTCCAATCCACATATTTTGCCTTAAAACAAAATCATGTCGCTCGGATTTAGACTGCAAAAATAGTTTCCATCTGTTAAAAGCAAGGGAACAATTCGTCAAGATTAGGGTATATTTCGCTATTTTTACTCTTTTTACCCTTATTTTTAATACTTTTTTAAACAAACCTCTAAGTAAACCATACCACAGCACACTGACACAGGAGCAATATCCACCTCGCCCCATTGTCACCTCCGGGGCGATATTGAGCAAAATGTATTGGGTGACAAATCGCTAAAAAAGCTGGCAAAAGGGAACAAATATCCAAATAACATGTTTACCTTTGCACCCGACAAAGGAGATGAAAAGATAACCAACTGATTGTAATCAATGAGACGACTTATACATATTATATTATTCACGATTATCTGTCTTTCCGCCAAGGCAGGAATTTTTCCATACCGTTACCTTGCGCCCGTCGCCATCTCACCAACCGAGGAAGTAACCTGCATGTTCTTCGACAAGGACGGCATGATGTGGGTGGGCACCAACGCTGGCGTCAAGTCGTATGACGGCTACCAGGTGAAGACCTACAAGTCGAGTGCCTTTCAGCCTGGCATCTTGCCCAACAACACCATCCGATCCATCGCCGAAGACCACAATGACAATCTATGGCTTGGCACTCGCAACGGACTGGTGAGGATGAACAAGCGTACAGGCGAGTTCAAGACCTTTTTCCTCCCCAACCAGGGACAGTGCATCATCTACATGCTCCACGTCACCCATGATGGCACTCTCTGGATAGGTACCGATGGCGGCCTAACCTATTTCGATGCCCAAAAAGAGTCGTTCCATACATTCAACAATCAGAACACTTGGCTCATTGATGAGTATGGACACAAGAACCGTATCACCAACTATAGCGTGAAGAGTCTCATCGAAGACAGGAACGGCGACCTTCTCATCGGCACTTGGTCGGCAGGGTTGCTGCGCATGAAGCGTGGCAGCAACGTGATGCAACGCTATCCTAAGCTCAACACCACCAATTCCGCCTACTCGCTCTTTCTCGACAGCCAGCATCATCTCTGGGTAGGGACATGGGGCTATGGCATCATACGCATCGACAACCCCGACGACATCAAGCATCCCGTATACCACCAATATCCATATAGTACCAGCCTGTTTGACACCTTTTACAAAGTAGTGGAAGACCCTGGCAGCCAGAAACTGTGGGCTTGCACACGTGAGGGAGTATGCTATATTGACCCCAAAGAGCCTAACGCAGAATGGCAAAAATATACCGAGATTGGCTCCAACAGCCTAAACATCAACAACGACATCGCCACCGATGGTTATGGAAACATCTGGCTCTGTACCCAAAACTTTGGCATCATGCAGTTGGACAC
>CAVDKC010000123.1:0-6874 GCA_963609615.1 Oribacterium sp.
ACCACCCTACCCTTCAATACATTTTGGGCAGAAACAAGCTGAATACCTGCACAAAACAGGCAACTCAACATTATTACCTTTTTCATCATAAATCTAAAATTAAAAAGTTATCAATATTGCTTTACTTCAATTTCATGCTACGCCATCCTTGCATCATTGCTGTAGATGGGGTTGCCGTAGGAGTTTGCACCTTCCGATTGATGACCACGGACTGACGTTTCACATTGTCAGTGACATACTCACTCAAATCTCCCAAGCTAACATCGCCCTTAGTCTCTTGCAATTTCTTCAAGAGATAATAAGTAAACAAGCCATGCTCTTTCTTTTTGTAAGGGAAAGCCGTCTCGTCGCCACTTGCTGCACTAAACACAACCATATTGCCACGAGGGTCTTCCTTCTTCGCCTTCAGTGCCACACCACGAGCGGAAGCCAACATACCACCCTCTCGCTGCGCTCCACTAAAACAGGCATCGAGGAACACCACTATCGACTTGGCATTAGTAGAGCCTAGCTCATCATATAGTTTGTTCAAGGAATAACAACCTTCCGTCTGCGTACCATCAGCGTCTATCGGCAAGAGGAACGCATCCTTCGTCGCCTCGTTAGGTATGCCATGCCCTGCATAATAGAATACGATATTCAAGTCGCCTTGATAGGCATTGGCTATGTCCTTGATGTCACGAACCGCCCTCAACATCGTACCGTACGAGGCATCTCCATAATAGCGAACATTTTCATGCGGCATACCCAATGTTTTCTCACAATACTTGGCAAACGTAGAACCATCATTCAGAGCCATTGGGACACCAGCCACATTCATATAATTCTCATTGGAAATGATCACAGCAAAAGTCTTATTGTTGTTAGCCTTCACCTCAGGGATGTTCATATCGACATCAGAGCTTCCCACCGTAACATTTTGCTTGCTCACTCTCTGCTTACTCGTTTTGCTTTCATTCGAAGCAAAAAGACGATTGTCTAGCGCAGCAAACTGCACATCAACATGAGTTTCCGTATAATTGAGGGCGGCAGCGTTGTCATATTGATACTGCTTGCCTGTAGGAGTGACGAAGGTTAAGTTTGCCAAAGCCAAATGGTCGTTCTCGATAAAATACTTTGGATTCTTAAACTGCATGCCCACCCAATTGGACTCAAAGACACGAGCCTCGTTATTACTTCTTGGCACAGGAACTATCAACTGTCCCAAATTCTTAGAAGTAATCAAGAACACACCATTCTCTGCATCATATGGCTTCAACTCCAATTGGCGCAAATCTGCCATGTTCTGATAAGTATTGATATATTCTTGCTCTGCCTGTCGCTGAACTTCTTTTATTTTTGCCTCACGGTTCTTTTCTGTCACACGAGTCTTATACTCACTCACTGTTTCATAGGAATCCTTCTTCTGCCACTCATTAATTCGACTCTCGATATATTGCTTGGCAAAAGCAGAATAAGCAGGTATCTCCATTCCATCCACAGCAGAACTCACCGAAGACGAGATTGCCGATGCAGGAGTTGTCGTTGAAGAGCTCTGTCCATTTGTAGGAAAAGACTTATTTTGCGCCAAGGCTGGAGCATCATTGTTCTGCGCAAATGAAATTAAGGAAGGGATATAGTCAGCACCGACCTTACCTCCACCCAGTGATGCCAGCTTATTGTTAACTGTCTCCAATTGAGCTTTATCGCCCAAGCAATTATAGGCGACTGCCAATGCCTGAGTGTACTTAAGAGACGTTGGCTCTGACAACACAACATTTTTCAAATGTCCTACAGCATTGGCAAAATACTCCATATACAGTTTCTTTTGCTTCTTAGCCTCACCCTTGTCGCTTTCCGACAAAGACTTATTGAAATTCAATACACCTATATTATAATTACAGATAGACAAATGTTTTGCCACATCCAAAGCACGAGGGTGCGACTTCAATAATGCTGTATAAATGCCAAGCGCATTCTCGTAATCACGGTTGTCCTCATAAAGCTTTCCCTGAATATTAAGTAGCGTCTCATCATTAGGTCGTATAGCCAAAGCCTTGCCTACATACCGCTGCAGATTCACATTGTCGCCACTGTCGATGCAAAGATTCACGGCAGATGACAAGATATTATAATCAGTAGGATAATTGGCAATAGCTTCATCAAGAACCTGAATGCCGTTGGCATAATCCTTTGACTGAGAACAAGCCTTTATCAAATTGACAAAAACTGTTTTTCGATATTTCTCTTCTCCAGAATGAATATAGGCGCGCAGATAAGGTATCGCCTCTTGATAACGTCTGCCATTCACCAAGTTAGCCGCTGCAAAATAAGACAATTGCGCAAAGGATTGCGTGGCAGTATAGCCTCCATCGGCAAAGTCTGGCATGGTCGCCGCATCCACATATGCCTTAGCAAACAAGATAGCATTCGCCTGTCTCCCTTGGCTACTGCTGTAAGCTGCACCATTAGGCAGATAAGGAATGATGTCCTTCATGTTGCTACGTGCCTGCCCATATACAGTACAAGTCTTCGCCGCCGTCTTCAACACTGCGAGATGGGAAGTGTAACAATGATAGAGCACGTCATACAATCTAGCCTTATCCGTATTCTGATTAGCCAATTGCACAAATTCCTTATATAATGCATTCGACTCTTCTATCGTTTGGGCAGATGTGACTCCACCCATTGACTGCAAGAACAAAGATACAATTATAAAAACTTTTTTCATAGTTACAATACTCTTTTTATCCTTTTTCTAAAAAGCATCAATAAAAGTGAACAGAATACCGATACGACGATACTGGCTTCCTGCCTTCTTTGAGACATCAATACTTGTATCATACGAAGTCTTCATGTTACCAAGAGATGGAATATTTTTTACAACATAATCTTTCACACCCATGGCACGCAAGAAAGCCAATTGGTCATTATCCGACATGCCTGTAGCCTTGGTCACCGTTATATTAGATAGGGCACCATCCTTGACTACAGGTTCACGCTCAAAGTCGCCATAGCAGCCATCATACGGCACAGCTCGGCTGAACGGTGTTGCATCGGCCATACCAGTAATCATCACCTTCACCTGCTTACCACTTACCATATATTTAGCCAAATCATTCTCCAAGGCCTGTTTCACTACAGCTAACATAGCTTGGGCAGCCTTGGAATCCTCACACTTAAATTTGCCAGAAGCAAAATCGTCCTTCGATGAAAAGGCCTCATCCACAGTATAGGAAACTGCAACCTCATAATTAGCGACTTTCTTACCAGCAGCATCCGTACCATTCACGACCTTGGTACGTACATCAATATTCGTGTGATCCGAGATTATCTTCTTGTCCTTAGCACTCTTCAGAATGTTATTTCGTATTTCCTCAAGTTTCAATTCCTCCATCTGAGAAGTCTGCAACTGTGAGAAAGGTACAAAGTTCTCGTCGGACTCCAAAAATGCCAAAGACTTACGTTCCATGTTATCGAATACGTACTTCTTACCAGTCTTCGTATTGGTGACCTCTGTATAAACAAGCTCAAACTCATCCTTGTCGTTCACGCAATACTTCGTATTAGAGAATTGCAAGTTGCCTGGATCCATAAAATCGCTCAATTGGTCGGCTGGAACGGAGAGATAGATACTAGGCATGGTGTTGAAATCGAGTGTCAACATTCCCATATCTTGGTTATAGTTTCCAACCTTGACTTCGGAAGTCGTCAACAGATTCTCTGCCATCTGTGTAGCTATCTCCGTTTCAAAGAGCCGCATCTGCTTCATACGTGAGTCATCATTAACACGAGCATTGTAGTCCTCCAAACTCTCGCCATCCATTCGCTTCATCCACTCTGCCATTCTCGACTCCAACTCATTTTTCAAGATTTCCAGTCGGTTTGGCGACAAGAAAAAGACAGGATTAAAAACAATGGAGTTCTTGGTATTATAAACGAGATAGACACCCTTATCGGAATTTCTCACAAAATTGACATAATTGACGCCCGTACCTGAAGCGTCCACATAATTGCGGTCTTTCTCATTGAGAATGTTAATGATAGCAATACGTTGGTCGCCCGTGACCACAGCCAAATACTTGTTCTCGGGATGAAAGAAGCAACATTCAGCAGAACCAAGCGCCTCATAATGGTAAGCCACCTCAAAATTACGAGTATCATATACATTGCAACGCCCATCTTCAGTCAAGACAGCCATCCACTTGCTGTTGGCTGAGAAAGCAACGTCGTTAACTTTCGCCTTCTGCGGCAGTAAAGCCCTGCGACTTTGAGCCTCAACATTCATCACCTCGACCTCGTGTTCCTTTGCCAATGCCACATAATAGTTATTGACACTCGCTACCATACGAGAAGCCATAACAGAAGAAGCGAAAGATGTTATCTCAACATTAGACTTGGCATCAAATATGTGTATTTTTCCATCACTACCCATCACAAACAAATTCTTCGCATCGGCAGAATAACAGATTGCCAATGGCTCATACTTGGTCCCTACAATCTTCGCCAATTCATTCTTGGCCTTCCATAAATCATATACATGGATGGTGTTCTTTCCCTTCTTGCTATCCAATATAGCATAAGAAGAACCAGAAGGATTCACCTTCAAGGAAAGTATGCTAGAAGCAGATGCCACATTGAAGCTACGCATCGTGTAGACTTTTCCGCCATTGAAATAGTAGAAACCAGACTGATAATTATCTAGACCAGATGGCACATATTTCTGATTGTACACGATAGGCTGAGGGTCCAAGACGTTTCCTTGCGCAAACAACGGAAGCCCTGTAGCCCAAAGAAACGAGAAAGATATATAAAACTGTTTCATAATCATATTAAGTTAAAGCTACAAAAATTACTTACCCAACATTTTGTCCAACTTATCATGCAGCTTCTCGTTGTCACCTTCCAGGCTCCCACGAATAGCCTTCTTTGCCGCAGCTTTCGCCATACTTCCATTATAAGCGATTCTTACAAGCACCTCCTTGTTGCCATTTCTTGCCGAGCGATAACATTCCACGACCGTAATCGTACGTCCTATGCTCTGCACGATGAGATTCTTGCTAGCCATGACACTCTTGGTTACGGTAGCAGCCTCTTCCTGCGCCAGCTGAGAATTGGCCACGGAATTTTCCACCAAGGCAGTAATCTCCGTCTGAATCTGCCCAGCAAGGTTTTGCTTGGCCAATTCCAATGCCTGCATCTTGGCACCGTCATAATTCTCGCCAATGCTCATAGCCTCACCCATCAGATACTTAGGATACATATCCTCATCATACTCCATTTGCATCAAGTAAGATTTATCCAATTGCTTCTCCAAAGGCAAGGCGCCTGGAGCCGAGGTCCAACCCTCCTTCTGCAACTTTTTAGCCTCCTTTCGAGCAGCCTTGGTTGCCTTCTCATTCAACTCGCTCTTGGAACTCTTGTAAAGAGCTTTTCGTTCTTGCATAACCTCCTTGGAATTTTGCGCAGAAACCACCGATGGCATCAAAATAGTAGCCATCAAAAATACAATAAAAAACTTTTTCATAATGATATGCTCTGATTCGTGTCGAGCGCAACTTCTATATTTTTTCAATAAATGCATTTGGAATATAAGCAGTGCTTACCAAGCAAACCCCTTTTATCTCCACCACAACTTTCTGCTGTCCCGCAATTCTAGCCACTCGCCCCTCAACACCTTTGAAGTCACCATCAGTCACTCTCACCATGTCACCACTTTTATAATGACATTGCTGGGGAGCCACAACCCATACATGCTCACTTCTCACACAGGTTACACGAATGAAATTCATCATTGCTTTATAACTAACGGTCAAGGGCGGATTCTTGCCAGAAGAATCGGTTTCAAAATGATTGTAATAATGATTGAGGAAAAAAAGTTCTTTGGTGTCCTTAGTACAAGTCCTAATGATTTCCGGGGTAGTATAAACAAACAAAAAGTTTGGTAGCAGGGATTCTGAAACAAGCTTTCGCTTTCCTTTTATTATTTTTAGTGTACGACGCAAAGGCAGATAAGCCTCTATTCCCTTTGCCTGCAAAAAATCGTATGCTTTCTTTTCACGATGATAAGTTACTCGCATCACATACCATTTCTTATTTGGGGAAGGGGTATACCTCATCGACACCCCATCCTTGGAATTTCCGGGGGAAACATCGGAGGCAAATCCAATGTTACGAGGAGGACAGGTGTCTCCTTGATGTGTCACATTAAACAATGTCGACATAGTATTTCTCAAAATTCTTAGAAATCAATAGGCACAAAAAAGCGTGAACTTCCGCATTGTCCATTCCACGAGTCGAGGCTCTAGCATTGCCTATCAAAGTCGAACAGACAACGTTAGAGCCCACGCCGATATGATTACTATACCACGATACACCTCACCGAGGCATATCGTATACAGATATATCACACCCAGGGCATCTACCGTTGCTAAGCTCAAGACTTTGATTTTGAATTTGCTAGATTCGACTCGTCAAGAACTGAGCGTCAGATAAACGCCAATTATGTCTTAGCTCTCAATCCCTCCCGCAACCGTTTTGCATTCTCTCTCTTATATATAAGAGTATCAAACACTCAACTACGGCGTGAGCTTGTCTAGCTTACTTCATTCTTTTTTACAAGTCCTTAGAAAGCTACTAGACAAAAAGAGCTACTGCAAAGGTAATCTTTTTTTATCTAATCTATAGTGTTTCGCTAACTTTTTTTGGGGTTTTAACGTTTTTTATTTTTTTCTATTCAATGTCATGAACTCAGAAAGGGCTGATACATACACGATGTATCAGCCCTTCCTTATGTGTGTCGGGCATGACACTAACCTAGCTGGTTCAAGTCCAGCCGCGGGTATTTACCGCCAAGCGTAGCGAACGACAAGTCGTTGTCAGTAATGTCAAGGAT
>CAVDKC010000124.1:0-6688 GCA_963609615.1 Oribacterium sp.
TATGTCGTTAGGTGCAAATCTGCTTAGCATTTTTGTACCAAGTTATTTTTTAACTGTTACTAAATATCTTCATCTTTAAATATTTCCTACTTGGCCGTTTCCTTCGAACTTCGCTTATCACGGCGATAGCTACGGTAGTCGTCAAGAGGGATTTCTACATCTGGTTCCACCAATTCGCCCTCCCTTGGCAGGGCGAACTTCTGGTATTTGATGTTCAAACCTCGCTCTATCCACATACTCTCATAATAGGTCTGGATAGAGAGTATCTTGCGAGTCTCCGCATCAATGCCATCCTCGTGATAGAGGTCTTCTGTACGGAAGAGAACAGGTAGATGGTTGGCATCAGCCATGTATGTGGTGTACGTGAAGAGGAAGTTGGAATCCGTCTTCAGATGGATGATACCCCCATCCACGAGGAAGCGGCGATAGCGATTCATGAAGTAAGTAGAGGTCAAGCGCTTGCGAGGGTTCTTCATCTGAGGGTCGGAGAAAGTAAGCCATATCTCCTGCACCTCATCCTCGACGAAGAAACGGTCGATAATCTCGATATTGGTACGGAGGAAGGCCACGTTTTTCTGCCCTTCCTCTATCGCCTTTTTGGCACCTGTCCACATACGAGCTCCCTTGATATCCACGCCAATGAAGTTCGTTTCAGGATAGAGCTTAGCCAACTCCACGGTGTACTCGCCCTTGCCGCAACCCAATTCCAAGACAATTGGGTTAGCGTTGTGGAAGTACATCTCACGCCACTTGCCCTTCATCTCAAAAGGCACATCGTCTACTACACTATAGGGATACTGGAACACATTCTCAAAGCGTTCCATATCTGCGAATTTCTCTAACTTTCCCTTGCTCATTACTCGATCACTACCGTGGTCCAACCATGCTTATCCTCTATAGTACCATACTGGATACCACGAAGGGTCTCGTACAAGTGCTTAGATATAGGACCAGGCTCTGAACCAAAGTCGTATCGCTTGCCCGTCTCCAAGTCGTCAATGTAGCTGATAGGCGAGATTACGGCTGCAGTACCGCAAGCTCCCGCCTCCTCAAAGGTATCCAGCTCTTCTTCTGGAATTTGACGACGTTCTACCTTCATACCGAGATCTTCAGCCAACTGCATGAGACTCTTGTTGGTGATAGAGGGCAAGATAGAAGTACTCTTTGGAGTAACATAGGTATTATTCTTAATGCCGAAGAAATTGGCAGCACCACACTCGTCCATATACTTCTTCTCCTTGGCATCGAGATAGAACTCGCAAGCATATCCCTTCTCGTGAGCGATAGAGTTGGCCTTGAGAGAAGCGGCATAGTTGCCACCCACTTTATAGATACCTGTTCCGAGCGGAGCAGAGCGGTCGTAATCGCGCATGATGACGTACGGGTTGCTGGAGAATCCTCCCTTGAAGTAAGGTCCCACTGGGGTAACGAAAATCAAGAAGCAGTACTCTTCAGAAGGATGTACACCCACCTGGGCGCTCGTACCGATAAGCAACGGACGGATATAGAGTGTAGCACCACTCTCGTAGGTAGGAATCCACTCCTGGTTCAGGCGCACTACCTTCTTCACCATTTCCTCAAACAATTCCGTAGGCACCTCTGGCATCAAGATACCTCGGCAAGTACTCTGCAAGCGAGCTGCATTCTCGTCCATACGGAACACACGCACCTTGCCGTCTGGGCAACGATAAGCCTTCAACCCCTCGAATGCCTCCTGACCATAATGCAAGCAAGTAGCTGCCATGTGCAATTTCAAATACTCATCAGAGCAAACCTCTATTTCGCCCCATTTGCCGTTGCGATAGTAACAGCGAACATTGTAATCTGTACGGCGGTAGCCGAACGATAAATTAGACCAATCTAAGTCTTTCATAACATCTTATTTTTAAATGTTCTACTAATATTTGTCTGCAAAAGTACAAAATATTCTACTAATCTGCAACTTTTTCAGACAATATTTAGCAAAAGCGTTATTATTTTCTTGTTTTTTTGAGGTTTCAATCCTCTTCCAATAGCTTTTTGATTTCCTCATCTGTCTTAGTGAGTTTATCCTTGCAGAGTTTCACCAAAGCCTTGGCACGCTTCAACTGTTCGGTGAGTTGGTCGATGTCAAGCTCGTCGTTCTCCATCTTGTCCACAATCTCTTCGAGTTCCTGGACGGCTGCTTCGTATTTTTTCATATTTTGAGAATGTTGAATGTTAAAAGTTAAATATTAAAAGTTAAATGTTAAATGGTTCTACCTTGCTGTGGACGATTCCCTCTGCAAATCGCGTTTCGATGATGTCGCCTACTTTGAGAGAAGCAGCATCTATTACGCTCTTGCCATCCTTGAGGGTAATACTATAGCCCCGCTTCAAGAGCAGCTCTGGGTCTTGCGACTTCATGCGCTGTTCCAACATTTGTAGTCGATGCTGCTCGGTGAGCATTTTCCTTTTCAGGACAGGCAGTATATTCTGCGAAAGAATTTCCATTTTGCGTTGGGCGCCGGACACCTTTAGCTGTACTTGGCTCGTCAGGCGAGTCATCAAGCGGTCGAGCCTGGCTCCTTGCCTCGTTTTGACAAGCGAGAACTGCACGGGGATGGTATTAGACAGTCTATCGAGGCGCATCCGTTCCACTTGCAGGCGATGTTTTACATTATTGATAACAGTATCCTGGGCATCCATAATCCTCGCATAGACTTCGGTGAGATGCTGCACAAGGTATGCGGCAGCAGCGGTCGGTGTCTTCACACGCAGGAAGGAAATCATGTCGAGCACACTCTCATCTCGTTCATGCCCTATACCCGTGATGATAGGCAGGGGGAAATTGGCTACATTCTCCGCCAGAGCCAAGGTATCGAAACCGGAAAGGTCGCTCGTGGCTCCTCCACCTCGGATAATGACCACACAGTCCCATCCTTCCCACTCGGCATTGATACGATTGAGGGCAGCTATTATACTTTTTTCCACCGCCTCACCCTGCATCGTAGCAGGAAAGAGACGTGTCTGAAATTGCAAGCCATAGTCGTTATCGGCCAGCTGATTACAGAAGTCACCATAACCAGCAGCCGTAGCACTCGAAATGACCGCTATCCTCTGACAAAACACCGGGAGCATCAACTCCTTCTGTAGGCCGAAGACCCCCTCTTCCTTCAGGGTCTGGACGATTTCCAAACGCTTGCGTGCCATGTCGCCCATGGTATAGTTGGGGTCAATATCATCCACTATCCAAGAAAAGCCATAGTTCTCATGGAATTGCGCATGTACCTTAAGCAGCACCTTCATGCCAGCATGTATACGCAGCCCTGTAACCCTTTCAAAATGAGGCTTAATCAACATCCAACGGTTGCGCCAACAAGAGGCGTGTGCCTTGGCTATCGGAGTATTGGAACGTTCATCCTTCTCGATGAGTTCTAGATAGCAGTGCCCCCCGTAGCCCTCGCGAGCCTCGGAGAGTTCCGCCTCTACCCAATAGCTATCAGGCAGCAACATCGAGATAACATCGCGCACCAGGCCGTTCAGTTCAAAAAGGGATACATGTTTCATTATCATAAAGCCATTGAATTCTTCACTCTTCGTTCTTCACTCTTCACTTCAAACGAATTCTTCACTCTTCACTTACCTGATTGCCTTTCCCGTCTGATAAGCCTTCCAGAAGTCTGGTACACCATATCCTAACACATTGTCGGGATGCTGTTGGTTGTCACCAGCCAATCTTACGAGCTTGATAATTTGCTTGGCGGTCTTATGGGGCAAAGCTTGCCAGAGGCACGCTACCATACCAGCCACCAAAGGGGCTGAGAAAGAAGTACCATTGTCGTGAATGATGCTTCCCCTGCCTGTAATCACTGAGGCAGGACTACCATACGCCATCACATCGGGCTTGATTCTACCGTCGGCAGTAGGTCCTACAGCACTGAAGGCTGCATTCAGTCCCTGCTCGTTGATGCTTCCCACGGTCAGGATGTCCTTGGCATCAGCCGGAAAGTTGATACGCTTCCAACTGCCCATACCATCATTGCCAGCAGAATTGACACAGACAATGCCCTTGTCGGCACACATCGAGGCGGTACAGGAGATGAGAGCGGTATTGCCATCCTGTTCCCAATAATGATGGTCGGTAGAAGAATCATCGAAAGCATGATAGCCAAGCGATGAATTGATGACATCCACACCCACACTATCGGCATATTCTGCAGCCTCGGCCCAATAATCTTCCTCTGCAAGGCTCTCCGTGCGCTCGTCCTCGCAACGTATCAAGAGATATTCAGCATCAGGAGCCACCCCCACATACAGATTGGGGACATTGGTTGCCATCGTAGAAAGCACCATTGTACCATGCTCCATCTCCGCAAAGATATTCTTGGATTGCGGTACCACGAAGTCCTTCAAGCCAGCCAATTTGATGCCGTGCAAAGCTGGAATCTTATCCACATTCATAAACCCGCCATCGAAGACGGCTATCATCTTTCCCTTGCCTGTATAGCCAGCCCCATGCAGTCTCTTGCCATTGAGTGCCTTGACCTGGGCATCGGCAGCACCATATTCTCCGTTACCAACTCCCCAGTCGTTCAATGCCTTGCGGACCCCATAACGCACTCTTTCGCTCACCGAGTCGGGAGCAGAAAAGACTTTTGTTTTCTTGACAATGAAGTCGAGTTCACAGAGCGCACGTAATTCCTTGTCGCAATGGATGCGAATGAGGAGCGTATTGTTCCACTTGCTCTTGCCCACGATTTCTATACCAACATCAGCCAACGCCTTCTCGTAGGCTGGAGCTATCGGCAAATCGGTAAGATCGACAGGTATATTCTGACGTTTGCGCCGCTCAATGCTACGCATGGACAAGAATTCCTGAGGGCGATTCAAAGAATAAGGCGTATTCGCCAAATCCTTGTCCTTGAGATACAGGCGATACATTTGGCATTTCCCGCCAGGGTAAGAGACCCTTTCTATCCCCGCCACATGAGACTGGAGCATCGACGCATCTTTGCCACAAGCTGCGTCTTCGACAGCCAGTACCGACAAGCCAACGAGCCAAAAGGCATATAATATCAATAATCGTTTCATCTTCAATATCCAGGCTAGTCCCGATTGTTACTATTTCCGAATAAGATTATTACTATCTTGTGAGATGGTTACTAAAATCTTGTTAATTCTGAAGTGCAAAATTACTCTTTTTAGCTGAGAACACCAAAGGAAAAGGAAAGTTTTTGCCAAGATTGCAAGTTTTAACCTATCCATTCCATAAGGTATCAAATATTTTTTGTACTTTTGCAACATGGAAAATAGACAAGCAACATTAGAATTAGGAACCAAACCGGTGGGCAAACTCCTCTTGCAGTATGCCCTTCCAGCAATGATTGCTATGACCGCAGCTTCGCTCTACAATATCGTAGACCGCGTGTTCATCGGCCAGGGCGTGGGAGCGATGGCTATCTCTGGTCTCGCCATCACCTTCCCGTTCATGAACCTCACCGCCGCCTTCGGTGCCGGCATTGGCGTAGGAGCGTCTACCGCCATCAGTGTGAAGTTGGGGCAAAAAGACTATGCGACAGCACAAAACATTCTGGGAAACACATTCTCTCTGAATCTCATCGTGGGTATCGGCCTGAGCATCATCTGCTTGCTCTTCCTCACCCCTATCCTCCGCTTTTTCGGTGCCAGCGACCAGACCTTGCCTTACGCACATGAGTATATGGTCATCATCTTGCTGGGCAATGTTATCAGCCACATGTACTTCGGAATGAACGCCCTGCTGCGAGCCGCCAGCAAGCCGAAACAGGCGATGTTTGCCACCATCTTTACCGTAATGATGAATGTGGTGCTCGACGCTCTCTTCATTCTAGGCTTCGGATGGGGAATACGAGGAGCTGCCATCGCTACCATCTTATCTCAGCTGATGGCACTTTGCTGGCAAATGAAGCTCTTCAGTAACAAGAACGAACTGCTCCACTTCAAGCGAGGTATCTACCGACTGAAGAAGAAACTCGTGGAGCATATCCTGGCCATCGGTGTATCTCCATTCCTGATGAATGTGTGTGCCTGTGTGGTAGTTATCTTTATGAACAACCAGTTTGTTAGATTCGGTGGCGACCTCTCGGTGGGAGCCTACGGTATTGCCAATGGCATTGCCATGGTATTCGTGATGTTCGTCATCGGCGTAAACCAAGGAATGCAGCCGATAGCAGGCTACAACTATGGCGCACAGAAGTTTGACCGCTTGAGAAAAGTGGTGAATCTCGCCATCGTCTTTGCCACAGCCATCATGGTAACAGGTTGGCTGATAGCCCTGTTTCTGCCCTACTACTGCGCTAGAATGTTCACTACCGACCCTACATTGATAAACATGTCCATCAAGGCTATCCGCATAGTGATGGTATTCTTCCCTTTCATCGGATTCCAGATGGTAACGACCAACTTCTTCCAGTGTATCGGCAAAGTAAAGGTCAGTATCTTCCTCTCGCTATCACGACAGATGCTCATCCTGCTGCCCCTCCTGGCCGTAATGCCCATGTGGTGGGGTATCGACGGAGTATGGTACTCTATGCCTATCTCAGACCTCTCCGCTGCCATCATTGCCGCTGTTATCATGGTATGGTACATGAAAAAACTCAAGAAACAACATATAGAAAGTGAAGAACGAAGAGTGAAGAGTGAAGAGTGAAGAACGAAGAGTGAAGAGTGAAGAACGAAGAGTGAAGAA
>CAVDKC010000125.1:0-6583 GCA_963609615.1 Oribacterium sp.
TACAACTACTCAAAGCAAGAGGTATGGAGATTGCCGATGAGGAAAAGGCTCAACATTAGAGCAACATTTGTTCAAGCAAGGTGTCACATTCAACAAAGTAATGATGCTGTATCGCTTTGACAAGAAGTTACGCCTACTTCTATTCAATGAGATTGAAAAGATTGAGATTGCAGTACGTTGTGCGATTGTAAACTTTGGAACGGAAATGACAGGCGATCCTTTTTGGATGACCGATGGTAATAATTTCTCAAATCCTTCCAAGTTCAGTCGTTCCATGCATCTTATTGAAGAGGAACTGAATCATACCAAAGAGGATTTCATCAATCATTTCAAGGAAACCTATACCAATCAGTACCCACCTTCATATCACCCCATATCAACCACATTTTTTGTAATTTCGGTGTAATAGAAAGTTAATTACGTTAAATCTTCGTCGTTTCGTATCCAAACAGAATCCATATTGCCACTTTTCTACCGTTTAGAGCATATAATATTGATAATCAACCAATAATAGATACTATAAAAGCCATAGATGAATCATTCACCTATGGCTTTTACCTTATTATATAATACTCTGGAGCTTAGTCTCCTATTGGAGTATCAGCATAGTCGAGCACATTCTTTCTGTTAGCCTGCATACGCTCGTACTCTTCCTTAGAGCCGACAATGAGCTTCTCCCACTGACGGAGACCTGTACCTGCAGGGATCAAGTGACCACAGATTACGTTCTCCTTCATGCCTTCGAGATAATCCACCTTTCCACGGATGGCAGCCTCGTTCAGCACCTTAGTGGTCTCCTGGAATGAAGCGGCACTCATGAAACTCTTAGTACCAAGAGCGGCACGGGTAATACCCTGGAGAATCTGAGTAGAAGTAGCAGCCACGGCATCGCGTACCTGAACCAACTTCTTATCCTGACGCTTCAATGCAGAGTTCTCATCACGCAACTTGCGAGCTGTGATAATCTGACCAGGCTTGAGGTTCTCGCTGTCACCTGCATTGGTAACCACTTTCTTACCCCAAATACGGTCGTTCTCCTCTGCGAAGTCGAGCTTATCTACCAACTCCTGCTCCAAGAATGTAGTATCACCCGGATCGTCGATACGAACCTTACGCATCATCTGGCGAACCACTACCTCAAAGTGCTTATCGTTGATAGCCACACCCTGAAGACGATATACGTCCTGAATCTGGTTTACGATATACTCCTGAACAGCGGTAGGACCCATAATAGCAAGGATATCGCCTGGAGTTACGCTACCATCAGACAATGGAGTACCAGCTCGTACGGCATCATGCTCCTGTACCAAGATCTGCTTAGACAGAGATACGAGATACTTCTTCTGGTCGCCAGTCTTAGAGGTTACGATAATCTCACGGTTACCACGCTTCACCTTACCCATGGTTACCTCACCGTCGATTTCGGATACGACAGCAGGGTTAGACGGATTACGAGCCTCAAGAAGCTCGGTTACACGTGGCAGACCACCCGTGATATCACCTGCACCACCTACGGCACGAGGAATCTTAACCAATACCTCACCCGTCTTGATGGTCTGACCATCCTCTACAGCGAGGTGACCACCCACAGGGAAGTTGTATGTACCGACAACCTCACCCTTGGCATCAACTACATCACAAGATGGAACCATCGCCTTATTCTTAGAGTCGGTAATAATCTTCTCCTCCAAACCTGTGGTCTCATCGACCTCGGCGCGATAAGTCTGGTCTCTCTGTACGTCGTTGAACTTCAATGTACCAGCATACTGGCTGACGATAACGGCATTGAATGGGTCCCAGCGAGCAATGACAGTACCCTCATCTACAATCTCACCCTCCTTGTGGTAGAGAGAAGAACCGTAAGGTACATTCATTGTTGACAGCACAATCTTTGTGTTAGGATCCACAAAGCGGATTTCAGCCAAGTGGCTTACCACCTTCTCGCACTTCACATCGTTGCCTTCCTCATCTTCCTCCACGAATGGAACAGTACTCAACTCGTCGAACTCGATGAGAGACTTGTTCTTAGCCTCAATCTTAGCATTGGCAGCAGCATTAGATGCGATACCACCGGCGTGGAATGTACGGAGAGTCAACTGGGTACCAGGCTCACCGATAGCCTGTGCTGCGATGACACCTACCGCCTCACCAAGCTGCACCATACGAGCAGTAGCAAGGTTACGGCCATAACACTTCATGCAGACACCTTTCTTGCTTTCGCAAGTGAGCACAGAACGAATCTCTACACTCTCGATAGGAGACTCATCAATAGCCTTAGCCTTAGCCTCTGTGATTTCTTCACCAGCCTTGACGAGAAGCACGCCTGTAGTAGGGTGAATAATGTCATGTACAGACACACGACCCAAGATACGCTCATAGAGAGAAGAGATAATCTCATCACCATTCTTCAATGCTGTGCAAACCAAGCCGCGCAATGTACCGCAATCCTCCTCTGTGATGATGACATCATGAGATACATCTACCAGACGACGTGTCAAGTAACCAGCATCGGCAGTCTTCATAGCGGTATCGGCAAGACCCTTACGGGCACCGTGGGAAGCAATGAAGTACTCCAACACAGACATACCCTCCTTAAAGTTGGAAAGAATAGGGTTCTCGATAATCTGCGCACCCTCGGCACCAGCCTTCTGAGGCTTGG
The DNA here is from genome assembly GCA_963609615.1 of Oribacterium sp. Lineage (GTDB taxonomy): Bacteria > Bacteroidota > Bacteroidia > Bacteroidales > Bacteroidaceae > Prevotella. Next base: position 2,660 of record CAVDKC010000125.1, read on the forward strand.
CCATCAAACCACGCATACCGGAGAGCTGCTTAATCTGATCCTTAGAACCACGGGCTCCGGAATCAAGCATCATGTATACGGCGTTGAAGCCTTGGTCAGCCTCGGTCATCTCCTTCATCAAGATGTTACCCAAGTCGGTATTCACGTGAGTCCACGCATCGATAACCTGGTTGTAACGCTCCTTGTTGGTGATGAAACCCATATTATAGTTATTGGTGATTTCCTCAACCTCCTTGCGACCGCGCTCTACGATTTCCTCCTTCTCTGGTGGGATGATGATGTCGCCAAGGTTGAATGACAAACCAGCTACGTATGCCATACGGTAACCCAAGTTCTTGATACCATCGAGGAATTCGCAAGCCTCTGCCATACCTACAGACTTGATTACGCTGGAAATCAAACCACGGAGAGTCTTCTTGGAAATGACATCATTGAAGAAGCCCACTTCATTAGGAATGATACCATTCACGACTACACGACCTACAGAGGTCTCTACCATGCGCTTCTGAATCTTGCCGTCAACCAAATCGTCAACAACAACCTTCACCAAAGCGTGGAGATCGCAACGACCTTCATTGCGAGCGATCAAAGCCTCCTCTGGACCGTAGAATGTCAAGCCCTCGCCCTTAGCACCTGGACGAATCTTGGTAATATAGTAGAGACCGAGCACCATATCCTGAGAAGGAACGGTGATAGGCGCACCATTGGCAGGGTTTAAGATATTGTGGCTCTGGAGCATCAAAATTTGAGCCTCCAATACAGCCTCGTTACTCAATGGAAGGTGAACAGCCATCTGGTCTCCGTCGAAGTCGGCGTTGAACGCAGTACATGCCAACGGATGCAACTGGATAGCTTTACCCTCTATCATCTTAGGCTGGAATGCCTGAATACCAAGACGGTGAAGTGTAGGGGCACGGTTCAGCATCACTGGGTGACCCTTCATCACATTCTCCAAGATGTCCCAAATAACTGGTTCACGACGGTCTACAATCTTCTTGGCACTCTTCACTGTCTTCACGATACCACGCTCTATCAACTTACGGATGATAAATGGCTTGTAAAGCTCAGCAGCCATCAACTTAGGAAGACCGCACTCGCCCATCTTCAACTCAGGGCCAACGACGATTACAGAACGAGCAGAGTAGTCTACACGTTTACCCAACAAGTTCTGACGGAAACGACCTTGCTTACCCTTCAATGAGTCTGAGAGTGACTTCAAAGGACGATTGCTTTCGCTCTTAACGGCAGAGCTCTTGCGAGAGTTGTCGAACAAGCTGTCGACAGCCTCCTGCAACATACGCTTCTCGTTTCGGAGGATAACCTCAGGAGCCTTAATCTCGACCAATCTCTTCAGACGGTTGTTACGAATAATAACACGACGATAGAGGTCATTCAGGTCGGATGTGGCAAAACGGCCACCATCCAATGGTACCAAAGGACGAAGCTCTGGTGGAGTAACAGGGATTATCTTCATCACCATCCACTCGGGCTTGTTGATGCCCTTGCTGGCACGGAATCCCTCCACTACGTTAAGACGCTTCAAAGCCTCAGTTTTACGCTGCTGGCTAGAGTCGTTGTTAGCATGGTCGCGGAGTTCGTATGACAACGAGTCGAGGTCTACATTCTGAAGCAACTGATAGATGGCTTCAGCACCCATCTTAGCGATGAACTTGTTAGGGTCTGAATCGTCCAAACGATCGTTATCCTCACTAATCTGATTGTCGATGATGTCAATATACTCATCCTCTGTCAAGAGGTCGAGCTTGTGAGAACCGTTAACCTCCAAGCCATCAGCGTCTGTCTTACCCTCCATTACACCTGGCTGAATCACCACGTACTTCTCGTAATAGATAACTGCATCCAGCTTCTTGGTTGGCATACCGAGGAGGTAACCTATTTTATTAGGAAGAGAACGGAAGTACCAAATGTGAGCCACTGGCACAACGAGTTCGATGTGTCCGGAACGCTCACGGCGCACCTTCTTCTCTGTAACCTCAACACCGCATCGGTCGCAGACGATTCCCTTGTAACGGATACGCTTGTACTTACCGCAAGCGCACTCATAGTCCTTGGTAGGACCAAAGATGCGCTCGCAGAAAAGACCATCACGCTCCGGCTTATATGTACGATAATTAATGGTTTCAGGCTTAGTAACCTCACCATACGAATTTTCCAAAATCTCCTCTGGAGAAGCGAGACCGATGGTAATCTTCGTAAAATTATTCTTTACCTTTGTATCTTTTTTGAAAGCCATGTTTCTATATCTTATATTTAGGGGTTCTCAAAATTAATCAAGTTTGATGCTCAGACCGAGACCGCGAAGCTCATGCAGCAACACGTTGAGTGACTCTGGGATGCCCGGTGTAGGCATTGGGTCGCCCTTCACAATGGCTTCGTATGCCTTGCTACGTCCTACAACGTCATCCGACTTAACGGTCAAAATCTCCTGCAATACGTGGCTAGCGCCAAACGCCTCGATGGCCCAAACCTCCATCTCTCCGAAACGCTGACCACCAAACTGTGCCTTACCACCAAGTGGCTGCTGGGTAATCAGAGAGTAAGGACCGATAGAACGGGCATGCATCTTGTCTTCTACCATGTGACCCAACTTCAAGAAGTAGGTCATACCTACGGTAGCTGGCTGGTCAAACTGCTCACCTGTCTCACCGTCATAGAGGTAAGTAGAGCAGAAGCGTGGCAGACCTGCCTTGTCTGTCCATTCTGAGAGGTCTTCCAATTTAGCACCATCGAAGATAGGAGTAGCGAACTTAACGCCCAACTTCTTACCGGCTGCACCAAGGATACACTCGAAGATCTGACCCAGGTTCATACGAGAAGGCACACCCAATGGGTTCAATACCATATCTACTGGACGACCATCTGCCATAAATGGCATATCCTCCAAACGTACTACCTTAGAAACGATACCCTTGTTACCATGACGACCAGCAAGCTTATCACCTACCTGAATCTTACGCTTCTTGGCGATGTAAACCTTAGCCATCTGAAGGATACCTGATGGCAGTTCATCACCGATGGTGATAGCGAACTTACGACGCTTCAACTCGGCATCCAACTGCTTGTACTTGCGGATGTAGTTCATAATCAACATCTGAATCAAGCCGTTGGTATGAGCATCACTAGTCCAGTTGTTAGACTGTACGCCGTCATACTCCAAGTTCTTCAAGGCTGCAGTAGTAAACTTGCTTCCCTTTGTGATGATCTCAGCACCAGAGTAGTCCTTTACACCCTCAGATGTCTTGCCCTCTGTAAGAGTAAGCAACTTGTCTACCAAGATGTCCTTCAAGTCGTCACCCTTAGCCTCGTATTCCTCATCAATCTTAGCAAGGATAATCTTGTCTTGCTTCTTGGATTCACGAGTTTTGATAGCACGAGAGAACAACTTCTTGTCGATAACGACACCAGCCAAAGAAGGATTGGCCTTCAATGAAGAATCCTTCACATCACCAGCCTTGTCACCGAAGATGGCACGCAGCAACTTCTCCTCAGGAGAAGGATCGCTCTCTCCCTTAGGAGAAATCTTACCTATCATGATGTCGCCTGGCTCGATACGAGCACCTACGCGAACAATACCATTGTCATCGAGATCCTTTGTAGCCTCTTCACTTACATTAGGAATATCGCTAGTAAACTCCTCTACACCGCGCTTGGTTTCACGAACATCAAGTGAATACTCATCCACATGAACAGATGTCAACACGTCCTCACGAACCATGCGCTCTGAGATTACGACAGCATCCTCATAGTTATAACCCTTCCAAGGAATATAAGCCACGAGCAAGTTGCGACCCAAAGCAAGTTCACCCTTCTCGGTAGCATAACCCTCTGTCAAGATGTCGCCCTTCTTTACACGCTGTCCCTTGTCGCAAATAGGACGAAGGTCGATGGTCATGTTCTGGTTGG
>CAVDKC010000126.1:0-6573 GCA_963609615.1 Oribacterium sp.
GTAAACATTTTTCTTTCCACATAACACTGCTACGGCAGGGAGCTGGCTCTCCCTGCCGAGGAAAAAATATCTGCCTGCCGAGGAAAAAAGTTTTTTCTGCCGTAGTAATTTTCAAAGTGGGGTATGCCGCTTGAATACAGGCAATGCGTCGGGCTCGCCCATGTAATAAAAAATCGCACTTTACCCGTGAAAGCGTATCTATGCTTAAGCCACACGCTTTTGCAGGTGCCCCTGGTTTACATCTCGGTTTACAGAAATTATGTAAACTGACAGATATAAACGAAAAAAAGCAGCTACCTAATATAGATAACTGCTAACTTTCTAAGTGACTCGCATGGGGCTCGAACCCATGACCCCAACATTAAAAGTGTTGTGCTCTACCTGCTGAGCTAGCGAGTCAATCCTTTTGCTTTATCTTTCAAAAGCGAGTGCAAAGGTACAACTTATTTTTGAAACTGCCAAATATTTAGCTCTTTTTTTGCGAATTTTCTTCAATTTGGGCTAATTCTTCGTGAAATTGCGGCTTTTCTCTCGTCACATATCTCTGCCAATAGGCTATGAGGAGGGTGGTGAGAGGCAAGGCTACTATCAAGCCGATAAAGCCCAACAAAGCCCCCCATACCGAGAGACTCAAGAGCAGAATGGCCGGGTTGAGCCCCATCGCCTTACCCATAATCTTGGGAGTTACTATCATGTCGGTAATAATCTGGACGACACAGAACACCAGGAAAGCCAAGCCGAAGACCACCCAGAAGCTCTGTCCCGTGTCTGCCGCTTTGAGCATAGCGAGAAATGCTGTCGGGATAAGGGCGAAAGTATGCAGGTAAGGCACCAAGTCCATGATGCCTATCAAGATGCCCAAGCCTATAGCCATCGGAAAACCGATGATGGTGAAGCCTATACAAAACATGATGCCCATACATAGTGCCACCATTCCCTGTCCACGGATGTAATTGTTCAGCTCCCGCTCCACATCCTTCATCAGAGAATGCCAGAATGGGCGGTTCTTCTTCGGGAAGATACGTACCCAGTTGGCGGTCAACGTCTCATAGTCGTAAAGGATGAAGAACATATATAATAATGTAATCATCGATGCGACTATACTAACGATAACGCTTGCCGTCTGCCCCAGTACCGAGAACACCTTAGGCATAGAGGTCTTGAGGGCGTCACTGAAGTCTTTGCTCTTCAAGAAATGTTCTACCTGGGTTTGGTTGGCTTGCAACCAGTCGCGTATCATCGCCGTCAGATTGTTGGTGTGCGTGGTATGGTGAATCCAACGGGTCAACACCTCGCCTAGTTTGTCAAACTGGTCTATCATCTGAGGGATGATGAGCCACAGCACGCCACCGATCACTCCGATGGCCGCCCCCATTGCCAAGAGGATGGACAGCGCACGCACCTTGATGTAAAGTTTGTGCTCGATAAACTTCACGACGGGATAGAGGAGATAGGCAAAAAACCATGCGATGAAGAATGGCAAGAGCACCCCGCTCAGGTAATTGACCACATAGAGCACAGCAAACACCAAGATGGCGATGCCTGCCCAACGGATAAATTTATCGAATGTGATTTCCTTACTCATAGCAGTTTAACTTGTAACATTAAACTTGTAACTTGTAACATTAAACTTGTAACTTTCAACGTTCAACTTTCAACGTTCAACTTTCAACGTTCAACTTTCAACGTTCAACTTTCAACGTTCAACGTTCAACGCCTTCTTGTAGCAGTCACGGCAGAGAGGCTCATACTCGTCCTTCTCGCCGAGCAACACACGGCGGTCGTTGTGTACGAGACGATGGCTCACGTAAGCCAAGGCTCCACACTTCACACAGATGGCATGAACCTTGGTTACCTCGTCGGCAATGGCGCAGAGCGCAGGGATAGGTCCGAAAGGAACACCCTTGTAGTCCATATCCAGACCAGCCACGATGACACGTACACCACGATTGGCCAGTTCATTGCATACCTCCACCAAACCGTTGTCCAGAAACTGAGCTTCGTCGATGCCCACGACATCAATATCCGAAGCCAACAAGAGGATGGATCCAGAAGAGTCTATAGGAGTAGACCGGATAGAGTTCTGGTCGTGGCTCACTACATCTTCCTCGGAGTAACGAGTATCGAGCGAAGGCTTGAATATTTCCACCTTCTGCTTGGCGAACTTCGCACGCTTCATTCTTCGTATCAATTCCTCAGTTTTCCCCGAGAACATCGATCCGCACACCACTTCGATTCTGCCGGGACGGTGTGTCTCCCCAATTAGATTTTCTGTCATTTCGGGGACAAAATTACTAATAAGGTTTTAAAAAATGCAAAGAAATGGAGTTTTTTTTTGCCAAGAAAGATTTATTAACTACATTTGTAGGCAGTATGGGCATATTGTATATTGTACCGACTCCTGTGGGTAACATGGAGGACATGACTATGCGAGCCATCAGAGTCCTGAAGGAAGCTGACATGGTGCTCGCCGAGGACACTCGCACATCGAGCGTCCTGCTGAAACATTTCGATATCAAGAATCGACTAGTGGCTCACCATAAGTTCAATGAGCACGGCACTTCTGCGGGCATCGTAGACAGGCTGAAGGCTGGCGAAACCATCGCCCTGATAAGCGACGCAGGCACTCCCGGCATCAGCGACCCCGGATTCTACCTGGCTCGTGAGGCGGCAAAAGCGGGCATTACCGTACAGACCCTTCCCGGTGCTACAGCCTGTATCCCGGCCATCGTCTCCTCGGGCTTGCCTTGCGACAGATTCTGCTTCGAGGGGTTCATCCCCCAGAAGAAGGGACGGCAGACTTATCTGGAATCTCTGAAGGACGAGGTACGCACCATGATATTCTACGAGTCGCCTTACCGGGTGGTTAAGACCTTACAGCAGTTTGCTGAAGTTTTCGGCGAGGATAGACAGGTGAGCTGTTGCCGTGAAATATCGAAGGTGCACGAGGAAAGCATTCGAGGAACGCTTGCCGAGGCCATCGCCCACTTTGAGGAGACTGAGCCGAGGGGCGAGTTTGTCATAGTATTGGCAGGCAAAGACCCTAAGCAGTTCAAGGAAGAACAGAAAGAAAAGCGACGCGAAGAGCGTAAAAAGAATAAATATCAAGAAGAATAACCATTTAAATTAATTAAGGAGAAAAATTATGAAAAAGCTATTTTTTGTGGCATGCTTGGCAGCTCTTTGCTTGGCTAGTTGTAAGGAGAACAAGACGACTCCCGACGTAAGTGCTCTGCAGAATGATTCGCTCAACAGCATCATCGCTCAGAGAGATAGTGAAATCAACGATATGATGGGCACCCTCAATGACATTCAGGAGGGACTCAGCCAAATCAATGAGGCCGAGGGGCGTGTAGCTCTGCTCAAGGATGGCGAAGGTGCCAGCAAGAAGCAGCAACTCAAGGAGGACATCCAGTTTATCGCCAACCGCATGAAGCAAAACCGTGAACTCTTGGCTAAGCTCCAGAAACAGTTGGCCAACAGTTCTTTCCAGGGCGAACAACTCAAGAAGACTATCGAGAATCTCCAGAAGCAGTTGGAAGAGAAGGACGCACAGTTGCAGACTCTCCGTGAGGAACTTGACAAGAAGGATATTCATATCGCCGAACTCGACGAGAACATCAACAATCTCAACACCAAGAACACCAACCTGACCAAGGAGAGCGCACGCAAGACAGAGACTATCAATACTCAGGACAAGCAGTTGCACACCGCATGGTATGTGTTCGGAACCAAGAAGGAATTGAAAGAACAGCACATCGTAGAGGACAGCAAGGTAATGACGGGCAGTTTCAACAAGAACTACTTTACCAAGATAGACATCCGCGAGGTGTCAGAGATTAAGTTGTACTCTAAGTCAGCTAAGCTCCTCACCACTCATCCTTCCAGCTCCTACACTTTGGTACGTGACGCCAACAAGCAGTACACTTTGCGCATCACCAATTCGCAATTATTCTGGAGCACAAGCAAGTACCTGGTAGTACTCGTGAAGTAATGGTAAAAAGTAAAAGAGCAAAAAGAAGCCTCCCGATGTTTCCCAGAAGGACATCGGGAGGCTTTTCCTTTATCTCTTACCTTGGAAGAAATCTTGCATGAGCGCCCGGCACTCATCTTCCAATACGCCCACTGTTACTTGTGTTCTAGGATGCAGTGCATCGGGCGCATACTTTGTGTATCCTCGTTTCTCGTCGCTCGCTCCATAAACGATACGGCTTATCTGCGACCAGCCCAATGCGCCAGCACACATCACACAAGGCTCTACAGTAACGTAGAGCGTACAATCCTTCAGATACTTGCCGCCGAGCATATTGGCTCCCGACGTGATGGCTTGCATCTCGGCATGGGCGGTAACGTCGATGAGCGTCTCCGTCAGGTTGTGGCCACGAGAGATGATACGGTCTCGGCAAACGATGACGGCCCCTACAGGAATCTCGTCCTCGGCAAACGCAGCCTGTGCCTCATCGAGCGCACGGCGCATGTATTCTTCGTCTTTCTTCTTGTTATCTTCCATTTCTTATGCAAAAATACATAAAAAAGTTTGAAGAGTGAAATAAAAATGTTATTTTTGCAGATAAATAAAGGAAAATCATGGCAGAGCATAACGAACTGGGCAAATGGGGCGAAGACGAAGCGGAGGTTTATCTCGAAGACAAAGGCTACTCCATATTGGACAGAGACTGGAAGATAGGCAAGCGAGACCTGGACATCCTGGCAGTATCGCCTGATGGGAAAAAACTCGTGGTGGTGGAGGTGAAGACTCGTACGGACGAGAAACTCCAAAAGCCCGAAGAGGCGGTGGACGTTCGCAAAATGCGCAATCTGGCCATAGCCGCCAATGCCTATGTCAAGGAAAAAATGATAGACAAGGATATGCGCTTTGACATCATTTCTATCATAGGAGGCGGACATCAAGTGAAAAGCATAGACCATCTGGTGGATGCCTTCAACCCGATGCTCGTATTGTGATTCCACCACCCTATATATAATAAGGTGTAAATCGAAGTAGAAAGAAACATGAAAACAAAAATCATAAGATTAGATGAAATAGACTCTACCAATCGCTATCTCAAAGAATTGGCAGAATACGAAGAAGATGCGCTCACCATCGCCATTGCCGACTATCAGACGGCCGGCAAGGGGCAGGGCACGCACTCTTGGGAAGGGGAGCGAGGCAAAAACTTGCTTTTCAGTCTCTTGGTTTGTCCGCGGTGGGTACCTGTCCGCAAGCAGTTCTTGCTTTCAGAGGTGGGGGCACTGGCCATCAAAGATGCCTTAGACAGTTACGCTGATGGCTTTACCCTTAAGTGGCCCAATGACGTGTATTGGAACGACCAAAAGATAAGCGGCACACTGATAGAGACCGCTATCGACTCGAAGGGCATCAAGCGTTGTGTCTTCGGAGTGGGTGTAAATATCAACCAAGAGATTTTCGTGAGCGATGCACCCAATCCCGTTTCGCTCTGCCAGATAGTAGGGCATAAGGTGGATAGAGAGGAGGTGCTACAGAGAATCATCGAAGCATTCGACAAGTATTACGAACTCCTCCGACGTGCCGACTATATGGACGTTTCGGGCATCTACCATCTCTCGCTCTATCGCCGCAAGGGGTATCATTGGTATGAGGACAAGGACGGCAAGTTTGAGGGGGCATTCGTAGAAGTGGAAGACGACGGGCACCTCATCCTCCATGACAAGCAGGGGACGATTCGTTCGTACACCTTCGGAGAAGTTAGGTTTCTATAAAATAAACATTAAAAATTAAAATAAATGGCAAAGTTTAAAAGAATTCTATTGAAGTTGAGCGGCGAGAGCCTGATGGGCAAGCAGAGTTTTGGCATCGACCCAGAGCGCTTGAGTGACTATGCTAAGCAAATCAAGGAAGTACATGAGATGGGCGTGCAGATAGGCATCGTCATCGGTGGAGGCAACATCTTCCGTGGTTTGAGTGGAAGCCAGAAGGGCTTCGACCGTGTAAAGGGCGACCAGATGGGCATGTGTGCCACAGTCATCAATTCCCTTGCTCTGAGCAGTGCGCTGGGCGCATTGGGCGTAAAGAACAAGGTGCTTACAGCAATCCGCATGGAGCCAATCGGCGAGTTCTACACCAAGTGGAAGGCCATCGAGGCCATGGAGGATGGCTATATTTGCATTTTCTCTGCAGGTACAGGCAGTCCTTATTTCACAACCGATACCGGTTCATCACTCCGTGGCATCGAAATCGAGGCAGACGTAATGCTCAAAGGAACCCGTGTGGACGGCATCTATACTGCAGACCCAGAGAAAGACCCAACAGCTACCAAGTTCAAGGACATCACCTACGATGAAATTTACACCAAGGGCTTGAAGGTGATGGACTTGACAGCCACCACCATGTGCAAGGAGAATAACCTCCCTATCTATGTATTCAACATGGATGTAGTGGGTAACCTCAAGAAGGTGATGGATGGCGAGAAGATTGGTACCCTCGTACATAACTAAATGATAGTTACAATTCTTTTTTACAATAGAGTAGATGTAGGGGATTGCTCCCCTAGCACCTCTCATTGCACCGTACGTACGGGTCTCGTATACGGC
>CAVDKC010000127.1:0-6461 GCA_963609615.1 Oribacterium sp.
CATCCTTGATGGAGTGCTTGCCGTCCTCGTAGATGGAGGCGGGGATTTCCACGAAGTAGAGGTCTGCCACGGTGTCGAAGGCGGAGAAGGGCTTGGCGGTGGGTTGGCTCAACAGCCATTCCTCTGCCATGAAGCGGTTGTGCAGTTTGGTATCCTCGCTCAGTGCCCCTAAGGTGCGGAAATAGTCGGAGCGTGACCACCAGAAGTTGCCGGCGTACATCTTGTTCTTAAATGGGGGGAAGAGGTAGCTGCCATAGGTGTCGTAGCCCTCTTGCAGCGTGTTGGCCGCCACCTGCCACTTGTCCATGAGGAAGTATTCCATCATCCTGCGCCACGCCACGATCTTTCTCACGAACCCCTGGTACTCCCGGTCGTCTGCCGAGAGCGACTGGTAGGTGATGCCCTTGGTGTGGAAATAGTAGAAGAGGAAATCTTCCTTTTGTGACTTTTCATACATGTAGTCGAGGGCGGGAAACTCGTATCGGGTAGGGTCTGTGGTGAGCGACACAAACGTAATCTTCTCCCCGCCGTATTCCGATAGGATGCGTTTTAGAGTTTCGATGTGCTCCTCGCTCTTGGCGATGCAACTGATGTAGAGCTGCTTGCTGGCCGCCAACAGACCGCTGTGGCGGAGCCTTCCCATCTGCTCTCTCACCATCCCCTCCCACTCGCCGTCGCAGAAGATATGGTAGATGCCGTAGATGGGCATGGAGAGGGTGGGGGCAACGTCCCATCGGGCGAGGTTCTTGCGCTCGTAGATGCCCAATGTGCTCTTATAGATTCGCTTCAGTATGGATGTCATGGTCTAGGGATTGGATGAGTTTCTCAAACATGGTGCGCAGGTCGTGGCGGGGTGCCCAGCCCAACTGGTGTACCTTATCGCAAGATAGGCGCAACTTGGTCATGGGGGAGTAGCCCATGCCTTCCTTCAGCTCGATGATGGGCTGGATGGCGGGATTGAACTCCCGGCAGAGGAAGCGCGCCATGTCGATGATGGAGATGTAGCTATCCTCGTTGGCAACATTGTATGCCTCGCCGTCCTCACCTCTTAACAAGATGTAGAGGATAGCCTCGATGGCATCGGTGGTGTAGCAGTAGCAGCGGCTCAGTTCGCCGGTGGTGTGCAGCACGATGTCTTCTCCCGCGATGACGTTGCGGGCAAACTGGGCGAACACCCTGTTGTCGTCTTTCGCCACTCCTGCGCCGAAGGTCTGTGCCAGGCGGGCTGTCTTCACGTGTACTCCGTATTCCCGGGCATAGGCGTGGCAGAGACATTCCGCCGCACGCTTGGCTATCGGATAACTGCTGCGGGTCTGCATGGGGTCGATGTAGCCTTGCTTGTCTTCGGTCAGTGGCTCGGTATCATCGTAGATGCTGCCGTATACTTCGAGCGATGACACGTTGACGATGGAGGGTGTGTGGTTGATGAGTCCGAAGCGGAGTACCTGTGCCGTGCCGTCGAAGTCGGTAATCATGGTCTCCACGGGTCTTTTCACGAAATATTGTGAGGCGGTGGGACTGGCGAAATGGATGAGATAGTCGATGCGAACGTCCAGGGGAAGCTCTGCCTTCCTGCCGAAGTCGTGCTCCATGAAGATGAGTCTGTTGCTGTAGTCTTCGCTTGAATCATAAAACATCTTCTGGATCGGCTCATTGACCTCTTGCGAAAACATTTTGCTGGCTTTCTCCATGTCTCTTACGAAACATACGATGGTGAGGTCCAAGTCGTGCTTTTGGCTGAGAGCCATCAGACACTTGACCATACAGGAGCCCAACAGTCCCGTGGCTCCCGTGATGCCGATGCTTTTCCCTCTGAGTTCCTCATATAGGGGGAAGTGCTGGGCAAAATTCTCGTAGTCTTCTTGTTCTATCTTGTTCATTTCCGTTGCCTTGGTTTTAAAATCCGAATATCTGCTGGTTCTCGTGTACCGTCACCATGGCGCGGAACACGAAGAAGTCGGTGGGGGTGGTAATCTTGATGTTCTCCATCGGTCCGATGATGGTGCCTAGCTTGTAGCCGTAGTGGCTCATCATCGTACAGGAGTCGATGAAGTCGTGCCTGCCTTCTGCCAGTGCCTTGCGGTGAGAGGAGAGAATGTCGCCCAGTCGGAAGCTCTGGGGAGCACGGGCGATGAGGGAGTTGGCACGCTCGGGAATCTCCAGCGAACCGTCTCCTTGCTTCACCACGAAGGTCTCGGTGGCGGGGATGCAGGTGATGCACGATCCGCATTCCTCCACCTTCCGTAGGTTGTCGGTGATGGTGTCTTCGGTAATGAGGGGGCGTACACCGTCGTGTATCAGCACCGTGGCTTCCTTGCCCTGGGCTGTCTCCTCAGCGGCGCATAGTCCGTGGTAGATGGAGTCCTGTCCGGTGCCTCCGCCGGGCACGATTTTCACCACCTTGCTGATTTCAAACTTGCGTATCATCTTCTCCAGGAAGGGAATCCACGACTCGATGCAAGCCACCACGATGGCATCCACCTCGGGATGGTTGTCGAAGAGTTCGAGGGTATAGATGATGATGGGCTTCCCGTTCAGTTCGAGGAACTGCTTGGGGCGCGACTTGGTGTGCATTCTGAGGCCGGAGCCTCCTGCGAAGATGACTGCGATGTTCATAAGCTATGGTGTAAAAGGGGTTGTTATTTCATGATTTGTGTGGCCTGGTCAGACATATAGGTAAACACCAGATAGCCGTTCCATGCCCAGAGGTAGAGGGTAATCAGCAGGGTGATGCCCCTCAGTATCTGTTGCTTGCCGGGGGTGAGCGACTTCAGCAGGTATCCGATGGAGATGGGGATGATGAAGATCCAGTGGCAAGCCATGATGTACATCTCGTTCAGACCGAAGCCCATCACGAAATGTATTACCACATCGAGTGCCAGCCAACTCAGTATCATGAGGAAGAACTTGTGGCGGATGCCTACGACGATGCCCATGACGAAGAGCAGTGCCACTATCGCCTCTATCACATAGTTGAAGGCATGGTTGTACTTCACCACTGTAGGGCGGTTTACGCACATGTCGTCCAGCAGGTAGGAGTCGTGTAGCTGGATAGACTCGCCCATCATGTTGTGTATCAGGGCATCACTGCGCGAGGTAGACATATCCGTCCACTTCCAGAATCCCTCCTTCTTCATCGGCTCGCCGGTATGCGCCAATACCCAGGCATGGTGTATAGAGTCCTTCTTCTGCTGCAGGGAGTCCTTGGCGTAGGTCTTCACCTCGATGCGCTTGTCGGCGGCAAACTGCGGTTCTCTGTATTCCTTGTAGATGTAGTAGGCGATGCCGCAGAGCAGGAGGGCGGGCAGAATCATCGCCGCCATGTTCTTGGGAGCAAATACTTTTTTGCCGTTCACAAACCAGGTGGCGAGATAGGTCTTGGCAATGTTGCTGAGGGTGACGCCGCCCGTGAGAAAACTCAGCAGGGCGATGGTCCATACCGGCCATTTTCTCCGTTCCTTCATGGCTATGCCTGCCAAATAGAGCGTCATGGTGAGCAGGAAGAGCGACCAGCAGAAGTGGTCGGGCACCAGCATCGACACCATCACCATGCCGAAGGAGTAGAGCATCGCCGAGAGCAACAGGCTGTCTTTCCGTTCCATCTCCATTACCTGTCGGAATACCCGGTAGATGAAGATGAAGGAGTAGTAGGCACTCGCCAAGAGCAGTACTGCCATGAAGATCATCGCATAGTTGGTATCGCCAAGGGAGATAAGCTCCTTGTTGATGAGATAGAAAGGATAGAGTATCACGGCGAAGAGCGGATGGCGGGGTATCTCGAAGTAGAGCTTGCCGTTCGACATGAAGATGTACGACCATGCGTCGAATCCCGACACATGGAAGGTCTTGGCGAAGAGCTGCCAGAAGCTCACATGATGCGCCCTCAGGAAGAGGTTGCCGTACTTGTAGAAGAAAAGGCCGTTGAGCAGCACGAAAACCATCAGTGCCACGAGGCTCGGCAGTCTCTCTTCCTTCTTGATTTTGAATATATTGTTCATAAAAGTTGTGTATTTGTGTGCAAAGGTAGCAAAAATATTTAGATTATTGCACGCTTCCCAAATATTCTTATTATCTTTGTCCGAAAATATAAAAACTGACGATATGAAACAGCCTGCCAAGATAGATGTCGCCGTGTTGATGCTCTTCTTCAACCGGCCCGACCATTTCCAGAAAGTGTTCGACGAGGTGAAGAAGGCACGCCCCGCCAAGTTGTTCCTCTACCAGGACGGTGCCCGTGGTCCCAAGGATTTGCCAGGTATCGCAGCTTGCCGTGAGATTGCCTCCGACGAGAACATCGACTGGGAGTGCGAGGTGCATCGCAACTATCTGACGAAGAACCAGGGATGCGACCCCTCAGAGTACCTCTCCCAGAAATGGGCGTTCTCCATGGTAGACAAGTGCATCGTGCTGGAGGATGACGACGTGCCGTCGCAGTCGTTCTTCCCTTTCTGTAAGGAGATGCTCGACCGCTACGAGCATGACGAGCGCATCTGGATGGTGGCGGGATTCAACGAGGATGAGGTGTCGCCCGATTGCAGCGACAGCTATTTCTTCACCTCCGTGTTTTCCATCTGGGGATGGGCTTCGTGGCGCAGGGTGATAGACCGCTGGGAGGGCGACTATGCCTTCCTGCGGGATGAGGCTGCCATGCACACCTTGCGCTCCTTGTTGCGCCAGCGCAACTATCGCCATGATTTCGAACGGATGTGCCGGGAACATCAGCAGAGTGGCAAGGAGTATTACGAGAGTATCTTCTGGGCTTCTATGTTGCTCAATTCCGGTCTCGCCATCATGCCTGCCCAAAACCTGATCAACAACCTGGGACTCTCCGACGACTCCACTCATTTCTCGGGCAGCATGAAGACCACTCCTCGTGGCTACCGTCGTATTTTCACGATGAAACGGCACGAGTTGGATTTCCCCTTGCGGCATCCACGCTATGTAATAGAAAATGTCGACTACAAGGAGCGGGTTTATAAGAATCATGCCTGGGGGCATCCGATGGTCAAGGTAGCCCGGTCGCTCGAAGAGTTGATGCTCAATCTACGATACGGCAACTTGGACATCATCACCAAGGCCATCCGCCGTCGAGTCAACAAGTGGCTGGGCAGAGACAGGCACGTTTAAAAGTGCTGTATGATGAGGCAGCCGTTATATATTAATAGGTAGAGGGCGAGCAGTGCCACGATGCCCGTCACGTATTTCCTACTCCTTGCTGCCACTCCCTTCCAGACGAAGGCGATGGCGATGGGCATGACGTAGATCCAGTGGGCGGTCATGATGTATACCTCGGTGATGCCGAAGCCCAAACCGATGTGGAGCAGCATGTCGAGTCCGAACCAGGAGAGTACGAGCCAGAGGAACTTGCTGCGCCTGCCCATCCATATACCTGCGGCGAAAAGCAGACAGATGATGCCTTCCACGGCATAGTTCCACCAGTAGCGATAGGTCACAATCAGTGGGCGGTGGCGCAATTCGTCTTCCAACAGATAGTCTGGGTGCAGCTGGATGCCCTCGCCGAAGAGGTTCTCCACGATGGTGGGGATGCGGCCGGTGGTGGCATCCGACCAGCCCATGAACTCTCCCTTCATGATGGGTGCTCCCAACTTGCTCACTTTCTTTCTCTTGGCTTCTTTCCTTGCCAGCTGCTTGGCCTTGTTGATGCTGTCGTTTTTGGCTTTTTGTGCGATTTCCTCTGGAGTGATGATTTTCAAGCCGCGCTGGATGGAGTCCTTGATTAGCGAATCCTTGATTTGCCTGAGCTGTGCCACCCGCTCTTGTCTTGCCTTTCGCTGGGCGGCTTTCTTTGCCTTTATTTCCTTCTTCTGCATCTCCTTTGGCCATACATAGGTGCGGTATTCCCACCTGCAGAATCCCCAGAGCAGGGCGGCGGGTATGATGACGGCGAGCAGCAGGTGCTTGGGGCGGAAGAAACCCTTGCCGTTGACAAAGAGGGCAGAGAGGAAAATCTTCAGTCCGTTGTTGAGCGACGTGCCGGCGGTGAGCAGGAAGTATACCACGCTCTGCCATATCTTGAACCGGTGCTGGTTCTTCAGCCTTCGTCCCGAGATGTAGAGGGCGAGGATGAGCAGCATCATGGAGATGACGAAGTGGTCGGGCACGATGCAGGTCACCATCACATAGCCGAAGGAGAAGAACAGCAGGGTGAGGGCATGGGATGCCCATTTGCCCAGTACTATCACTTCCCGGAATATCCTGTGGAGGAAGACCATGGCGTAGAATCCGCAGAACATCTGTATCAGTACGGCGATGAAGAGGGCGCAGTTGTAGCCCGTCAGCTTCATCAGCACCATATTGATCAGGTAGGGAATGTACATGTAGAAGGCGAGCAGTGGGTGGCGGTATACGTTGTATGCCGCATTCCAGTCGCTCAGCACCCAGTAGGTGAGGGGGTCGAAGCCCGACACGCAGAAGTGGCGGATGAAGTTCTTGTAGTAGTC
>CAVDKC010000128.1:0-6443 GCA_963609615.1 Oribacterium sp.
TCGATACCGTCGCCGTTGCGTATCTTGAGATTGTTGAGCAGGTTGATGCCGTCTACCACTGCACCGTCGCATCCGATGAGATGCACCGTCCAGTAGGCACCCTCTGTTATTGTAATATCACGGATAGACAAATTTTTCACACCTATCAAGGTGAGCACATGGGGACGGGGGTCGAAAGTGGTGACAGGCTTGAGTTCATAACTGTCAAAAAGTTCATTGCCCATAAATTGTATGCCATTTCCATGGATAGTGCCTCGCCCTGAGAAGGAGAGGTTTTCGATGTCCTTCGCCCAGATCCACATCATTCCCTCACCCTCGTTCTTGCCGAAGGCACTCTTGTGGTAGATGCGCTCGTCGGGATTGGCTTTCCACACGGAGTTGGTCTCCAACACCACGTATACATTGGATTTCAACTGAACAGGTCCAGAGAGGAAGGTATGGTTGGCTGCAAACACCACCTCACCACCACCAGCTGCCGAACAGGCGTCGACGGCTTTCTGTATAGCCACAGCATCATCTGCAGTCCCGTTGCCCTTGGCTCCGTACTTCAACACATCATACACACCGCCAAAGCCCAACGTAGGGAATGCCAACAGGAGCATAAGGCAAAAAAAAGCATATTTTAATTGCATACTTAGGTCGTTATTAGGTTCTGTTTTCCGTTTAGCTATGGCAAAGGTAGAAAGAAAAAATAGAATAACCAAATTTTTAGTCTACTTTTTTGTGGCAGTCTCACTTTTTTATGCTACCTTTGCAGACGAAGGCTTTCCAGCCAATCCTCTTTCACCCCCATCATACAAGAAAAACAAAAAAGAACATATAAGCATGAAAACATTACTTATCTGCATGATTTGCTGGTTGGCATCCCTACACATCCATGCCGACCCCGTCACCCAAATGCTGGAGCGCATCGACAAAGGAGCCTCCAAGAAATTCAAAACCGAACTAGTAAAACAAGAGCAAGACTTCTTCGAAATAGACCAGTCTTCCCCCACAACGCCCATCATCGTCAGGGGCAATACCTGGGTAAACATTGCCGTAGGCGTCAACTGGTACCTCAAGTACTACGCCGGTATCCACCTGACATGGAACAACATGCGGGCTAAGTTGCCCACCGTCCTGCCTAAGGTAGAGAAGAAAGAACGCCACGAGACCGACCTCAAACTGCGCTACGACTTCAACTACTGCACTTTTTCATACTCCATGGCTTTCTGGGACTGGAACCGTTGGCAGAAAGAGATAGACTGGATGGCCCTGCACGGCGTAAACATGCCCCTTGCCGCCGTGGGCGAGGAATGCGTGTGGAGAAACATGCTCCTGAAGTTAGGCTACTCGGAAGAAGAGATAGGCAAGTTTATCGCCGGACCTGCCTTCATGGCTTGGTGGGCGATGAACAACCTGGAGGGATGGGGCGGTCCGCTTCCTCTTTCCTGGTACAAACAACAGGAGACTCTCCAGAAAAAGATATTGGCCAACATGAAGGAATGGGGCATGCACCCTGTTCTGCCAGGCTACTGTGGCATGATGCCTCACGATGCCAAGGAGAAACTGGGACTCAACGTGAGCGACGGCGGACTCTGGAACGGTTACCAACGCCCAGCCAACCTTTTGCCTACCGACAATCGCTTCGCCGAAATCGCAGACTTATATTATAAGGAGTTGACCCGCCTCTTCGGCAAGGCCGACTATTATTCTATGGACCCTTTCCATGAGAGCAACGACAACGATGCCATCGACTATGCCCAAGCGGGCAAAGCACTGATGGAGGCGATGAAGCGAGCCAATCCTAACGCAGTCTGGGTAGTGCAGGGATGGACTGAGAACCCACGGGAACAGATGATCAAAAACCTGAAGGTAGGCGACCTGGTCATCCTCGACCTCTTCTCGGAATGCCGCCCGATGTTTGGTGCCCCCTCTATATGGAAACGTGAGGGCGGATACGGCAAGCACACATGGCTCTTCTGTCTGCTGGAAAACTTCGGCGGCAACGTAGGACTGCACGGTCGCATGGACCAGCTGATCAACAACTTCTATCTGGCGACAGGCAAAAACCAGCAAGGCGGCATCTCCCCCTCTTCACTACCCAAGGGCTGGGGCTTCACCATGGAGGGTTCGGAGAACAACCCCATCATGTTTGAACTGATGAGCGAACTGCCCTGGCGACCCACCCCATTCACCAAGGAAGACTGGGTGAAAGACTACTGCTTTGCCCGCTACGGCACTCACGACGAGACCATCGAGAAAGCCTGGACTATCTTGGCACAAAGCATCTACAACTGTCCGTTGGGCAACAACCAGCAAGGTCCTCACGAGAGCATCTTCTGCGGCCGACCGTCGCTCAACAACTTCCAGGCATCCAGTTGGTCGAAGATGCACAATTACTACGACCCAGCCGATACCCGCCAGGCAGCCATCCTCTTTGCCAGTGTAGCCGACAAGTACAAAGGCAACAACAACTATGAGTATGACCTGGTAGACATCTGCCGCCAAGCCCTCGCCGACCAAGCCCGCAGCCAATACCTACACACCATCGCCGACTACAATGCCTTCGACCGCAAGCAATTCGACAAGGATGCGGCACGTTTCCTGAAGATGCTCTTGCTGCAAGACAAACTGCTCGGCACCCGGGAGGAATTCAGACTGGGACACTGGACCAACGCAGCCCGGAACCTGGGCAAGACGGATGCGGAAAAAGACCAATACGAATGGAACGCACGTGTGCAGATTACCACCTGGGGCAACCGTACCTGTGCCGACCAAGGCGGACTGAGAGACTACGCCCACAAAGAATGGCAGGGACTGCTGAAGGACTTCTACTACAAACGATGGAGCACCTACCTGAAAGCCCTCGCCGACCAGATGGAAGCCTCAACCAAGGTAGACTACGAGGCCATCGGCCAAGGCAAAAACGCCAACAAGACCTCGTCGGAACTCTTCAAGATGGCACTGCCCAGCGGACCGCAGATAGACTGGTACGCCATCGAAGAGCCATGGACTCAGCAACACAACTTCTACCCTACAAAGGCAGAAGGAAGCAGCGTAGACGTAGCAAAGGAAGTTGTGGAAATAATCAAGTAAATGTTATGCGACTGAAATCACTCGACCTATTGAGGGGCATCACCGTTGCCCTCATGATTCTGGTAAACAACGGGGCTGGAGACGAGATATACGCAGCCTTGCAACACAGCAAGTGGAACGGTCTCACTCCCTGCGACCTGGTGTTTCCGTTCTTTCTCTTCATGGTAGGCATGTCTACGTACCTGTCGCTGAAGAAAACCCTCTTCAAGCCCTCCACCGCTGTATTTCGCAAGATAGGCAGGCGCACGGTCCTGCTCTTTCTCATCGGCATCGCCATCAACTGGTTTGACATGGTCTGCGATGGTCGTCCCCTCGACCTCGGCCATCTCCGCATCTGGGGCGTAATGCAGCGCATCGCCCTCTGCTACGGAGCCGTGGGCATCCTGGCCGTCACCCTCAACCACCGCTATTTTCTGCATACCATCATGGGACTAATTATCCTGTATATGGGCATTCTGGTATGGGGAGACGGTTATGCCTATGATGCAGGAACCAACATTCTGTCGAGGACAGACCGCTGGCTTCTGGGCGAATCTCATCTCTATCACAAGAGTCCTGTCGACCCCGAAGGCCTCTTGAGTACCCTGCCCGCCATTGCCCACACCATGATCGGCTTCTGGTGCTGCATGAATATACAAGGTCAAGGACAGAGTATGGAGAGCAAGATCAAAGTGCTCAAGTATGCAGGACTGGTGATGGTAGTCCTGGGCTTCGGCCTGTCGCTGATAGGCTTCGGCATCAACAAGCGCATCTGGAGCCCCAGCTTCGTGTTCGTTACCTGCGGCTTCGCTTCCTGGACTTTGGGACTGCTGGCGCAATACAAGTTCCAAGGCACCCTCTGCCTCATCTTTGGCATGAATCCCCTGTTCCTCTATATCGTGAGCGAAGTACTTGGCATCCTCTTCGGAGCCTTCGGTATCAAGGACGGTATTTATTCCGCCATCCACTCCATCGTTGCCGACGGTTATTTGGCCAGTCTGTTCTACGCCCTGTTCTTTTTGGGCATTCATGGTGTCTTGGGCTTCATTATCTATAGGAAGAATATACTCATTAAGGTATAATTTACACAAAAACTGCATTTTTAACCGATAATATTTGGTTATATGCAGAATAAGTTGTAATTTTGCAGCCGTTAAACGTATAAAAATACAAAGCATGAAGGTAAAGACAAGCAGACTAGAGACATTGAAGATGCTCATTTCGAGCCAAGAGCTTAGTTCGCAAGAGCAGCTTCTGCAAGCTCTGCACAAGGAAGGATACAAGATTACACAAGCCACATTGAGCCGAGACTTGAAGTTGCTCAAGGTAGCGAAGGCAGCCTCATCCAGCGGCAGATACGCCTATGTCTTGCCTAACGACACTTTGTATAAGAGGGTGTCCAGCCCACAGTCGGTCAGCAAGATGATGGTGAGCACAGGTTTCCAGAGCATCAACTTCTCGGGCAATATGGTGGTCATCAAGACGCGTCCGGGATATGCCAGCAGCATCGCTTACAACATCGACAACAGCGATATTCCGCAGATACTCGGCACCATCGCAGGAGACGACACCATCTTCCTCGTCAAGAAGAACGGGACCACCGAGGAGGAAGTACTCGACATCCTGGCAGAGGTGATTCCGGACATCAAATCCACCAGGTACTACGAATAACGGATATTCATTCGTATACCTTATTATATATATAGCAACAGAACAAGAACATTAACAAAAGATAAAGAGAAAAATGGAAGAAGTAAAAGTCATGGTGGCCGATGAGAGCCATATCAAGTACATCGACACCATTCTGACTACCATCGCAGAGGCAGCCGCCAAGCGCGGCTCGGGCATCGCCAAGCGCTCTACGGAGTATGTGGCCACAAAGATGCGCGAGGCAAAGGCCGTCATTGCCCTGCAGGGCGAGAAGTTCGCCGGATTCAGTTACATCGAGACATGGGGCAACAAGCACTATGTCACCACATCGGGACTCATCGTTCACCCAGACTTCCGAGGCATCGGACTGGCGAAGCGCATCAAGAACCTCACCTTTACACTTGCCCGACAGCGATGGCCACATGCCAAGATTTTCTCCCTTACCTCTGGTTCGGCGGTGATGAAGATGAACACGCAACTGGGTTACCTGCCCGTTACTTTCGCCGACCTGACCGATGACGAGTCGTTCTGGCGCGGTTGCGAGGGTTGTATCAATGTGGATGTCCTCCACCGTACCAACCGCAAGTACTGCATCTGCACCGCCATGCTCTTCGACCCAGAGGAGCACCTGCCCATCAAACTTCCGCAGGAGGTCATCGACAGAATCAGAAAGATAGACGGCACACCGACAGAGCTCTAAATCCCATATATCATAAGGTATTGGCTAGAAAGCCTATTCAACATTCAACACTTAACATTCAACATTAAATATAAGGTTATGGCAAACAAAAAAGTAGTAGTCGCTTTCAGCGGCGGTCTCGACACATCATACACAGTAATGAAGTTGACCCAGGATGGCTGGGATGTTTATGCAGCATGCGCCAACACGGGCGGTTTCTCTGCCGAGCAGTTGAAGAGCAACGAGGAGAACGCATACAAGTTGGGTGCAAAGGCTTACGTCACCCTCGACGTTACCCACGAGTACTACGAGAAGTCATTGAAGTATATGATTTTCGGCAATGTGCTCCGCAACAACTGCTACCCTATCTCCGTATCTTCCGAGCGTATCTTCCAGGCCATCGCCATCGCACGCTACGCCAAGGAGATTGGTGCTGATGCCATCGCCCACGGTAGTACGGGTGCCGGCAACGACCAGATTCGTTTCGACATGACCTTCCTTGTAATGGCTCCAGGCGTTGAGATTATCACCCTGACCCGTGACAAGGCTCTCTCCCGCAAGGAAGAAGTTGATTACTTGAACGAGCATGGCTTCTATGCCGACTTCACCAAGTTGAAGTATTCTTATAATGTTGGTATCTGGGGCACCAGCATCTGCGGCGGCGAGATTCTCGACCCTACACAGGGCCTGCCAGAAGAGGCTTACCTGAAGCACGTCACTGCCGAGGATGAAGAAGCTGAATTGAAGATTACCTTCGAGAAGGGTGAGATCGTGGCTGTCAACGGCGAGAAGTTTGACGACAAGATTGCCGCCATCCAGAAGATTGAGGAGATTGGCACTTCTTACGCCATCGGTCGCGACTGCAACGTAGGCGACACCATCATCGGCATCAAGGGTCGTGTAGGTTTCGAGGCAGCGGCTCCCAAGCTCATCATCGAGGCTCACCGCCTGTTGGAGAAGAGCACTTTGAGCAAGTGGCAGCAGTACTGGAAAGACCAGGTAGGCAACTGGTACGGCATGTTCCTCCACGAGAGCCAGTACCTGGAGCCTGTGATGC
>CAVDKC010000129.1:0-6214 GCA_963609615.1 Oribacterium sp.
TGGACTTGAGCTCCGAGGGATATTGTATCTTGACTTCCTTATAGTTTTGCGCAAATACGGAAGCCGCCTTGGAAGCCGCCTGCTCCACTCCACCTACTACAGCCTTGACGGTGTAGGTGCTGCTGGTCGAGCCGGAGGCATCGGTATAGTTGGAAACTAAGAGTGGCTCGGAGTTAACCTTCGTGCCATCTCGATAAAGATTGTACTTTACATCATAATATTCATCGGCCTGGATACGCCAAGAGCAATAAACACCGCTTGTAGTTTTGACTGCCACCAAGCCACGGTCCAACTGGTCTGTAAACCGCTGGGCATGGGCTCCCATGGAGACCAACAAAGCCAAAGCTGAGGTTGTAAGTAATTTTTTGTTCATCGTTATACATTAGGTTTTACTTATATATCAAATTATTGGGGGCAAAATTACAAATAAATATAGAAGCAGACCCCCAAATATTTGATTTTGACCTATACTTTTTGAGAACACTTTTAATTATTGTCCACATGCTCTGGCTATTCACTATTTAGGAAAAGTTATTTCTTGATGGTGAATTCAAACTTCAGGCCTCCTTCCGTCTGATTGCTTACCCGGATAGTACCGCCATGCAGCAAAACGGCATTCTTGACGATGGCAAGCCCTAAGCCGGTACCGCCCATCTTACGGCTCCTCCCCTTGTCTACTCTGTAGAAACGTTCGAAGAGCCGGGCCAAGTGCTCTTGCGGAACGCCCTGCCCATTGTCGGTGAAGACGAAATGCCACTTATTGCCCTGCTCCCTGGCAGAGAGCGTCATCTTGCAACCCTCGCCAGCGTATGCGATAGCATTGTCGGTAAGGTTGCGGAACACGCTGTAGAGCAGACTGCGATTGCCCTTCACTACGATACGCTCCGGCAACTGGTTGTCGAACGTCAGCTTATGCTCTTGCCGTGCCAACGCCGTTTCCTTGGTAATTTCGGTTACCAGCAGCGTGATGTCTACCGCCTCGAAGTCTATCATGTCGGCACCGTCGTCCAACCGGTTCAGCGTAGAGATGTCGTGGAGCAAAGAGGAAAGTCGCTCGCTCTGGGCATAGCATCGCTGTAGGAACTGCGCCTTGGTCTCCTCGTTGATGTGCGGATTGTCCAGGATGGTCTCCAGATACCCCTGGATGCTAGCCACTGGGGTTTTGAGTTCATGGGCGATATTCTGGGTAAGCTGTCGCTTCAGGATATCTTGCTCCTTGCGGGTCGTTTGGATACGCTTGTACATCTTGATGATACGCTCGGCTATCTCGCCCAATTCATCGCCAGGAAATTTTGCGAGGTCTTCTATCTCCAAGCTCTCGTTATGGTCTGCCTTATAGGCAAAGATGCGAAGTTTGGATATGTTTTTCCCTAGACGGGAGGTGAAACGATAAAGCACGATGGTAAGCAGCACAATAGCCGCAATGGCAAACCAGATGTAATGCTGGTCTGCCTGCAACGATTTGGCCAAATCATTATTATAGGGTAAGGCACTGCGTATCACCACCGAATCGGCGGGGAAATAGGAAGCCACATAGAAATAATCCTGCTTCAAGGTCTTCGACTGCCGTTCTACGCTCGTTCCTTGTCCCAGTTTGAGCGCATCCTGTATTTCCTTCCTGTTTAGGTGGTTGGGGAAATGGGCGTAGTCCTTGCTCATGTTGTCGTACAGTACCTTGCCATCGGGGCGAATTAAGGTAACACGCAGATCCTTGCTCTCATGTTCCCTCACAAATGCATTCAACTTTTCTTCCGAGACAAAGATTTTCCTACCACTCTTTTTACCATCCAATGAACCACTCGCCTCGTCACTTCTGAGAACCCCCTTGTCGTGAGCCAACGACAGGTCTTCCTCCAACAAGGCATTGTAGCCCTCCAGCTTCATCGTGAGCGTACTGACCTTAAACTGTTTTTCGCGCGTTTGCTGGAACACGATGAAACTGACGGCGAACACAAGGAACACCGTCAGCACATAGAAGTATAATTTTCTTCCTACACTATTTATACGAATCATAGAGCCTCACTATGCGTCAAAATAATATCCAAAGCCAAGTCTCGTCACGATACACTTGGCAAATGGCCCAATCTTCTTTCTCATACGCGTGATGTTGACATCCACAGTACGGTCGAGCACCATCACATCCTTAGGCCAGACACGGTCGATGAGTTCTTGGCGGGAGAACACCCTGCCCTTCTCCTCCAACAAAAGGTGAAGTAACTCGAATTCCGTCTTCGTGAAAGGTACATCTTCCCCATTGATGCTCACCGTCTTCTTGTCGAGATTGAGCACCAATCCCTGATAACTGATAACGGTAGGCTCGGCTACCTCGCCTGTCTGTTCTACGGTACGGCGCAGTACAGCACGCACCCTAACCATTACCTCACGAATGGAGAAAGGCTTCGAAATATAGTCATCGGCGCCGACATTAAACCCTGTCACCGTATCATTTTCCGTATCACGAGCCGTCAAGAAGATGATAGGTATATGGCAGGTCGTCTGATTGGCTTTCAATCGCTTAGCCATCTGAAAGCCACTCATGCCGCCCATCATCACGTCCAGTAACAAGAGATGAAAAGAAGTGATGTCCTTCTCCAATGCCTCCTCCGCAGAATTGGCAGTCTCCACCTCGTACCCCTCGACCTCAAGGTTGAATTTTAAAATTTCACACAAGTCTTGCTCGTCGTCCACGACCAGTATTCTCTTAGTATTGTCACTCATAGTTGTAGCATTTATTATTAATTCTGCTGCAAAAGTAACACTTTTATATTGTAATATCCTTTACATTTAGTTACATTTTGATTACAAGTTGTTTCTATCAGCTAAAAAATGATAAAGAGGAAAAATGAGATACATTTTTTAACATCGTGTTACCTAATTAGCTACACCTATGTTTGCCAATGACAAACAATAGCACTACTTTTGCATACGATAAAAAACAATATATTATAACGCAAAGTTTAAAACTTCAAGAAATTATGAAAGATAAAATTAATACTACCTTCGTCATTGGCGAGCTCATCAAGCAGGAGCTGAAGAAACAAGGAAAGACTAGCGTATGGTTGTCTAGACAATTAGGTTGTCATCGCACCAACATTTACAAGATATACGAACGTTCGTCCATCGACACAGCCATGTTGTTCCACATTTCACAGTTGCTCAACACAGACTTCTTCAAGGTTTACTCAGAAGCACTGAAAAAGGTAAAAGAGTAAAGGCAAAAGGAGTAAAGAACAAAAGGCATAAAAGGCTTATCAAGTTTAGGTGAAAAATCCTCGCTTGATAAGCCTTTTATCGTATTTCGATGCTTGAAGTATTAGCCGAGTCGCTTTTCCAGACGTTCACGGATAGCAGCTATAAAACCAGCTGAGTTGACGCCTTTCGCCTCTACACCTTCCATCAGGTTGACAAGGTCTTTCGTAGCGATACCGTCATTGAGGGTGTCGAAGCAGGCAGCTTCCAGTTCATCACCAAACTTCTGCAACTCCTCGTTGCCATCCAGTTCACCACGTTTTCTCAAGGCTCCGCTCCATGCAAAGATGGTGGCCATTGGATTGGTGGATGTATCCTCGCCCTTCAGATAGCGATAGTAGTGGCGGGTCACAGTGCCGTGGGCTGCCTCATACTCATAGTTGCCATCGGGGGAAACCAATACTGAGGTCATCATGGCGAGGGAACCGAAGGCTGTGCTGAGCATGTCGCTCATTACGTCGCCGTCATAATTTTTGCAAGCCCAGATGAATCCACCCTTGCTGCGGATTACACGAGCCACAGCATCGTCGATCAATGTATAGAAGTACTCGATGCCCAGCTCCTCGAACTTCTCCTTATAGTCGCTCTCATACACCTCCTCAAATATCTTGCGGAACTGTGCGTCGTAAGTCTTGGAAATAGTGTCCTTGGTGGCAAACCAAAGGTCTTGCTTGGTATCGATGGCAAACTTGAAACAACTGTGGGCAAAACTACGGATGCTCTTGTCGGTATTGTGCATACCCTGGATGACGCCAGCACCGTCGAAGTTGTGGATTTCAATCTCCTGCTTCTTGCCGCTCTTGCCCTCGAACACGAGTTTGGCCGTTCCCGGCTCGTCGGCACGGAGTTCCACACTCTTATATACGTCGCCGTAGGCGTGACGGGCTATGGTGATAGGCTTCTCCCAGTTTTTCACGCAGGGATGGATACTAGGGATTGTGATAGGAGCACGAAACACAGTACCGTCCATGATGCTACGGATGGTGCCGTTAGGACTTTTCCACATCTTATGGAGTTTATACTCGTCCATACGCTGTGCATTCGGGGTAATGGTAGCACACTTCACAGCCACACCATATTTCTTAGCCGCCTCGGCAGAATCGATGGTCACCTGGTCGCCTGTCTCATCACGATGAGGCAAACCGAGGTCGTAATACTCCGACTTCAAGTCTACAAAAGGAAGAATCAGTTCGTCCTTGATCATCTTCCAGAGAATACGAGTCATCTCGTCACCATCCATCTCCACCAAAGGAGTAGTCATCTTAATCTTTTCCATAACCCAATCTAATGTATAATTAATAATTTACAATGTACAAATACCAGAATCGCCCGATCCATTCAGACCTGTCATCATTATCGGACGCGCAAAGGCAACTTGATATTTTGTCTGCAAAATTAATAAAATAATCCAATAAAAGAAAGAGATTTCATAATTTTTCTTTCAAAACGACAAGAAAAAGCTATTCCCATTCCCTTTTATTCATCATATTGGATAATTATACAAGAAATGCCTATCAATTGCCGACGAAGCATCCCCGACAAATCGCAAAGAAGGCACCAACGAGCCCCTAATCTCATTGATGCCTTCTCTGTCTATAGTTTCCCCTTGATCCTACTCTGGAACAAGGGCGTATGCCATAATTATTAATTCTTAATTGCCAATTACTTCTCCTCTGGAGCCTTGTCGATCAAGTCCATAAACTGGTCGAGCTTAGGAGTGATGATAATCTGGGTGCGGCGGTTGCGCTGCTTGCCCACCTCGGTATCATTGGTAGTGAGAGGATTGTACTCACCACGTCCACCAGCGGTCATACGCTTAGGATCTACCCCGAAGTGCTCCTGCAAGTACTGTACTACAGATGATGCACGGAGAGCTGAAAGATCCCAGTTGTTGCGGATATTCTTCATCTTGGCACTAGTAGTGCTCACTGGTACGTTATCGGTATTACCCTCGATGAGTACATCGTAGTCCTTGTAGTCGGTAATGATCTTAGCAATCTTGCTCAAGGTTTCCTGCGCACGGGCATTCACCTCGTAGCTACCGCTCTGATAGAGCATATTGTCGGCCAAAGAGATGTATACTACACCCTTCAGTACCTGTACGTCTACCTCCTTCATCTCATCCTTGCTCAGCGAGCGAGTCAAGTTGTTGGTGAGTACCAAATTGAGTGAGTCGCTCTTGCTCTTCACCTCTACCAAATGGCGGATGTACTGGTTACTCTCGTTAATCTGGTCTACGAGCTTTTCGATACTGACATTATTCTGGTTAGCATTGGTCAAACTCTTGTCGAGCGAGTTCTGCAACTTGGCATAATCTTTCTGTGCACCGGAGAGTTGTTCCTGCACAGCAGCGAGGCGAGCCTCTGTGGCAGCAAGCTTCTCCTTGGTGGTCTGATAGTTCTCGGACAACTCCTTATTCTCATTCTGGCAATTCTGAAGTTCCTTCTTACTGGCACAACTTGTGGTGAGCAAGGCAGCAGCCATCATCACCATCGCTAAAATCTTAGTCTGTCTCATATTTCTCTTGGTTTAAATGATTTCTAAATATTAAGTTTTTAATTCACTAACAGCGTATTACACATACTTTTGCACTGCAAAGATATAGATAAGACCAGAATTATCATCATTTGTCAAGCCAATTTAGATTATTTTAACCACAAAAAATGCTTTTTCCCTCATTTTTAACAAATTAAACTGCCCGTTTGACTTCCTTCTCATAGGGAAAAATGCTAAGGAGACTGCCCGGAAAACATCTGCAACGCACAGAAAACAGGAATTCCCTTGGTCGAAAACATAATTAACTCTAACAGGAAACGAAAAAGTCTCCCAATTATTTTGTCCTTATTCCAAATTGTATTATCTTTGCACTCGAAAAGAAATAAATACATTAATAATATAAAAAGAGAAAACAGTATGATTCTTTTTTTCAGAACTCCATCTAAGAGTGTGATTGCGACCGAGATTG
>CAVDKC010000130.1:0-6084 GCA_963609615.1 Oribacterium sp.
AACTCCTATACGAGTTCATCCAACTCACTAAACGTAGTATCCAAGAACGTCAAGTCAATCATTTTCAACACATCGATCTTCTGATACTCTTGATAAAGCTGACGAGAGTAACGCAGTTCGAAAGCCAAACGCAAGTCATCCTTGGCATCTTTACCCTCATCTTGCTTCGCCTCGATACCGGTAATCGTGCGCATACGAATAATCTCATACACATCCCGAATCCCTTTTCCCTTCACGTAAGGTATGAAATAATGCAAGTCTTGCAAGGCTATGGAAGTTGGGAACTTGCTGCCTGTATAATATAAGGTGGCATTCCCCTCCTCAAAACTTTGCAAGTATCCACGTCGGTGGCTCGGGCGCACCATACCTACAAGCACCCGATTATCCACCTCCATCACCGTTCCCTTCTGCGGAATAATTTGCTGCACAGTATCCCTCGCCTTGCTCTCTATCAACTCGTGGACAAACTCTTCAAGAAATCGCCTGTTCACCTCGTCGTTCGGACGAAGAGGAAAGGCCCCGATGTTCACCTCCTTGATGGTCTGATAGAACTTCGACACCTCCACATCCGTCGGCAGTCCATCACCAGGAAAGAGGATATAACCACCTATCACCTCCTTCTTCAATGGAGCGTCAGCATAGTCACGATAATAGATGGCATCACGATAACGGTGCATCTGGTTGATGGCATCATCAGGCGGAACATCCACACCATGACTATCCTTGTTGGCTATGCGATACTTGGCATCGAAAAGGTAAGTCATCTTCATGTCTTTCTGAATATCGTTCTTGGTCAACTGCAGCACAATGTCGGGTTTCTGTGGCACCGTAGGCACAATGAGATTGCTCATACCTATGCTGTCATTCATTCGTTCCGTATTCTTCGGATTATACACAAGTTCGGCAAGTTCTACCCCATCCTTTCGGAAGAGGATGCGAGAGTGTTCACCTTTACCCAGCTCCCAAGTAAACAAGCCGTTCATTTCCATTCGGTTGCGATGCTCCACATCAGAAATACCGAGTCCCAGTTCTTTCTTAACAATATGACTTACTTCGATAAAGCACCAAATTTCGTAGAGTGTGGCTATGTCCTTAGACTGCAAGCGATACATACCATCATTCAGCGAATAAGCCTTGCGAAGCAGATTCCATGTACGATACACCTGACTATACCCCACGGCTTTCTGCAAGACCATGCTCTCTTGATTCAGTCCCTTAAACCGCCCTACCGTTCTGAAGAAAGGATTTCGTTGTAGGCGATTCAGAACATCATACGTATCAGACAAATCTTGCCTGGTATTATCAGAGATTTCCTTCATTCGCTCAATGCGACTTTTCAGGGAAGCATACTTATCCGTAATTTGCGACAAGGCAAATTTCAAGAAACGGTTCTCTTGGGTATCGTTCGACTGCACCTGTTGGGTGACGCGATAAAGACGATCTGGTTCCTTGCGATGCTCGGCTATCTCATTTTCAAGCGACATCGGAATCTGCCGCAACTTATCTGCCCGAATATAAACGTCACGCCCATAAAGGCGATGGCGTGGGCGCTCGATGATGCTCTTGCAAGCAGCAACAAATTTCTTCTGCTCTCCAGCGAAGATGCTCCACCAGATAATCTCAGGAGTTTCTCCATGAGCGTCTGGAGAAAAACTATGGAAGGTACGTTTCAGGAAATCGAGCGAGAGCATACGATATTCCTGCTCGATGTCCTCCACGATTTTTCGCCAATGGCTATGATAGTCGAGCTTGGTACTGAGCACCTCGAAAGAGAAAGCGAACTTGCGCTGTTCCTTGGCAAGCACCTTTCCTTCTTCATTCTTCCTTGCAACAGAATAAGCAAAGGAAATCTCGGCACGTCCTATCTCATTGCCAAAGTTCAGAAAGCCTGCAAGGATGCCATGTCTGAAACTAAATCGCTCATTGTCGTTCTGAAGGAGAGCACCAAACTGGGCATGCTTTACATAATCCTTGAACTCTATCCAGATAGGATAGTCGGCATTGTCGAAAAACACGGCATCAGCAGGAGTTTCCTTCAAGATTTCCTCCTCCGAAGCACCTTCTTCCGAAAGCCTCTTGACATACTCCACCCCATCCGACCAAGAGTAAGAGGAAACAAGATTCTCCGCTCCCACATTTCTCCTTGCTTTATCCCAAATAGCCCCAAATTTGGAGCATTCGATAGTCATCACAAAGTCATGATGCTTTAGCCTCAACAGTTCCATAACACCTTATTATAATATAGGATATCTTTTTTCAGAGCACTAACTCCAGAAACTGGTGTATCCAGACTCCAATCGTCTCTTCATCTCCTCAAGTTTTGCCATGGAAACAGAAAGCAAGGACTTTTCCGTAGCCTCATCATTTTCCACCTTATTTATATAGGCAGTATAAGAGTGCCCCGATATTTCGTCCAAGCCTTTCTTGATGGTCGAAGAAAGAGTCGAAAGCCAATCAGCAGACACCTTAGAATCGTCTCCCTCGATACGAGACAAGACCTTCATCGAAGTAATCTCATCAAGGGAACGAGCGACAGCCTCTTTTTCTGTCAGTTCTTTGCCCGCCTCATCCTTGCGATAAGGCAAGTTGTTGACCACATAGAGCAAGAACTCGTTACGGGTGCGATAAGCCACCTTGAAAGGAGTACCTTCCAAAACTGCATTCACCGCCTTCAGATAACTGACTACCTTATCGCAAACTTCCTTGTAGTCTTGATAGACATCCACACCTTCTACCTTTGTACCGACCAAGTCATCTATGCCCAGCTTGCCGATAACCTCATGTTTGTCTGTAAGACCGCCCTCCAGATCTACATCATTCATCTCGATGGTCATGGCACGGTCGAGTACCTTACGAGAGAAAGAGAAAGTCGTCTCGTCCATGTTGACAGTACCGATAACGATGAGGTTCTGGGGGATAGTCAAGCGCTTGCCATAATCAGCTTTAAGATATTCCTCCCTTTCCGAATCATCAACAAACAATTGGTTTATCAGGCTCATATAGGCTTCCGTTGGCTCATAATCAACGATTGGGTCAGTTACAACAGTATCGCCTTCTAACTTGCGACTTTCAATTACGCTAAGGAATTCTGCAAAGTATTGTTCCACAGGTGCTAAGTTCATCTCATCCAAGCACAAGAAGTAAGGATGCGTAGGGTCTTGCATTGCCTTAACCATAAAGCGCAAGAATGGACCAACGACAAATTGCTCGCCATTGATACGGCTAACATATCCTATAAGTTCAGAAGAGTCATGCCAGTTAGGTTTCACCTGTACCATCTCGAAGTTCTTTGGTTTATGCGCTTCGTACTCTTCTGACCCAACTTCCCAACAAGCACGTGCCAACTCACGAACAATTCGGCTCTTGCCTGTACCAGAGATACCTGCCAAAAGAAGGAATGGTTTTGACTTGATGGCAGTGATGTATGGGCGATAAGCTAGATTAATGTCGCTTTGAATTTCATCTGCTATTTTTGTCTTACTAAAATAATAATCATCTATATTCTCACGAAGAATAAGCAAACATTTAATTCCATCCATACCAGCATATAATGTTTGCAAGAATGGAGCTCTTGACAACTCACCTGCACGGGCACTTACAGAAAAAGGCTTATCAAATGATATTGTATTATTCGTAATACCTAGCAAAGCCTTGAGTTCATTTGTATCAATCACATTAAGGCTATAAGTCATAGCATACTCCGACACATCAAACCATTCCTTTATTATATCTTGACTCAAATGATAATCACGACAAAAACGTGATAGCAAATCTAAGCATGAAGGTTCTTCTTCAAACCCCTCATACTTATACAAAAAGGCTATCAACGGATAGACATTGACTACATTTTTGAAGAATTTCTCTGACACATACTCAACCCATTGAGACGAGAACTTCACATATAAATCAGAACTACCATAAGAACCTTCATAAGAGCCAAGATAGAATTGAAAGTCAAGCCAAAAAGCGACTTCACCATCTAGTAACTTATAGGTAATATTTGGAACTATCTTGTCTGTTTTTATAGATTTCAATATTCCCAATAGGCCAAATAGCTTATTTTCCACATTACCTTTCAATTCATCAAATGCCTTGAATGTAGTTTCTTTTGATATATAATACATAGCAACTATTTATTATAAGCTTTTATCATTTCTTTAGCAATTCTCTCTATAACAGGGACACTTACAGAATTGCCCAGTTGTTTATAAGCTTGGTTATCAGAAACCGTGAATTTAAAATCATCGGGGAAACCTTGTAATCGTTTAGCTTCCAACACAGACAGCTTTCTATCTATATCCCAAAGTTTCGGTGTTCTTCCTGCAATAATCGTCGGAGCATAAGTATCCAAACAAGCATAAAATGCTTCTTGTATTTGCGTTTTTGCAGCGTCACCAACATGAAACCTTAACGACCCATCAGGCTTTTGAAAAGAAAAGATACCATATTTTCCTTTCTTTGTATTAGGTGCATATTTTGAATTATCATGCTGTACACGTTCTTGCTCATGGCAATGAGCAAAATGGTACTGTATTCTATCATGTTCAAATTTACTCAATTTCAAAGAAGGATTTGTGTCGCCCAAGTCCACAATATCACGCAAAATTGGCTTTTGTAACAAAGGCTTAGGAAACTCAAAATCCACCTTTTTGTCAAAACCTACACAATACCACCTTTCTCTTTTTTGCGGTAATCCGAAATCCAAAGAGCTCAATACCTTCCAATGTACATCATAGCCTAATTCTTGAAGATTCCTCAATATCGTTGCCATCGTCTTTCCACCATTATGAGAAACCAGTCCTTTTACATTTTCCAAAAAGAACATCTTCGGTTTATGGTATGCTAAGATTCTACATACATCGAAGAACAACGTACCTCTTGTTTGGTCTTCAAATCCCTGCCCTAGTCCAGCATAACTAAAAGGTTGACATGGGAAACCTGCTGTCAATATATCAAAATGAGAAATATCACAAGCTTCAATCTTCGTTATATCTCCCATAGGAACAACTTTAAAATTGTCATTATACGTTTGTTGGGCATAGGAATCTATATCTGAAGAAAAAACACATTTCTCACCTAGCTTTTCAAAAGCTAAGCGAAAGCCACCAATGCCACAAAATAAATCAATAAATTTGTATATTTGCTTCTTTACCATTACTCATTCTTGAGCCATTATATAGAAAAGCCAAAACTAATATCTAGATATAATTCTCCCATCTTGCCCATATACGAGATATGTACAAGATGGAAAGCTATACTTAAATACATTGTTTTAGTTCCACTGTTAATGAAAAGCAGCAAAACACTAAATATCCTTGGATAATAGAAAACATTGCCGCTATAGTGTAAAGCGTAAGAACCATTCTTCAGGAAAACGAGCACAATCCAAAAATGCCCAAGAGTAAGGATAAAAAAGAAGCGCAGGCTTCACTTATCCAACTCTCAGGCATTTGGCGTGGCCCGCATCTCAGATAAGTTCCGCCTACGCTATAGCGCAGGCGTTCACTGAACTTATTCTAAGAGATGCATCTGTTAATCGCCAAATTTCGAGAGTCTCCGAATAATCGTAAACGCTGTGTAAATTAATACATTATATGTCTATGTTATTGTTCTTTCTGTTTCTTATTTTTCTATTTTTATTGTTATACTTATGTTATGACGGGGCGGGTGGCAAAGCCACGATGCTCCTTATCGTTTGCAAATTTAGATAAAAATCCCGAATTATAAGCCAATAGAATAAAAAACTTGAACGATTTCCCTCGAATTGTGCATAATGAGCCTTGTTTTTCGAAAATCAAGACCACAACGGAAAAATCCAGCCATCGTGCTCTGAGACAGAAAAATATGGTTCTTCAGAAATTATCTCGGCTTGTTAATGATATACTATCAACATTCGTTAACTTTACCCTCCATATATACTGTATGTCCGTACAACTGTCTGTCAATTCTTAGTCCGTAAAAAATCTTATTCTGCCAGATTTAGCAAGTGCTTGATTGGTAGTAAAATATCTACAAAATACTACCTGTTCTGTGGCAATCACGATGCTGCCGAGAACGCAGCCATCATCTATACCTTCATGGGAT
>CAVDKC010000131.1:0-6042 GCA_963609615.1 Oribacterium sp.
ATGAGGTGTATGGACTCAACTACAACAAGTGGCGCATCTGCAAGGATGCCGTCAAGAAGGGTGAGGAACTGAATCTGCCGGTTTATAAGTTCCTGGAAGGACCGCTCACGGAAAGCTTCGGTAAGGAATGGTATGATGAACTATGTCTCGTTGCTGAGCAGGTACTTGCTGAATTGGATTAATCCGATATCTCTAATCCTTCAATGTTTACAATGTCGCTTGGTCTGAAATGGTTACTCCAGGTAAGGGTGTAGATTCGCTGTTTTTGAAATTTGAAGCGGAAAAAGGCTTGTTCATCAATTTCTCCATTGCAGATGTATCGATTTCCATTTATATAGAGATAGTCTCCTTTCTTGGCATTTCTGAGCGTAAGACGAATGGTACCATGAAAAGGGCGGCCGAAGTCGATGTTGTAACCGATAGAGTCGCTGAAGGTGGTAACCGGTTGTAATATCTTGTATAGTTTGTTTTCAGCCTTAAAAACTTTGTAGCCTTCCATGGGAAGGGCTTCTTGTGAGTAACTGCCCGAAGGATGAACCCATCCGTGTGGTCTGTATTCTTCTGATTTCCAAGTCTGTACGTTTGTTCTGGCATCGAAGTGTTCTTTGCTGCCATTGCTGCATCCACTTACGCAGCGAGTTAGCCAACTTCCATCTGTCTGATGGAAAAAGGGGGTACTGTCGTGCTCCCAGCCATAGAAATCCAGTGATAGTTGCTTGCCAAGGCTTGGTTTGCCTTGTGGGGCATACCATACGGCGATGACGTTCTCGCCAGTTTTTAGATAATGGGTGATGTCAAAGGTTCTGCTGATGAGTACGCTATCTTTGATGCCATCAAAGAGCAAACTGCCAGTTACATTTCTCTCGTTTACATATATTCGATAGCTTCCTGTACTGGCAATTGTTGTGAAAGCTTGTATAGGCAGGTCTTGTATGATATAGCTCTTGCGAAACCAAACTTCTGCCGAATCGTTTGTCTGCGGATGGGAAATCCAATGGATACCGAACTCCTGTGCATTGGAATTCAGTACCCAAAGTATTGATAATATGAATGTTGTTATAAGTTTCATATATGTAGCTTATCCTTAGCTAATCTGTTATATCTTTTTATCGTCTTATTTTATCGTCTTAGTTTCTCCTTGTTTGAAGTCGAGAACGAGTTGCTTACCGTTATAGTTGACGGTTATTCGGCCTGTATTCTTGCTGGTGATGCTTGCCTTGGACACCTTTCCGTTTTTCCAGGCAAGAGCAATCTCGTAGTTTCCACGTGCCTTGATACCCCTGATTTCTCCAGTAGGCCATTGGGCAGGTAGGGCTGGCAACAAGTCGATGGTCTCACCATCGCTCTGCATCAGCATCTCGCAAATACCAGCAGTCCCTCCGAAATTGCCATCTATCTGGAATGGTGGGTGTGCATCGAAGAGGTTAGGGTAGGTGCCGCCTGAGTGATGCTGCTTGTCATTGTAGACATCTGGACTCACATAGGTTAGCAAGTTGCGGAATATCTGATATGCTTTGTCGCCACGATGTAGTCTTGCCCATAGGTTGATACGCCATCCTGTGCTCCATCCTGTAGACTTGTCACCTTTTATTTCCAAAGTCTTGGTAGCAGCCGCTGCCAGTTCTGGAGTCTTGGCAACGGAAATCTGATGGAAAGGATAGAGCCCCAGTAAATGTGATTGATGGCGATGCTGCCAGTCTTGGTCATTCCAATCGTGATACCATTCCATCAAGTTGCCTCGTTTGCCGATGTGATAAGGGCGCAGGCGATCTAGGGCATTTTGCAGTCTTTGCTGATAGTCGACATCGATGCCGAGTGTCTTGGCACCCTTGATGGTATTCTTGAAGAGTTCTCTAATGATAGCAAGGTCGGCAGTGCCGCCATAGAAACTGCTTCCTCTGTAGCCTTTGTCTGTGATGTAGTCTGCCTCGGGCGAAGTACAGGGGGCAGTTATCAGCTCGTTGGGATTGTGCGGGTTGGGAATGAGCCATTCCAAAAGGAAGTCGGCGGCTCCCTTCATCAGCGGATAGGCAGTGTTGCGCAGGTATTCTGTGTCGCGGGTGTAGTCGTAGTGGTCCCATAGGGTCTCTACAAGCCAAGCACCGCCCATCGCCCAGTTGCTCCACTGGGGACTCTCGTTGCCTGTACCCACGGGGTTGGACATCGCCCAGGCGTCAGTGTTGTGACCAGAGCACCAGCCTTTGTCGATACCATAGAAATGCTGGGCATTGTGGCGGCCTGTTACCGACATGCCTTTTACCAAACCGTCTACTGGCGCTACGAGCTCTGACAGATTGGTTGTTTCGGCAGGCCAGTAGTTCTCTTCCAGGTTGATATTGATGGTGTAGTTGCCTCGCCATGGCGAGCGTAGGGCTGGTGCCCATAGCCCTTGCAGGTTGGCTGGTATGCCTGGTGTCCTACTGCAGCTGATGAGCAGGTATCTGCCATATTGAAAGTAAAGTGTCTCTAGATAGGGGTTGCGCTCCTTTTTCTCGCTATAGGCAAACAACTGCTCGTCAGTAGGACGGTTGTTGTCATATTTGGCATCTTTCAAGGTGAGGCTTACTCTGTTGAATAGCTTCTGATAGTCTGTGATATGGCGTTGTAGGAACTCTTGGTAAGTGTAGTTGGCTAGATGCCAAGCGTCGTCGGTCGCCTTGTCAATGTAAGATGCTCCTTCCTTGACGGGGTGTTTGTCGAATCCGTTGTAGCTACTCTCGTTGACAAGGTAGATGACGGCTTCGGTTACTCCTTTCAGGTGTATAGTGGAGTCGCTAGCCCATACCTCGCCATCGATGTTTTTTACCCGTAAGATGGCGCAATAATGAGTGCTGTTCTCTTCGTCGCCCAGCACATGCCCAGTCATGGTGAGTTGATGCTGAGAGGCTTTAACCCGATGAGGGATGAGTGAGGTGAGGGAAATGCTGCTGTTGATGGCTCCTTTTTGAGAGGCACTGAGCTTGATGGCAATCATCTTGTCAGGATGAGAAGCGAAGTACT
Organism: Oribacterium sp.; assembly: GCA_963609615.1. GTDB lineage: Bacteria > Bacteroidota > Bacteroidia > Bacteroidales > Bacteroidaceae > Prevotella. The sequence goes on from CAVDKC010000131.1 coordinate 3,001, forward strand.
CTTTGGTGTAGTTGATGCCATTGCGTTGGTAGCGGGTTGTTGCTATGGAGTTGTTAAGGCTCAGTTCTCGATAGTAGTTGGTGGCATTTCCTGTGTTGAGGTCCTTGATGTTGATCATACCCAGTGGCTGGTAATACTCAGAGTTGTGCCCTTGTACATAGTGTTGCAGTGAGTCGGCTGCCTTGTAGTTTTCCTGGAAGAGGGCTTCCCGTATCTTGGGTATCCATTTATAGGCGTTGTTTCCTTCGTTTGGATTGACGGGTACACCTGTCCATAGGGTGATATCATTGAGTTGGATAGAGTCGTTTTGTATGCCTCCGTAGATGAGGGCTCCCAGTTTTCCGTTACCGATAGGAAGTGACTCCTCGAAGGCATAGGCAGGTTTGTTGTACCATAGCTTGTATGGTAAGTTAGCGGCCTGGTTGCTTCCTATGCTTGTCAGGATTAGCATTAGTATGGTGACAAGTTGTTTCATGAGAGAGTGGTTTGTTAGTTGATTTGCTTCTGAAATTAAAATGGGGTAGACCCATGGTAGAGTCCACCCCATAATATGTAGCTTTTGCTTTATGCGTCAATGTTGGCGTAGGTTGCGTTTTGCTCGATGAATTCACGGCGTGGCTCTACATCGTCACCCATCAGCATGGAGAAAATCTCGTCTGCCTGTGCTGCGTTCTCAATCGTCACCTGCTTTAGCAAGCGGGTGGAGGGGTCCATGGTGGTTTCCCACAACTGCTCGGGGTTCATCTCACCCAAACCTTTGTATCGCTGGGTATGGATGTTCTTGTCTTCCACTCCGTCGGCATATTTGTCGATGAATGCCTGGCGTTGTTGCTCGGTATAGCAGTACTCGCTCACCTTGTTCTTGAATGAGCACTTGTAGAGCGGTGGAGTGGCGATGTAGAGGTGCCCCTCCTCAATAACCCTCGGCATGAAACGATAGAAGAGAGTCATAATCAGTGTGTCGATGTGAGAACCATCGACGTCGGCATCGGTCATGATGATAATCTTGTCGTAACGCAACTTGTCGGTATTGGCCTCCTTGCTGTCCTCGCCGTCCACACCGAAGCGTACGCCGATGCTCTGGATGATGTTCATTACAGACTCTGCCTCGAACACTTTGTGCCATTGTACCTTCTCCACGTTCAAAATCTTACCGCGCAACGGGAGAATTGCCTGATGAAAACGATCGCGGCCTTGCTTGGCAGAACCACCTGCAGAGTCTCCCTCGACGAGGAAAATCTCGCATTCCTTCGGGTCTTTGATGGAACAGTCTGCGAGCTTTCCGGGAAGTCCACCGCCTGTCATGAAGTTCTTGCGCTGCACACTCTCGCGTGCCTTACGGGCTGCGATACGGGCAGTTGCTGCCAATACAACCTTCTCACAGATGCGTTTTGCCTCGTCTGGATGCTCCTCTAGATAATCAGCCAACGCCTCGTTGACAGCCTGCTGCACGGCTCCCTGCACCTCGCTATTACCAAGTTTGGTTTTTGTCTGTCCCTCAAACTGTGGCTCTGCCACCTTGATGGAAATAACAGCGGTCAGACCCTCACGGAAGTCTTCTGGGGCAATCTCTACCTTAGCTTTTTCAATCTGTTTGGAGATTTGTTGATCGGCCTCGGCATATGCTTTTAATGTACGTGTCAATGCCATGCGGAAACCTGTCAAGTGGGTACCTCCCTCAATGGTATTGATGTTATTGACGTATGAGTGGATGTTCTCCGTATAATCCGTGTTATACATGACGGCAATTTCAATAGGTACCCCCTGCTTCTCGGTCTTCAGATAGATGACGTCGTCGAAGAGGTGGGTGCGGTGACGATCTACGTAACGGACGAATTCCTTCAAGCCGTCTTTGGCGTGGAACACTTCCTGTTTGGTTTTGCCTTCCTCATTAGGGCGTAGGTCGGTCAAGGTAATCTTGATGCCTGCATTGAGGAATGCCAACTCGCGCATACGGTTGGCAATGATGTCCCACTTGTAGACAGTATGGGTAAAAATGGTAGGGTCTGGCCAAAATTGCTGACGGGTACCACGTTTGGAGGTGTCGCCGACAACCTTCACGGGATAGAGAGGCTTGCCCTTCTCGTATTCCTGCTGGTAAATCTTACCGCCGCGGAATACCTGTGACATCATGTGGGTAGAGAGAGCGTTAACACAGCTTACGCCCACACCATGCAAGCCACCAGAAACCTTGTAGGAACCCTTGTCGAATTTACCACCAGCGTGGAGTACAGTCATAACGACTTCGAGGGCTGACTTGTGGAGTTTTTCGTGCATATCTACAGGGATGCCACGTCCATTGTCTTCTACGGTTATAGAGTTGTCCTCATTGATCGTAACTTCTATGTCGGTACAGTAACCAGCCATCGCCTCGTCGATGGAGTTGTCTACAGTCTCATTTACTAGGTGATGGAGACCTTTTTCTGAGATGTCGCCAATGTACATCGCAGGACGTTTGCGAACAGCTTCCAAGCCTTCGAGAACTTGAATGTTGCTCGCAGAATAATTATTTGCGTTGTTTTGATTTTCTACCATTTTAAGTATTGTCTTATTTCCGTGCAAAGATACTAAAAAAAACTCAGAAATAAGGAGGTTTCTTTGTGAAAAAACACCAAAAATAGAAATTATAGGAAAAGAATAAGGCTGCAACCCTAATGAGGGATGCAGCCTTACTTATGTCTTTGCTTTGACTTGATTGCTTAGCCCAACTTAGCGATGTGCTTTGTAAGACCAGACTTCAAGTTTGCAGCCTTGTTGTCGTGGATAACGTTAATCTTAGCCAACTTGTCTAAAAGCTTCTGAACTGTAGGATAGAGCTTTGTGGCCTCCTCCTTGTCAGACATGTTGCGCAATTTGCGGACAGCATTGCGCATAGTCTTTGCATAATATTTGTTGTGCAAAGCCTTCTTCTTGTCCTGACGGATTCTCTTAATTGATGATTTGTGATTTGCCATCTCTATGTTATTATTTTTATTTCTTGTAAAATATGTTTGTAGTCCCTAGCAGAGTCGAACTGCTCTTTAGAGAATGAAAATCTCTCGT
>CAVDKC010000132.1:0-5944 GCA_963609615.1 Oribacterium sp.
ATCAGCTGGGTCGTCTGTGAACCGAAATCCAAAATAATAATCTTCTGTTGCATAATATTATGTTTTAATTTATAAATTCTTTAAAAATTGTTCAGCTTCTCGCAAGGTTTCTTGCTTGCCCACATCCATCAGCATGAGGTCATTTTTCACATATCCTTCGATGCGCACCTTGTCGCAATGCTTCAGATAAAAGTCCATAATAGGGAACTTGTCAGGTTCATCACCCATCAACGGGAAGAGCGATGGAGCTACCATGTGTATGCCCGAAAAGGCATACATCTTATATTTCTCGGGAGCAAGATTCCGGTAAGGACTCTTCACCTCCCCCGTCTCGATATTAGTCCATCCCACCAGTCGCATGGTATCATCGAAGAGCAGATAACGCTTGGTCTTCCTTTCGCTCACCAGGAGGCGGGCTGCCAGAGGCTGCCCGGCATTGGAGCCAGCCACATACCCATCGGCATAACGCACGTCCTCAGCCCCCATCTGGTAAAACTTCAGTAAGTCTACATTGCTCAAGATGTCTACATTATGTATCAGGATAGGGGCATCCTGGTCGAAGAGCGGCCAAGCCTTCTTGATACCTCCGCCCGTTTCGAGGAGCTTGTCGCTCTCGTCGCTGATACGGATGTCCATGCCGAAGTTATCGTTGTCGCTGAGATAATCGATGATTTGACTGGAGAAATGGTGAACGTTCACTACCAAGCGAGTGAACCCCGCATCTTTCAATTGAAAGATGACCCGTTTGAGCAAGGGTTCTCCCCCTACCCTTACCAATGCCTTCGGAATACGGTCGGTAAGAGGCTTGAGGCGAGTGCCCAGCCCAGCTGCGAATATCATTGCTTGCATCATTGCTAACTCTTAATGTGCGTGCAAATTTACTAACTTTTTATGAGATAGCCAAATTTGCACGCCAATATTATTACTTGGCCCACAAAACCTGCTCTATCTTTTGCTCTCTATGGCAAATCTGCACTTCCACCCCAAACTTTTGATGGATATGCTCGGCCAGATGCTGAGCAGAATATACACTGCGATGCTGCCCGCCAGTACATCCGAAGCAGAACATCAGTGAGGTAAAACCTCGCTGTATATATCGGTTCACATGATGGTCGGCAAGGGCATATACCGGCTCCAGAAACTTGAGTATCTCACCGTCGTCCTCCAGAAATCGGATTACAGGCTCGTCTAGTCCCGTCAACTTCTTGTATGGCTCATATCTGCCGGGGTTGTGGGTACTGCGACAGTCGAACACATACCCGCCTCCATTGCCCGACGTGTCCTCGGGGATGCCTTTTTTATAAGAGAAGCTGAACACCTTCACCACCAATGGTCCTTTACCGTCGTACTTGGAGAATGTGGCAGGTCCGTCTTGCGGGTGTGCCCGGTAGATGTTCTTGTCGGTGGTCTTGAATCCGTCGGCACGACTCATCGCCACGCTCTCTATCTGCTTAAACTGCGGCAGCTCGGTAAGCCTTCTCAGCATGTCCATCATGTAGGGATAGGGGAATACCTTCTCCCCCATCTTCAGCAGGTCGCGCAGGTTTTGGATGGCAGGCGGAATACTGTCGATAAAATGCTTTTTCCTTTCGAAGTACCCACGGAATCCATAGGCCCCCAGCACCTGTAAGGTGCGGAAGAGCACGAAGAGGCTCAGCCGGTTCACGAAGTGCCTTACCGACGGCACCTCAGTATAATTTTTCAATGATTGGTAATATTCCCATACCAACTCCCTACGCAACTTGAACGAATACTTGGCCGACGCCTGCCAGAGGAAGGATGCGAGGTCGTAATAGAACGGTCCCTTTCGCCCCCCTTGGAAGTCGATGAAATATGGATTTCCTTCAGCATCGAGCATCACGTTGCGTGCCTGAAAGTCTCTATATAGAAAACAGTCCATCGGTTCGCTCGTCAGGTCCTTGGCGAAAAGACGGAAGTTGGCTTCGAGTTTCAGTTCATGAAAATCGAGGTCGGTAGGCTTCAGAAAACAATACTTGAAGTAGTTGAGGTCGAAGAGCACACTATCCACGTCAAACTCTGGTTGCGGATAGCAATTTTCCCATGCCAACCCACGTGCTCCACGCAGTTGGATATTGGGCAATTCCCGGATGGTCTTCACCAAGAGTTGCTTCTCCTTTTGGTTATATCTGCCGCCAGCCTCCCGGCCGCCGCGAATGGCATCAAAGAGAGATGTACCTCCCAGGTCGGTCTGTATATAGCAAAGTTCATCGTCGCTCACCGCCAGCACCTGCGGCACAGGCAACTGTCTGAGCTTGAAATGATTGGCAAGATACACGAAAGCGTGGTCTTCGTCACGGCTCGTGCCTACCACACCTATCACAGTATCCCCACTCTGCTGCATGATACGAAAATACTGGCGGTTGCTTCCCTGTCCAGGCAACTTTACCACATCGAGAGGCTCCTCGCCTTTCCATTGCCTATAGAGGCTGATTAGCTTTTCCATTACTCTTCCTTTGTTTGCTGTTGTTTGCGTCGCTTGATATGGTCGTCCATCCGTTGGGCAAAATGGTCGCCCAGGAGGAGGAGCAACAATACTCCCAGCGTGGCCAGGAACGAATTGGTAGTGGTCATTCCCAGCCCTACTTTCGTGATATAGATGAGTCCTCCGATAACTATCAGGAAGACCAGTGCTTTTTTGTTGTCTATGATATTCATGCTGCAAATTTACACAATTATATCGAAAGCGCAAAGAAAACAGGGCAAAAACACTCGCCGCAATCGAAAAAAGGCATCAGGAGGGTAAGGGCTAAAAAAAATCGGATGTCTCCCGACAACCGATTTTCAAAAACAAACTACTTAAAAACTAATCTACTAAAACAAATCAAAAAAATATCTTTGTCGGCTACCAAGCCGATACTATTCTTTACTATTTACGCTGCAAAATTACAAAAAAAGCCAATTCGCTCCAAATTATTTTGCAGAAATTTGCAAGAAACGCCTTATTTTTAACCCCAAAAGAGAGCAATCCGTTATGAATTGCCCTCTTTTTGTTATTTATGCTTTACATTTGATGCCATATTTCGACATCAAAGTATTAGTTTCCCCGATTACATCATGCCACCCATACCTGGAGCTGCAGCAGGTGCAGCAGCGGCTGGCTCTGGCTTGTCTACCAAGACACACTCTGTGGTCAAGAACAGACCTGCGATAGAGGCCGCATTCTCCAGAGCCACACGCTCTACCTTGGCAGGGTCTACGATACCGGCCTGGCGCATATCCTCGTACACATCCTTGCGGGCATTGTAGCCGAAGTCGCCCTCGCCCTCGCGTACTTTATTTACCACCACACTGCCTTCGCCACCGGCGTTGGCTACTATCTGGCGAAGAGGCTCCTCGATGGCACGCTCCACGATGCGGATACCTGTAGTCTCATCGGCGTTGTCACCCTTCATGTCCTTCAAAGCCTCAAGAGCACGGATATAAGTGGTACCACCACCAGCTACGATACCTTCCTCGATAGCAGCACGGGTAGCACAGAGAGCATCGTCTACACGGTCTTTCTTCTCCTTCATCTCTACCTCAGAGTTGGCGCCTACATAGAGTACAGCCACACCACCGGCGAGCTTAGCCAGGCGCTCCTGAAGTTTCTCCTTGTCGTAAGAAGACTTGGTATTTTCGATTTCGTTCTTGATCTGAGCCACACGATCCTGGATATTGGCCTTCTCGCCATGTCCGTTCACGATAGTAGTGTTGTCCTTGCCCACAGTCACCTTGTCGGCAGAACCGAGCATATCGAGCGTAGCCTGCTCCAGCTTCAAGCCCTTCTCTTCCGAGATAACTACACCACCGGTCAATACGGCGATATCCTCCAGCATGGCCTTGCGACGGTCGCCGAAGCCAGGAGCCTTCACTGCACAGATCTTCAGTCCACCACGCAGACGGTTTACTACCAATGTAGTCAAAGCCTCAGAGTCTACGTCCTCTGCGATAACGAGCAGTGGTCGGCCGCTCTCGGCAGCAGGCTGAAGTATTGGCAAGAACTCCTTGAGGTTAGAGATTTTCTTGTCATAGAGCAGGATGTATGGGTTGTCCATCACACACTCCATCTTGTCGGCATCAGTCATAAAGTAACCGCTCAAGTAGCCACGGTCAAACTGCATACCCTCTACCACGCCGATGCTGGTATCGCGGCTCTTGCTCTCCTCGATGGTAATCACACCATCCTTTGAAACCTTGCGCATAGCGTCTGCGAGGAGCTTGCCTATCTCAGCATCGTTGTTGGCAGAAACGGTAGCCACCTGCTCTATCTTGTCATAGTTGTCGTCCACCTGCTCGGCGTGAGCCTTGATATACTCCACTACGGCAGCCACAGCCTTGTCGATACCGCGCTTCAAGTCCATAGGGTTAGCACCGGCTGTTACATTCTTCAAGCCCTCGTTTACGATAGCCTGAGTAAGGATCGTAGCAGTAGTAGTACCGTCACCGGCATCATCACCCGTCTTGCTGGCTACGCTCTTCACGAGCTGGGCACCAGTATTCTCAAACTTGTTCTCCAGTTCCACTTCCTTGGCCACGGTAACACCATCTTTCGTAATCTGCGGAGCACCAAACTTCTTCTCGATTACCACGTTGCGTCCCTTCGGACCGAGAGTTACCTTTACAGCGTTAGCCAACTGATCCACGCCTTTCTTCAAAAGGTCGCGTGCATCCATATTATATTTGATATCTTTAGCCATTTTCGTATAATGTTAAAAGTTAAAACTTAAAAGTCAAAACTTAAAAGTTAAAAGTTAAAAGTTAAAAGTAAAAAGTTAATCTATTACCGCGAGCACGTCACTTTGGCGCATCATCATATACTTGGTACCTTCGAATTCCAGTTCGGTGCCAGCATACTTACCATAGAGTACGGTATCCCCCTCTTTGAGAATCATCTCTTCATCCTTAGTACCCTTACCAGTAGCCACGATTTTACCACGCTGTGGTTTCTCTTTTGCCGTGTCAGGGATAATGATTCCACCTACTTTTTCTTCAGCTGGTGCAGGAAGCACCAACACTCTGTCTGCTAATGGTTTAATGTTCATGATTCTATCTGTTTTAAATGTTCACGTTATTTGTTTCGACCTCCGCCAATCCCAGATGGAGCACTGGCCAGTCATTTACGCCCAATACGAAAAACGTGCCAAAGCATCATTGCTGACACTTTGACACGTTCCTGTTTTCCAGAGTACTGACATTTTTGTCATCACCCTGCATACCCCAGTCAGAGTTTACTTAGACGAGCACCACGGTCACCCCCCTTGCAGCCTGGGCTCCCATCACCAGTGCCTGCTCTATATCGGCAGTCTTGCTAGGTCCCGAGATAAAAGTACCGAAGTTGTACTTAGGGTCCATTCCGATGCGTGCATAAGCCTCATGCATATTGTCTACCACATTCTTCTTCTCCAGTACTATCACGAGATATTCAGAGATAAAGAGCACAGCCTTCTCCTTCATGGTCTGCGGAATCCAGACACACCCATTCTCAGCCACGCCTACCTCTCCCTTTACGATACCCACATCAGTACCGTTCAGGTCGCTGGCCTCTGTCACTGTATCAGGGTTTTTCTGTGCGATGGTAATCCCGGGCAGATGCGAGGCGAAGGTCTTGGCATCGGGATAAGCCTTCCGCACCAAATCGTCCAGGTTCTCACCTTCCGCCGCTTCTATCACATGGCCGCCTACCGCCTCTGTCATGTCCACAAACTGCCGCAAGGTATCCTCATACCGAATGCCCTGAATGCTTATTTCAGGCATATCATATTGCACGTGCGTATTCTTGCGCACCTTGTTCAGAAAATCTTCTTTCTTCATTGTATTCTTAATTACAATAGAATTCTTCACTCTTCGTTCTTCACTCTTCGTTCTTCACTCTTCGTTCTTCACTCTTCGTTCTTCACTCTTCGTTCTTCACTCTTCGTTCTTCACTCTTCGTTCTTCACTCTTC
>CAVDKC010000133.1:0-5776 GCA_963609615.1 Oribacterium sp.
ATACATTCCGCGAGTTTAAGGAAACCAAGAATATCGACCGTACTACATTGGTAAGTGTGCTGGAAGAGAGCTTCCGCAATGTGCTTGCCAAGATTTTCGGTAGTGATGAGAACTTCGATGTAATCGTAAACCCAGACAAGGGAGATTTCGAGATTTACCGTAACCGTGTCGTTGTCGCTGATGGCGATGTGGAAGACGAGAACAAGGAAATCACCTTGACCGAGGCACGTAAGATAGAGCCAGACTATGAGGTGGGCGAGGATGTGAGCGAGACAGTGGACTTCAATAAGTTTGGTCGCCGCGCCATCTTGACTCTTCGCCAGACCTTGGCTTCCAAGATTCTTGAGCTGGAGCACGATTCTCTCTATAATAAGTATAAGGACCGTGTGGGACAGATTATCTCTGGCGAGGTGTACCAGATATGGAAGCGTGAGGTGCTTATCGTCGATGACGAGAACAATGAATTGCTCTTGCCTAAGAGCGAGCAGATACCAGGCGATGTGTACCGCAAGGGTGAGACCGTGCGTGCGGTCATCCTCCGTGTCGACAATGAGAACAACAACCCTAAGATTGTCTTGAGCCGTACAGCACCTCTTTTCTTGCAACGTCTGCTGGAGGCCGAGGTGCCTGAGATTATCGACGGCTTGGTAGCCATCCGCCGCATTGCCCGTCTGCCGGGAGAACGTGCCAAGATTGCCGTGGAGAGCTTCGACGAGCGTATCGACCCAGTGGGAGCTTGTGTCGGCGTGAAGGGTAGCCGTGTACATGGTATCGTGCGTGAACTCTGCAATGAGAACCTCGATGTAATCAACTATAGCAGCAACACCAAGTTGTTTATCCAGCGTGCCTTGGCACCTGCCAATATCACCTCTGTCAATATCGACGAGGAGAACAAGAAGGCTGAGGTTTTTCTGAAGCCAGAAGAGGTAAGCTTGGCTATCGGTCGTGGCGGTATGAATATCAAGTTGGCTTCCATGCTGACAGAATATACCATCGATGTGTTCCGTGAGGTGGATGAGAATGAGGCTGACGAGGACATTTACTTGGATGAGTTCTCTGACGAGATTGACCAGTGGGTTATCGATGCCATCAAGGGCATTGGCTTGGAGACTGCCAAGCAGGTACTCAACTCTCCTCGCAACATGCTTATCGAGAAGGCTGACCTTGAGGAGGAGACGGTAGATAACGTCATCAAGGTATTGCGCGCTGAATTCGATCAGTAAAATTTTCCTTGCTAGCGTGTGCTGTAAGGAGAATATTAATATAAAAAGGAGTATAAATAGTAATATATGAGCATCAGATTAAATAAAGCACTACGTGAATTGAATATAGGACTTCAGACGGCAGTTGAATTCCTGGAAAAAAGAAAAGACCTGGGAGAGGTCAAGGCCGAGCCGAGCTTTAAACTCAGCGACCAACAATACAAGGCATTGAATGATGCTTTCAGTCAGGACAAGCAAGTTCGTGACCAGGCCGAAAAACTTTTTACCAAGAAGGTAAAGGATAAAAAACGTGCGCCAGAGCAGAACGACCATCGTGCCGAAAGCTTACTGGAGTCTTCTGGCCAGCAGCAGTACAAGCCGCTGGGAAAGATAGACTTGGATAGTCTCGACAAGAAGGGCACTGCGGAGTCTGTTGCCTCCAAGCCTGAGGCTGCTGCCGTCAGCCATCAGCAGGTGAAAGCAACTCCTAAGGCAGAACCTGGCCAGTCGCAAAAGACTCAGCAGCCTTCTCATGATAATCAGAAGGTTGAGCAGACCAAACCTGCTGCAACTCCAGATTCTTCGAATGTCTTTACCTTGAAGAGTGAGAAGAAGTATGCGTCTAACGAACCTAAGGTGTTGGGCATGATAGATCTTTCTACTCTCAACCAGAGCACTCGGCCTAAGAAAAAGTCTAAGGAGGAGCGCCGTAAGGAGCGTGAGGAGAAACTTGCGCAGCAGCACAACGACCGCAAAAAACGTGTCCGCATCAATAAGGAGCGTGTTGACATCAATGCCGAGGCTAAGAACAATAGTGGCAACGGTGGCAATGGAAATAATGGCGGCAATGGCGGCAATGGCAATAAGAAGAATAGAAATAGAAACAGAAATAATAACAACAACAATAACGGCAAGGGTAATAATAACCGTGGCAACAACCAGCGCCAGATAGAGGTAGACGACGAGGCTGTAGCACGCCAGGTAAAGGAGACCCTCGCTCGTCTTACCAGCAAGAGCCAGAATAAGAAGGGAGCTAAGTACCGTAAGGAAAAGCGTGAAGCAGTTCAGGAGAAGTTGCAAGACCAGGCTCGTCAGGAGCAGAAGGAAAGCAAGGTGCTGAAACTCACCGAGTTTGTTACCGTAAGCGAGTTGGCTACGATGATGGACATCTCCGTTACGCAGGTCATTTCTACCTTGATGGGTGTAGGTATCATGGTATCTATCAACCAGCGTCTCGATGCCGAGACCATCAATATGGTGGCTGAGGAGTTCGGGTTCAAGACCGAATATGTGAGCGCAGAGGTTCAGGAAGCCGTGAGCGAGGAAGAAGACGATGAGAACGACTTGGTTCCACGTGCTCCTATCGTAACCGTGATGGGTCACGTAGACCATGGTAAGACCTCTCTCCTCGACTATATCCGCAATACCAATGTGATTGCCGGTGAGGCAGGTGGTATTACCCAGCACATCGGTGCATATAGCGTTACGCTCAACAGCGGGCGCAAGGTTACCTTCCTGGATACTCCTGGTCACGAGGCGTTTACCGCCATGCGTGCCCGTGGTGCGCAGGCTACCGATATTGCCATCATCATCATCGCTGCCGATGACTCTGTGATGCCTACCACCAAGGAGGCTATCGCCCATGCTCAGGCGGCTGGTGTGCCAATGGTATTCGCCATCAACAAGATAGACAAGCCAGGTGCTAACCCTGATAAGATCCGTGAGGATTTGGCCAACATGAACCTGCTTGTAGAAGAGTGGGGCGGTAAGTACCAGTGTCAGGAAATCAGTGCCAAGAAGGGTCTTGGAGTACACGACCTTCTCGACAAGGTGCTCTTGGAGGCAGATATGCTCGACTTGAAGGCAAACCCTAACCGTCGTGCCAGTGGTACCATCATCGAGTCTTCACTCGACAAGGGTCGTGGATATGTTTCTACCGTATTGGTGGGTAACGGAACCTTGAAGATTGGCGACATTGTGCTTGCCGGTACTTCTTGGGGACGTGTCAAGGCGATGTTCAATGAGCGTAATGCTAACATCAAGACTGCCGCTCCTGCCGAACCTGCTATCATCCTCGGTTTGAACGGTGCACCTACTGCTGGTGACCAGTTCCACGTCATAGAAACAGAACAGGAGGCTCGCGAGATTGCCAACAAGCGTGAGCAGTTGCAGCGTGAGCAGGGCTTGCGTACCCAGAAGCGTTTGACTCTCGGTGATATTTCACATCGTATTGCACGTGGCGAGTTCCATGAGTTGAACGTTATCGTGAAGGGTGATACCGACGGTTCTGTTGAGGCTTTGAGCGACTCATTCATCAAACTCTCTACTGAGAAGGTTCAGGTGAACGTGGTCAACAAGGCTGTGGGACAGATTTCCGAAAACGATGTGATGTTGGCTTCTGCTTCAGATGCTATCATCGTAGGTTTCCAGGTTCGCCCATCAGCAGATGCCCGCAAGGCAGCCGACCGGGAGGGAGTGGAAATCAACACTTACTCTATCATCTACGATGCCATCGACGACATAAAGAGTGCCATGGTGGGTATGCTCGACAAGGTGAAAAAGGAAATCGTCACAGGTCAGGTAGAGGTGAAGCAGACCTTCAAGATTTCTAAGGTGGGTACCATCGCCGGTGGTCTCGTTACCGAGGGTAAGGTACACTCTAAGGATAAGGCTCGTGTCATCCGTGATGGTATAGTTATACGTACAGCCGACATCGGTGCATTGAAACGTTACAAGGACGATGTCAAGGAGGTTGTCACTGGTATGGAGTGCGGTTTGAGCCTCGTCAACTACAATGATATTCAGGAGGGCGACATCATCGAAACCTTCACTGAGATTGAGGTGGAGCAAAAGTTGTAAGGAAAGTGAAGAGTGAAGAACGAAGAGGGAAGAATCCTCTTGTTCGTACTCTACATATATATTAAAAGGTAGGGATGAGCCCGTGAAAGGCTTATCCCTATTTAGGGTTAAAATAAGAAAGGTTGTTTGATAAATAACAATGGCAGAAAAAGAGAAAGAACAGAATCAGGTTGTCAAAGACGTGATAGACCAGAAATACGAGTATGGTTTTACCACCGACGTGCATACTGAAATCATAGAAAAGGGTCTCAACGAGGATGTTGTGCGTCTCATCTCGCAGAAGAAGGGAGAGCCTGAATGGATGCTCGAATTTCGTCTGAAAGCCTACCATTACTGGAAGACGCTCAAGGAGCCTACGTGGGGACACGTGCATGTGCCGCCAGTAGACTATCAGGAGATTTCATATTATGCCGACCCTTTGGCAAAGAAACCAGAGAACAAGGAGATAGACCCAGAGTTGGAGAAGACATTTGACAAACTCGGTATTCCATTGGAAGAGCGATTGGCGTTGAGCGGTACTGCCGTGGATGCCATCATGGACTCTGTTTCCGTAAAGACGACTTTCAAGGAGAAACTTCGTGAGAAGGGCGTTATCTTCTGTAGTATCGGTGAGGCTATCAAGGAGCATCCCGACTTGGTGAAGGAATATCTGGGAACGGTAGTTCCTTATCGTGATAACTTCTATGCGGCATTAAACAGTGCGGTATTCAGCGACGGTTCGTTCGTGTATATTCCTATAGGCGTGCGTTGCCCGATGGAGTTGAGCAGTTACTTCCGCATCAACGCCCGCAATACGGGACAGTTTGAACGTACCTTGATTATCGCCGACGATGATGCTTATGTATCATACTTGGAGGGATGTACTGCGCCAATGCGAGATGAGAACCAGCTCCATGCGGCTATTGTCGAGATAATCGTCAAGGACAATGCAGAAGTAAAATACTCTACCGTGCAGAACTGGTATCCTGGTGATGAGAACGGAAAGGGTGGTGTGCTCAATCTCGTGACCAAGCGAGGCGAACTGCGTGGTGTCAACTCCAAGTTGAGTTGGACGCAGGTAGAGACAGGCTCGGCTATCACTTGGAAGTATCCTTCCTGCATCCTGCGTGGCGACAACTCTGTGGCAGAGTTCTACAGCGTGGCCGTTACCAACAACTATCAGGAGGCTGATACGGGTACCAAGATGATTCACATGGGCAAGAACACCAAGAGTACCATCATCTCGAAGGGAATCTCGGCTGGTCATAGCCAGAATTCCTATCGTGGATTGGTTCGTGCCACATCCAATGCCGACAATGCCCGCAACTACAGTTCCTGCGACTCCTTGTTGCTTGGTAGTAACTGTGGAGCGCATACTTTCCCATACATGGATGCCCACAACGACACGGCTGTGTTTGAGCATGAGGCTACTACCTCAAAGATTTCAGAAGACCAGCTCTTCTACTGCAATCAGCGAGGTATTCCTACCGAGCAGGCTGTCGGCTTGATCGTGAACGGTTACGCCAAGGACGTGCTCAACAAGTTGCCAATGGAGTTTGCCGTTGAGGCACAGAAGCTCTTGAGCGTATCGCTCGAAGGAACTGTTGGATGATATAAATCTTTTAAAAGAAATATAATGAGTTATCAATCAATAGACACATTGCAAAATACCCTTAAAGATACTGTTTTCTCGCATACAAAGGATGCGAAAAAAGCAGCGGGAAGAGCTTTGGGAA
>CAVDKC010000134.1:0-5753 GCA_963609615.1 Oribacterium sp.
GGACCAGGAAACTTACGATTTGTGAATTTCAAGTAAACGCATATATTTAGCAAAAAACGAACATATCCTCTTCTCCTCCAAAAGGATATGTTCGTTTTTTATCTTTATCGTCAACATTTAAGGCATATTATTTGCATATCCCCTTTTCTTTTCATAACTTTGCACCCAAACTCCAATAAAATACAATTATGAAGAAATATAAACGTGGCGACTAGCGGCAAGGTTTCAGAACAAGAAATCAAGCGGTTGACAGAAGCACATCGCATTTCCGACTTACTCATCCGTTATAATAAAATCATAAAATAAGAAAGAATATGAGTTTAAAATACAACAAGGCTCTGATGCTAGTCATCGCACTAGCCATCCTAATGCTGATTCCTTTTCTCGGACTCACCGACTTCAACAGCAAAGGTGAGCCTCGTGAAGCTGTAGTAGCCTACACCATGCTCGAGCATGGCAACTGGATATTGCCTATCAACAATGGAGGCGACATTCCTTACAAACCACCATTCTTCCATTGGTGCATCGCTTTCTTTAGCCTTATAGCAGGACACGTCAGCGAATACACCTCTCGTCTTCCGTCTGCCATCTCCCTGATATTAATGGTCGTAGGCGGTTTCATATTCTATGCCAAGCGCAAGAACACCCCAGTAAGCCTCATCGCTGCCATCCTTACCCTCACAGCCTTTGAGGTGCATCGTGCTGGCATCAACTGCCGTGTGGATATGGTGAACACCGCCTTCATGGTGGGAGCCATGTATCTACTCTACCGATGGTGGGAGAAAGGAAAGCACCAACTTCCTTGGCTTGCCATCCTCTGCATGAGCGGTGCTACCTTGACCAAAGGACCAGTAGGCATCGTGTTGCCTTGCTTTGTGATGGGTGTGTTCATGCTCTCCCAACGAGAGAACTTCTGGGGCATCGTTTGGCGCATGACTTTGACTGCCATCCTCTCGCTCATCATCCCTTTCTGCTGGTATTACGCAGCCTATTTACAAGGAGGCGACGAGTTCTTGCGCCTTGTCAAGGAAGAGAACGTCGACCGATTCATGGGCAAGATGGCATATGAATCACATGAGAATCCTGCATGGTACAACCTAGTGACCCTCATCGCAGGATGGTTGCCTTATACCTTATTATTATTGTTCTCCCTCTTCATCCAGCCTTGGAAAAAGTTCTCTAAAAGTAAATTTGTAGAGAATGCGAAGAAGGCGACACCGCTGCAAGTGTTCACCTGGCTCGCCTTCCTGCTTGTACTCTTTTTCTACTGTATTCCGAAAAGCAAGCGCAGCGTCTATTTGCTGCCTTGCTATCCTTTCATGGCGTATCTCATCGCCGAATACATCGTATGGATGATGAAGGAGAGAGTGGGAGCACTGAAAGTCTATGCCTGCGTCATAGGCAGTGCCAGTATCATACTGCTTCTTGCTTTCTTGGCTGTAAAGGTGGGGTTGGTTCCCGATAATATGTTCCATGGTAAGCATGCAGCCGACAACATCGCTATGCTCCATGCGGTCAAAAGCATCCCGTTCTTAGGGGTCGAGACTTTCACCATCGTCTTTGCCACAGCCATTGGCGCCCATGCTTTGACAGCTGTCGTCAAAAAGGAGAGTGCTCAAAGCATCGTAATCAAGACTCTTGCCTCCGTAGTTTTACTTTTCATCTCGCTCGATTGTGCCTATCAGCCAGCCGTTCTTAACACGAAGGCAGACAAACAACTGGCTCCAGTCATCGAGAAGAAGTTCGACATGGGCAAACTTTACTCCTATATGTCGGTGGAGATGCTTCATTTCTTTAGCCTCAACTTCTACCTGGGCGACAGAATCCAGCAGTTTGACAAGGTGATGCCACAGGACGGTGTGCTGATGATTCCTGAGGAAGACATGCCGGCATTCAAGGAAAAGTATGGCAAGGGCTATACGTTTACGAAGGTTTGGGAAATCAAGAAGGCCGTGGAATGGCACAAGCCTGTAATTTTCTACCGATTTACGAAGATGCTTCGCCCGATGTCTCTGGCACCCACTTCCCTGCGTGATAATTGTATGTACAAAAGTGCACATGAACAGAAAGTAGGCAAAACGTTTTCTAATTTGAGTTAGGAGAAAACTTTTTTTACTTGGATAAAATCTTCGTTCCGTACTTCGGAATGTGTGTTCCGTAGTTCGGAACGTGCATTCCAAAGTACGGAATGTACATTCCGAACTACGGAACGGAGAATTCTTCTGGCTGTACAGGAAATCTGTATTGCGTTTAAACTCTTTCTTCGATAAAATAGCGTGGACGTCGTTTCACCTCAGTATATATCTTGCCTATATATACGCCCGTGATACCCACGCCAGTCGTAATGATACCCCCGATAAACCAAAGGGAGACAAGCATGGAAGTCCAACCTTGTATAGTTTTACCCTGGAAATACTCCACCAAGGCAAAGATAATCATGATGATAGCAATAAGTGTCATCGCCAACCCAATAAAGGTAATGAATCGCAAAGGTGCCACAGAGAAGGAAGTGATGCCATCGATGCTGAAGCTAAGCATCTTCTTGAGAGGATACTTGCTCTCGCCGGCCTCGCGAGCTTTGCGGTCGTAATATACAAATCCTTCCCGGAAGCCTAGCTGGCGAACGATGGAACGGAGGAAGAGATTGCGCTCCGGATATTGCATCAGAGCCTTGAGTGTTCGGTTGGTCATCATGCGGAAGTCGGCATGGTTGTAGACAGTATCCTTGTCTACAGTCTGCATCAGCTTATAGAAAGCTTGTGCCGTGAATCGCTTGAAGAAAGTGTCGGTCTTGCGCTCCTTGCGTACACCATATATAATATCCTTGCCTTCTAGCACTTGCTGTACCATATCGACGATAGCATTCTCATCGTCCTGCAAGTCGGCATCAATGCTCACCATCGCATCGCAATGGTCTACGGCTGCCTCCATGCCTGCCCAGAGTGCATTCTGGTGCCCACGGTTGTGTGACAGTTTGATGCCATGTACGTACCCACGCTCCTTGGCTGCATCAGAAATCAATTGCCAAGTTTGGTCGCGACTGCCATCGTCGACAAGGAGTAGTTGCGTGTCGGCACTGGTATCTTTCTTTATTTTTTTTATGAGATTGCCCAGTACCTGTAAGGTTTTAGGCAAGACCTCTGCCTCGTTATAACAAGGCAAAACGATTAATATCTTCATTGCAGTTAGCCTTTACAAGTTATTTAAATTAATACAAAGTTACGTCGAAAATCTGAAAAAGAAGAAGAAAAAGGGCAGAATTTTTCTTTAAGTGGGAAATAATCTGTAATTTTGCGCCCAGATATGAAACAAAAGATATTCTTGATGCTGGCGATGCTCCTCAGTATCTCCTTGCAGATGATGGCACAGACGGATGGCAACAACCCTGAGGACAGGGAGGTTGACATGGATGCGCCTACCTTCGAACCTATGGTGAAGGTAGGCAAGGTGCTATTGGATAAGGACAGCATACAATATGTACAGGTAAACAATGTGTATGTTTACCCACAACCAGAATTCAAGGATGCCAAGCAACGCATGGCATACAACCGCCTCGTCTACAATATCAAGAAAGTGTTGCCTATCGCCAAGGAGGTACGTAAGATTATCATCGAGACGGGCGATTACCTGGAAACTCTCCCAAACAAGAAGGCGAAGGATGCCCATATGAAACTCGTGGAGAAGAGCATCAAGCAGGAATATACCCCTCGCATGAAGAAACTTACTTATGCCCAGGGTAAGCTCTGTATCAAACTAGTGTATCGTGAGTGCAACTCTTCTTCTTATCAGCTTATCCAAGCCTTCCTGGGCCCTATACGGGCTGGCTTCTACCAGGCCTTCGCCTCCCTCTTTGGAGCTAGTCTTACCAAGAAGTATGACCCTAATGGTGTAGACCGTCTCACGGAGAGGGTGGTGCGCCAGGTGGAGTCTGGACAAATCTAGAGCTTGTTGCCGTAGCAGAGGTCGCCGGCATCGCCGAAGCCAGGCACGATATACTTGTGTTCGTTCAGCCCCTCGTCGATAGAGGCGCACCAGATGGTGGTCTTGTCGTCAGGGAAGGTGTTCTGGATGTGCTCGATACCCTCAGGAGCAGCGAGTACGCAAGCCACGTGTATGTGCTTGGGAGTACCCTTGGTGAGGATAGCTTTCAGTCCCATCTCCATGCTGATGCCAGTGGCAAGCATTGGGTCGGCGATGATGAGCGTTTTGTCCTCAATCTCCGGTGTAGCGAGATACTCGATGTGTACGCCCACTTCGGTGTGGCTTTCGTTGGTGTACTCACGGTAAGCACTCACAAAGGCATTGCCTGAGTGGTCGAAAATATTGAGAAAGCCTTCGTGGAAGGGGAGTCCCGCACGGAAAATAGTGCCGATTACCACCTTGTCTGTAGGGAGATTGACATTTGCTACACCAAGTGGTGTAGTCACCTTTTGATTCTTGTAGTTGAGGGTCTTTGAAATCTCAAAAGCCTCGTACTCACCGATTCTCTTGATGTTGTTACGGAAGAGAAGTCTGTTCTTTTGATAGTCGCAGTCGCGCATCTCTGCCAAGTAGCGGTTGATGATGCTGTCTTGCTCGCTCAGGTTATGGATTTTCATTGTCGTAGTTTTTATGCTAATGTTTGCCTAAATTGGTGCAAAGATAATGGAAATCATGGAGACTGCAAAATGTTTAGAGCATAAATTTGGTGTTGTTGGTATTTTTTCCTTAATTTCTCTCTTTTCTACAGTGGGCGCAGAAGGTATGGCTTATGGTTCCCATGCAATGCTGTCATATATTAAATAGGTGTAACCTGTATTTTTTCGTAAAAGAACGCTCGGAATATTTGCTAACTCAATGTGGCAAATCGCGGACGGAGAAATTCGATTTTAAATTCTTTAACCTAAAAAGATTTTAAAATCACTTATTTGTGTTCTAGAATCTTTGTTGTAAGACATATTTTTCGTAACTTTGCGGCGGTTTTAGGAGAAGTTTGCTTCTGCTTGACCTTAGGTATAGAAAGAATTAATTCACAACTTAAATACATTTAATAAAAATGGCAAAGTTAGATTTGACAAAGTACGGCATTACTGGTGCTACAGTAATCGCTCACAATCCTTCTTACGAGCAGTTGTTCGAGGAGGAGACAAAGGCTGGTCTCGAAGGTTATGAGGTAGGTCAGCAGACAGAGTTAGGTGCAGTTAACGTTATGACTGGTATCTACACAGGTCGTTCACCTAAGGATAAGTATATCGTAGTAGACGAGAACTCTAAGGACACTGTATGGTGGACTTCTGATGAATATAAGAATGACAACCACCCAATGTCTGAGGAGGTTTGGGACAAGGTTAAGACTATCGCTAAGGGCGAGCTCTGCAACAAGAACCTCTATGTAGTAGATGGTTTCTGCGGTGCTAACAAGGATACACGTATGGCAGTTCGTTTCATCGTTGAGGTTGCTTGGCAGGCTCACTTCGTAACAAACATGTTCATCCGCCCTACAGCAGAGGAGCTTGAGTCATTCGAGCCAGACTTCATCGTTTACAACGCTTCTAAGGCTAAGGTAACAGATTACAAGGAGCTTGGTTTGAACTCTGAGACTTGCGTTGCCTTCAACGTAACTTCTAAGGAGCAGGTTATCATCAATACATGGTATGGTGGTGAGATGAAGAAGGGTATGTTCTCTATGATGAACTACTACTTGCCATTGAAGGGTATGGCTTCTATGCACTGCTCTGCTAACTGCGACATGAACGGTGAGAACACAGCTATCT
>CAVDKC010000135.1:0-5508 GCA_963609615.1 Oribacterium sp.
TCTTGAACAAGACTTTGGATATTTCTGCCATCTCTTTCCACAAGATGTTGCAGGTGGCCAAGAAGTTGGATGCCATCAACGAGTGGGGTTCTGTGGTAGCCCTCACCTACGTGGCTTCTCAGCGTACCTTCTTCGGTTACAACGATATGGCTGATGCCAAGAGCATGCTGGAGAGCATTGCCCGTAGCTTCGGCTACATCTACGGTCGCGAGAAGCACGTGCGCATCAACACCATCTCTCAGAGTCCTACTGCCACTACTGCGGGCAAGGGTATCAAGGACATCGAGAACATGATGGACTTCGCCGACAAGATGTCTCCTCTCGGCAATGCCGTAGCAGAGGATTGTGCCAACTACTGCGTGATGATGTTCTCCGACTTCACCCGCAAGGTGACGATGCAGAACCTCTTCCACGATGGTGGTTTCTCTTCTATGGGTATGAGCCTCCGTGCCATGAACCAGTACTCCAAGGACTTGGCTCCTTACGAGGATGAGAATGGCAAGGTTATCTACGGATAATTCTACATATCACAAAATATAATATAGGAAAAGGTGGATGCTAGAGTTCTCTTCTATCAGAGATTCTGCACCCACCTTTCGCTTGGTAATTGTCGTTTTCGCAAATATTGGTTATATAACCATGCGAATAATTTATTTACTTCACGCCAACAGATGGGAACTTGGATGGGTGAAGCCGTATAATTGATTTTCAATAAACTTAATAAACTTATAAACTTAATCATTATGATGTATTTTACAAAAAAGAGAGCATTGTTAGCACTAGCTTTGTGTGCTACTTCTTCTTTGTCGGTTCAAGCACAGGAGGAAATTTATCCGCAACATTTCAATTTGGAACAAGTAACCTTGCTAGATGGGCCATTTAAGAAAGCAATGGATTTAAATTTCGACTTGCTATTGAAGTATGACGTCGACCGTTTGCTAACTCCTTTCATCCGTCAGGCAGGTTTGACTTCCAGCTCTTCATCCAAGTATTACAACTGGCAGGTACAGCATCCTTCTTTCTCCAATTGGGGATTAACTTCATGGTCATTGGAAGGACATGTTGGTGGGCATTATCTTACGGCATTGGCATTAGCTTATGCAGCAGAGCATGATGCTGACAAGCGGGTTGTCCTGAAAGAACGCCTGGATTATATGTTGGGGGTGCTAGATGATTGCCAAAAAGCTTATGATGAGAACACGAAGGGATTAAAAGGATTCTTAGGAGGTCAACCTATCAATCAGATTTGGACAGGTCTATATTCTGCGAATCTGGCGGAGTTTAAGAAATATGGAGGATGGGTTCCTTTTTATTGTGAGCATAAGGTGTTGGCAGGTTTGCGTGATGCTTGGCTCTATACAGACAGCGACTTGGCTAAGGAACTTTATAAGAAAATGTGCGATTGGAGTGTCGATGTTGTGAGTAAACTTACAACTACCCAAATGCAGGATGTTCTCGGCTGGGAGCATGGTGGCATGAATGAGACCTTGGCAGATGCTTATCGTTTGTTGGGTGACAAGAAATACTTGGATGCAGCCAAGAAGTACAGCCATCAGTCTATGATAAATGGAATGCAGACACTCAGCAAAACTTTCTTAGACAGCAAACACGCCAATACGCAAGTTCCTAAATATATCGGTTTTGAACGAATCTATCAAGAGGAGTTGCGTGATGGTGGAACTGCTACTGCCAGCTATCAGAAGGCAGCCCATAACTTTTGGGAGGATGTGGCTACCAACCGTACCGTATGTATCGGTGGTAATAGCGTGAGCGAGCATTTCTTGCCAGCATCAAAGTCGGAGCAGTACATTACCAATCTTGACGGCCCGGAAAGTTGCAACTCCAATAATATGCTCAAACTTTCTGAAGACTTGTTTGACGAGACCCACGAGGCCAAGTATGCAGACTTCTATGAGGCCACCATGTGGAATCATATCCTTTCTACTCAAGACCCAAAGACGGGCGGTTATGTTTACTTTACAAGTCTACGTCCGCAGAGTTATCGAGTTTATTCACAAGTAGACCAAGCCATGTGGTGCTGTGTGGGTACAGGCATGGAAAATCATTCGAAGTATGGGCATTTCATCTATACACACTCCGAGGATAACAAGACTTTGTACGTTAACCTCTTTACCGCTTCCAAATTGGAGGATGAACATTTTGCTTTGACGCAAGAAACGGCATTCCCCTATGCACAGTCTACCAAGATTACCATAGACAAGGCTGGTACTTTCGATCTGGCCATCCGTCATCCTCAATGGGCAGGCAAGGACTATGCCATCAAAGTGAACGGCACTGCCGTAGAAGCAGGCGTAACAGAAGGCACGGCGAGCTATGTGACTGTTTCTCGTACTTGGAATGCGGGCGATGTAGTTGAGATAACATTGCCTATGCAACTTCGTTATGAGAATTGTCCTAACTACACTGATTACATTGCTTTCAAGTATGGCCCTATCTTGTTGGCTTCCCAAACCACTGCCCAGGATGAGGAAGAAGCTGCGAATACAGGGCTGAAATATGAATCACTGCAGAATGAATATGCGGGCGAAGGCCGTATGGATCATGCACCAGGTTCTGTAGCCAAACGTCTTTCTATCTCTTCTTCTCCATTGCTGATAGGTAAGCGTGAGGAGGTCCTGAAGCGGATTACCGCTACAGATACTCCTTGTCATTTCACTATCGATGCAAGTGATGCCCAAAATAAGGGACGCTGGGACAAGCTCCAGTTGGTACCTTTCTATACCATCCACCATGCTCGCTATAACTGCTATTGGTATCAGCAGACGGCAGAAAACTATGCGGCAAGTGACATGGGACGGGCTGATGCCATAGAGGAAGCCTTAGTGGCTCGCACCCTCGACTTCGTGGCAACAGGAGAACAGCAGAGTGAAGCTGGGCATGATGTTGCCCATTCTGACGATTCAAGTACAGGCAGTTACCAAGGGGAGTATTATCGTGATGCCAAAAAGGGTGGCTATATGGAATATACGCTTTCCAACACTAGCGGCAAGACTGATAGCATCTCCATTATGTGTCGCTTTACCACTGCAGACAAGGGACGTGTAGGAACGATAACGATTGACGGCAAGGAGTTGGCAACCGTGACTATTCCTTCTTCTTATAAGACTGCTGACGATAATGGATTCTACAACATTGAGTTTGGCATCCCTGCCAGCATGCTGTTGAACGCAGACAATACCGTTAAGGAGAAAATCACTTTCCGCCTTACCGCCAGTGGCGATGGTATGGCACCTGGCCTTTATTATCTCCGCTTGTTGGATAAGTACAATGATGGTGCTTACAAGTTTGTAGCTACAGAGTGGAAAACGGGTGATGCCGGGCGTGTCTCACAAGACAAGATTAGCTATGATGCGGAAGGTAATCTAGTGAAAGTGAACTGTGGAACAGGCAACAATAATATGTGCTTGATGATGGACTGGCAGAATACTGATTATAATGTGAAGGGTAATCAGAAGTACTTGGTTGTAAAAGGTACTAATCTTGCAATGGGTACAGGCAAGAGCTACTTGTGGTGGCTGAACGGTAAAAACAAAGGTTCGCAGGTAGCTCCTACGAAAGTTCAGAAGGTAGGCGACGAAGTACTAGTGGCTTGGGATATCACAAAGTCAAATATTGATGAGAATTGTAAAGGAGATGTTTGGAACTTCTCTACAGGACAAACCATCTTTGGCTTGACATCCACTACCGGAACTTCTGTCATTAGCTATATTGGTTTTGTTAGCTCTTTGGATGAGGTTACTGCCATCAAGTCTGTATCTGCCCTAGAAACCTTGCATCAGACAAATACTGTGTATGCTCTGGATGGAAAGTTTATGGGGACTTCGGGACAGTGGAATAGAATGGGGGATGGAATCTATGTGGTAAACCATAAGAAAATAAAGAAATAAGCAATATAACAGAAAATACCAAGAAGGCTAAGGAAAGTTTTCCTTTGACCTAGATAAAAGTTCCGTTCCGTACAACGGAACGTGCATTCCAAAGTACGGAACGCACATTCCGTTGTACGGAATGGCCGTTCCGAAGTTTGGAACGGAACATTCCTTTAACTCCATAAACATTTTGCCCTATGAACAAAGTATTATTGACACTAGTCTTGGGACTGATTTCCCTCTCAATGGCAGCGAAAGACCGCCTGGTGATAGCCAAGGCCCCAACAGGCATCGAACTGAAACACGACTTCGAGGTGAAGGGGTTACCTTTGTGAGGTAAAGATAAAGTGACTACCTACAGAGCTAGCTTAAACCTTGCCACTAGCGGCAAATGGTCGCTATAACCGCCCAGATACCTTGGACCAAGATAGGTACGGAAAGGCTTCTTGCCACCATATTTCTCATCATCTTCCAGCAAGAAAGGCTGGTCGCCAATGACGCAATCCATCTTTTTGGCAGCCATAGAAGGACTGCAAAGCATCTGGTCCAGGCTTCGCCACTCTCCATGCCAACGATAAGTGGCCTTGGCACCATGACTTCCCCTTGCATCCGCAGATATATTAATAAGGTGATGGGCATAAAGCAACTTGAGGGCTGGAGAATCGTGATAGTCGTTGAAATCACCTGCTATCACAATCTTGGCGTCAGACTGCAATGCATAGATAGAATCGACCGATGCTGCCAACCGCTGTGCCACATGCAAGCGATAAGATCGTGAAGCACGCTCTCCCCCTCGCCTACTAGGCGCATGAACCACAAAAATATGCAAAGTGTCGCCAGACATAATCCGACCAGATACATAGAGAATGTCACGAGTGGGGCGAGTGGCTGGCAGCGGCGTAATACGCAGAGGATAAGAGCGTAACAACCGGAAAGAAAATGGCTGGTACATCAAAGCCACATCTATGCCTCGCTCATCCGGCGAACTGGTCATCACATATTCATATCCCGCACCTCGAAGAAGGGAACGCTTCGTCAAATCAAACATCACACTATCATTCTCCACCTCGCACATCGCTACAAAGTCTGGAATCTGTGAAGAAATCTGTTGAGCATCTTCTACCAATTCCCCACCAGCTCCTTGCGCAATAATCTCTTGCCCTATATGATTCAGCTTAGCCCAATAGCGAAAAGGAGTCCAATGATAGTTGCTCTCGGGCATGAACTCCCAATCGTTTTTGAGCGAATCGTGCTTCGTATCGAAGAGATTCTCACAGTTTAGCTCCATAAAAGTAAACAAACTTGATAGGATAAGCGATAAAAACATAGCTAATTATTTTGTATTGTCAATGATTTGATGTATCTTTGCAGTCAAATTGCCAATCAAGGCTCATCATGCTCTCGGTTCGGCAGGGTATGGTCCCATAGTTTAACGGATAGAACGGAGGTTTCCTAAACCTTTGATCCGAGTTCGATTCTCGGTGGGACCACTTCCGAAACATATCACTTCTACGTAGCAGATATGATAAAAGGTCGCTCCTAAAATCTAGGAAGCGACCTTTTAGTAATGATTAAAAAATAACTTGGTACATTTTTGTGTCCTCTCTATAAAGTAACA
>CAVDKC010000136.1:0-5421 GCA_963609615.1 Oribacterium sp.
AGTACCTCATCAACTACTTCCGCTTCCTCGCCGAGGAGGTGCGCGAGTACTTGGCAGAGATGGGTTACACGTCATTGAACGACATTATCGGTCATACCGAACTCATCGTCCGCAAGAAGGACGAGGAGGTAGTACCTACAGAGGGCCTCGATGCCAACGACCTGGAGACTGCCAAATTCATCGACGACAAGGTAGACTTGCTCGACTTCTCCCGTCTCCTCCATCGTGAGACCGGACATGGCACGCTCTATCATAGCACCGAGCAGATACACGACCTCGACAACGTGCTCGACCAGCAGTTGATACGTGGTGCGCAGAAAGCCATCGAGAATCAGGAAGAGGTAAACCTCGACTTTGCCATCAAGAATACAGACCGTGCCGCCGGTGTGATGCTGAGCGGTCTCATCGCCTCCAAGTATGGCGAGGAAGGTCTGCCAGACAAGACTGTGAACGTGAAGTTCAAGGGTTCTGCCGGTCAGAGTTTCGGTGCCTTCCTGGTAAAGGGTGTCGACTTCAAGCTTGAAGGTGAAACTAACGACTATTTTGGCAAGGGACTTTCTGGAGGTCGTATTTCCATCCTTCCTCCTATCCGCAGCAACTTTGCCGCAGAAGACAACATCATCGCCGGTAACACAGGTCTCTATGGTGCCACAAGTGGTGAACTCTATATCAATGGTAAGGTAGGTGAGCGCTTCGGTGTTCGTAACTCTGGTGCCATCGCCGTCATCGAGGGTGCAGGCGACCACTGTTGTGAGTACATGACAGGCGGTCGTGTGGTAGTGCTCGGTGAGACGGGCCGTAACTTTGCCGCAGGTATGAGTGGTGGTGTAGCCTATGTATGGGACAAGCACCACAACTTCGACTACTTCTGTAATATGGACATGGTGGAGATTAACCTCGTGGAGGACAGCACCTACCGCAAGGAGCTGCACGAGTTGATTCGACAGCACTACCTCTACACAGGCAGTAAGCTAGCCCGCACCATGCTCGACGACTGGAACCACTACGTGGAGGACTTCATCCAGGTAGTGCCAATCGAGTACAAGCGCGTACTGCAGGAAGAGCAGGTAAAGAAGTTGCAGCAGAAGATTGCAGATATGCAGAGAGACTATTGACATTGAAAGTTGAATGTTGAAGGTTGAAAGTTATGATTACCTTGATAGGGAGGTATGATTAGCTTGGGGTGATACCTGATAATTTGATGGATTCATCATAACCTTCAATATTTAATCTTCAATTCTCAATTTTCGAACCTTATGCATATCATAACTTTCAATTTTCAACTTTCAAATTTCAACGTAATCAGATGGGAAATCCAAAAGCATTTTTGACTATACCTCGCAAGGAAGCTGGTTATAGGCCAATACACGATAGAATCCTCGACTTCAGCGAGGTAGAACAAACATTGAATAGTAATGACCGCCGTCAGCAGGCGAGTCGTTGTATGGACTGCGGTGTGCCTTTCTGCCACTGGGCTTGTCCGCTGGGCAACAAGGCACCGGAGTGGAACGATGCCCTCTACAAGGGCGACTGGGAGTTGGCTTACCGCCTGCTCAACTCCACCAACGACTTCCCGGAGTTTACAGGTCGTATCTGTCCTGCACTCTGCGAGAAGGCTTGTGTACTCAACTTGATGGACCACGAGCCTACTACCAACCGGGAGGATGAGTGCGCCATTGTGGAGCACGCCTTCTCTGAGGACTATGTTCACGTGGAGATACCAGAGCGTAATGGTAAGACCGTGGCAGTTATCGGTGCCGGTCCTGCTGGATTGGTAGCAGCCAACCAGTTGAACCATAAGGGGTATAAGGTAACAGTCTTCGAGGCACGTGAGAATGCCGGAGGCTTGTTGCGTTACGGTATTCCTAACTTCAAGCTCAACAAGAGCATCATCGACCGCCGTCTCCACCTCTTGGAGGAAGAGGGCATCGAGTTCAAATACAATCAGGAGATAGACGTAACCCAATTGCCAGAGGGCTTCGATGCCTATGTTGTCTCTACAGGTACTCCCGAGGCTCGCGACCTGAAGATTCCTGGACGAGACTTGAAGGGTGTTTATTTCGCCCTCGAACTTCTCTCTCAGCAGAATCGTATCTTGGCAGGTATGGAGTTTGGCAAAGACGAGTTGGTAAACTGCAAGGGCAAGGATGTATTGGTAATCGGTGGTGGTGATACAGGTTCCGACTGTATCGGTACTGCTCATCGCCAGGGCTGCAAGAGCGTAACCCAGATAGAGATTATGCCAAAGCCTGTGGAAGGCCCAGAGGATCCTAAGAATCCATGGCCTAACTGGCCTCGCACTCTCAAGACTACATCAAGCCACGAGGAGGGTTGTACCCGCCGTTGGAACATCAACTCCTTGGAGTTCTTGGGCAAGAACGGCAAGTTGACAGGTGTCAAGGTACAGCCTATCGACTGGAAGCCAAACCCAGAGGGCGGTCGCCCATTGATGGTAGAGGCAGGCGAACCTGAGATTATCAAGGCAGAGGCAGTATTCTTGGCAATGGGCTTCTTGAAGCCACAGCAACCAGAGTTTGCCGAGAATGTATTTGTTGCCGGTGATGCTGCCAGCGGTGCTTCCTTGGTAGTAAGAGCTATGGCTAGCGGCAGAAAGATTGCTGCCCAGATAGACAAGTTCTTGAATAAGTAATATCGGTTATTTATAACTATAAGTGGGGGAGACGGACCTTGTGATGAGGTTTGCCTCCCTTTTTTGCAGAATGTTGGCAGTTTTATTTGGACATTTCAAATAAAAAGCGTAAATTTGCACACAATATGTAATCAACTAATAATTATAAAACTAACGACAACAAAGCGATGAAGAAAAAATTGTCAACTGTTCTCTTGGCATTGGCTGCCTTCATGCCAATGCAAGCGCAAAACTTAGTAAAGGGTGACTATGGCTATCTCTATTGCCACATGAGTGACAAGGGAGAGTGGACGGCTTATGCCGTATCACGTGATGGCTATCACTATCAGGATATCAACGATGGCAAGCCTATCTTCGATGTCAAGGAGCATGCCCGCATCGAGGGCGGTACTCGCGATGCCTACATCACTCGTACCCACAATGGCAAGGGCTATATTATGGTGACTACCGATATGTGTGTGGCAAAGAGCCACAAGTGGGACAACTATGGTATCGACCTTCTCAAGAGCGATGACCTCATCCACTGGACCAGCGTTACCTTCGACTATCGCAAGGGTATGCAGAATTTCTGCGATGCAGCTACAGCCCAGTCTCCTTACAAGGATTGGAGCACCATCAACCGTGTGTGGGCACCTCAGATATTCTGGGACCCAGACTACCGTTGGGAGAATGGCGAGAAGGGCGGATACATGATTTATTACTCTATGCTCAACCGCGCAGAGGAACAGTACGACCGTATGTACTACAGCTATGCCGACAAGAGCTTTACCAAGATAACCACTCCTAAATTGCTCTTCGACTGGGGATATGCCACCATCGATGCCGACATCAACTATCTGAAGAGCGATGGGCTCTACCACATGCTCATCAAGAAGGAAGGTGGCAAGCCAGGCATTTATACCGCCACTAGCAAGAACCTCACTCACGGATGGGGCGAGCCTGTGGAGAATGACTATGTAAGCTTCGAGGGCAGAAAGAATTGTGAGGGTAGCAGTGCCTTCCAGCTCATCGGCGAGGATACCTGGCATGTGGCTTACATCCAGTATAGCGACAACCCTAAGCACTATCGTATCTGCAAGGCCGACAAGAACCTCCGCAATTTCCATGACCCAGTAGACATCGAGGGTGTAACTGGTCCTCAGCACGGCAGTTTCATGCGCATCACCAAGAAAGAGTATAACAAGCTCTTGAAATGGGATAAAGAACTGAAAGCTGCCAAGGAATAATCGTATTGATGTTTTGAATGCTCTCCAGGTAAGGTAGGCGACTATGTGAGCCTTTTCAAGGCCATCAAGGTTTATCCAGTGATAGACCTAAGGTTGACCCACAGAATTTTTTAGAAAGTTCTTAGATATTTGTCAAAGTTTCCGACAAGCATATATGTCGGAAACTTTGATGCTCATTGTTTTCAATCTTTTAAGCAAGCTAATGGTATGACTTTTACACCATCTGGTCGAGTATATGCCATACTGCCTCCTGTCATAACAATAAGTAAGTCTGGCTCTCTGAGAGGTATTTGTTTTTCAGTTTTGTTGTGCTCCCTTATCAATCGTTTTATTTCCAACAGATGCTTTGCCCCATCTTCTATCTCACGGCTACCCAATTTACACTCTATGAGTGCATAGCGACCATCGTCAAGATGAAGCACAAGGTCTGCTTCTAATCCATAACGGTCACGATAGTATGAGAGATGATTACTAAAACCAGGGGCATAAGCCCGTAGGTCACGAGCACACATTTGTTCAAAGATAAAACCAAAAGTTTTAAGTTGTGTCGTCAATGCCTGTGGAGTAAGCCCTAAAGCCGCAACAGCAATGGAAGGGTCTATAAAAGCTCGTTTTATGCCACTTCGTATTGCAGTCTTGCTACGTATTGCCGGACACCATGCTTCTATATTGTCGATGACAAACAGACGTTTCAGTGATGTTACGTAATCATCTAATGTTCCTACCGTTAGTGACACCTCGCCAGATGCGGTAACATCAGCCAAAAGTGCTGTATTCTTGGCAAGTGTTGATATGTTACGAGCGTATGAACGTAATATGGCGCGTGTTACACGTTCGTCTCTTTGTATATTATCCACTCTTGATATATCATCTCGGCAGATAGCATCTACGTAGTTTTTTGCTATGAGGAGCTTGGCTTTGTCTGTTTTCATGTTGATGAATGCTGGCCAACCGCCACGGCATGCTGCAAAAATGAGCTCTTCAATCGTCATGTTGGATGTGATACCATCTATATCAAGCGATTGGTTGTCGAAAAGCTCTTGGAGTGATATTCTTCCGTTTGATTCACCAGACTCCCAAAGACTCATAGGTAGCATTTTTATACGAGAGATTCGTCCAGTTCCTGAATGGTGTATTTTCTTTCTGTCAACTACCGTTGAACCGGTAAGGATGAATTGGCCTGGAATTTGGCGAGTGTCTACCATCGTGCGTACTGCATCCCAAAGTACTGGTGCGTCTTGCCACTCGTCAATTAGGCGAGGATTTTCACCACGTAGAAGTAGAGAGGGTTTGGAGGCAGCTGTTGCTAAATATTCCTCTTGCATCTCTGGGTCTTGCATTTTAATGATACTCTTGCTCTTTTGTGTGGCAGTAGTAGTTTTGCCACACCATTTTGGACCTTCTATAAGGACAGCTCCAAAAGCTTCAAGACGCTCTTCCAATTGAGCATCGGCAATTCTAGGTAAGTAACTCATAATTCTTTCTTTAAATTCTTTTGCAAATATAATACTTTTTTTCTGTTCTTACAAATCTTATGCTAATAAT
>CAVDKC010000137.1:0-5344 GCA_963609615.1 Oribacterium sp.
GAAAGCCCTCAGACTTCTTAGCTGGGGCTGCTTGTTTTGTAGTTGCCATAATTTTACTTTTTTAAATTATTAGTTAATAAATTATTGATATTTCCTTGTTTGTTCTTTTGTTTTGTAGACCTTAGCTGTGTTATTGTCACTAAACTCAAGGTGGATTATATTAAAAATCCTTTGGCAAAGATAATAATTATTGAGTAACTATCAGCCTAATTAAGAAGTTTTAACGAGGTATAGGCTAAAAATAAACCAATATCTTGTTTTTTTCTTACAAAATTACCTTGCTTTGTGTGGCAAATGGGAATCTTTATTTTAATTTCCCCAATGCTTCCTTGATGCGACGGATAGCTTCTACGATGTTCTCATCGCTTGTAGCGTAGCTCATGCGGAAGCAATCTGGGTCACCGAATGCATCTCCGCCTACAGTAGCCACGTGTGCCTCTTCCAGGAGATACATGGCGAAGTCGGTAGAGTTATGGATGGTATACTTGTTGTAACTCTTGCCAAAGTAGCTGTTGCACTTTGGGAATAGGTAGAAAGCTCCCTGTGGCATGTTTACTTCCAAACCTGGTACTTCTTTAGCCAACTTCACGATAAGGTCGCGTCGACGCTCGAATGCCTGGCGCATTTCTTCTACGGCACTTTGGTCGAGCGTGTATGCTGCTTCGGCAGCCTTCTGGCTTATGGAGCAGGTGCCGCTTGTGTATTGGCCTTGCAACTTGTTACAGCCCTTGATAATCCATTCTGGACCTGCCAGGAAACCGATCCTCCAGCCTGTCATGGCGTATGCCTTGGATACACCATTGGCAATGATTACCTGCTCTTTTAAGCCTGGCTCCTGGGCGATGCTATGATGCTTGCCGATGTAGTTGATGTGCTCGTAGATTTCGTCAGCCAATACGAATACGTCAGGATGCTTTCTGAGAACATCTGCAAGTGACGCTAATTCTTCCTGAGAGTATACGCTGCCTGTAGGGTTGCTTGGAGAGCAAAGAATGAGCATCTTTGTCTTGTCTGTGATGGCATTCTCCAGTTGCTCTGCTGTCATCTTGAAGTCCTGGTCGAAGCCTGCATTTACGATGACAGGAACGCCACCTGCCAATTTTACCATTTGAGGGTAACTTACCCAGTATGGTGCTGGGATAATCACTTCGTCGCCAGGATTTACTAGGGCGAGGATGACATTGCAGATACCCTGTTTGCCACCTGTGCCCACAATTACCTCGTTGACGGTGTAGTCGAGATTGTTTTCATTCTTCAATTTGGCAACAATTGCTTTTCGCAAGTCAGGATAGCCTGGAACTGGTGAATAACGGGAAAAATTCTCGTCAATAGCTTTTTTGGCTGCCTCCTTGATGTTGTCTGGGGTGTTGAAGTCGGGTTCGCCTACGCTCATGTTGATTACATCAATGCCTTGAGCTTTCATTTCACTACTCTTCTGAGACATCGCCAGCGTTGCTGATGGTGCCAATCTGTTAAGTCGATCAGATAATTGTGCCATAATTTTTTTGTAATGTTCGTTATTCGTGTGCAAAATTAATCATTTTAATTCTTTTTCGGAAGGAATTTTGTCATTATTTCATGTTTTGTCACGGAATAATAACATTATTTGCCCTTTAACCTAGGTGTAAGGTGTGTCCCATGCGGTCGCGTTTGGTCTTGAGGTATCGCTCGTTGTATTTGTTGGGAGTCACCTCTATGGATACATTCTCCACGATTTCAAGTCCGTATGCCTCCAGGCCTACTCGCTTTACTGGGTTGTTGGTAAGCAGGCGCATCTTGTGTACGCCAAGGTGACGCAGCATTTGTGCCCCGCATCCGTAGTCTCGCTCGTCGGGTTTGAATCCGAGGTGTACATTGGCATCTACAGTGTCAAGACCCTCTTCTTGCAACTTGTAGGCAGCTATCTTGTTCATGAGCCCGATACCGCGACCTTCCTGTTGCATATAGATGATAACACCCTTGCCTGCTTGGTCTATCGTCTGCATAGCCTTGTGCAATTGTTGTCCGCAGTCGCATCGTTTGCTGCCAAGAATGTCGCCTGTAGCGCAAGATGAGTGTACTCGAACCAAGATAGGTTCGTCTTCCTTCCATTCACCCTTGATGAGTGCCATGTGCTCCAGTCCATTGCTTGCCTGGCGGAATGGTACAAGACGAAAGTGCCCATATTCGGTAGGCATGTCTACCTCTTCGCCCACTTCGATGAGCGATTCTTTTTGGAGGCGATACTCTATCATGTCCTTGATGGAGATTACTTTGATGTCCCATTCCTTGGACAGTTCCATGAGTTGAGGGAGGCGCGCCATAGTGCCATCCTCATTCATGATTTCCATGAGGGCACCGGCAGGGTAAAGACCAGCTAGCTTGCAGAGGTCGATAGCTGCTTCTGTGTGCCCGCTTCTTCTCAATACGCCATTGTCTTGTGCGTAGAGAGGATTGATATGTCCTGGACGTCCGAACGTCTGTGGGGTGGAGTTAGGGTCGGCGAGTGCCTTGATGGTCTCAGCTCGGTCATGGGCGGAAACTCCTGTGGTACACCCATCCAACTTGTCTACGGTGATGGTAAAAGGTGTGCCGAGTACGGACGTGTTGTCTGCTACTTGATGAGGTAGGTCGAGCTCGTCGCATCTGCTCAGTGTAATTGGGGCACAGAGTACGCCTCTGGCATGTTTGAGCATGAAATTGACCTTTTCTGCATCTATCTTTTCTGCAGCAATGATGAGGTCTCCCTCGTTTTCGCGATCTTCGTCATCTACAACGATGACAAACTTTCCTTCTTTAAAATCTTTTACTGCATCCTCGATGCTATTGAGTTTGTAATCTGCCATATGTTTGATACTTTATGTTGTTTAGTTACATTTCTTTCATTTTTTCGATGATGCTCGTGTTGGTCTGTGTGATTATTTTTAGGTCTCGATAGAGGCGGAGACGGAATCTACACATTCTTAGATAAAGCACGAAGCCTGCTGGCACGATGATGGCTGCAGTGATGTTGAGCCATTTGTGCTCAAATGGTCGGGTATGTGATTTGATAGACAATACAGGGTACTGGTTAAGAGCATGGATGATAATCTTGCTCTTGCTGTTGCTCAAGTCCTCGATGATGTTCTCCAATTCCCGGTTGATACGCTCGATTTCGTGGTCTGGTTGGTATTTGAAGAACACATTGATGATGTTTGGAAGTCGTTTCAGCTGTTGTACCTTATTATATATATATATGTCTTTGTTGATTTGCGCCAATGTTTCTGCATCATGTGCGTAATTTGGATCTTCGATGATGACCTCCTTTCCGAAAATATGTCTTTTGATGCGAATGCCCAGTAACTTCATGAAGAAAGTTTTGTATAACTCCATGTTGAATACCGTAGAGTCGTTGGTCGCTTTGTAAGTGACAAAGATAGCTATTGGCGACAGTACAGCTGGTGCCAGTCCCTTGCCAAACCATATTGCCCACATTCCGTTTCTTGCCATCCTGTATCCTGTGTTGTCGAGTATGTAGAACACGATGAAAACAAATACAGAAATAACTACTGGAAAACCAAGTCCGCCTTTTCGGATGATGGCTCCTAATGGCGCTCCTATAAAGAAGAATATCAGGCAGGAGAGGGCAAGTGTGAACTTGTTGATGGCCTCTATCTCATGCTGGCGGATGGCGTAGTCGGCATCGTGCGTCATCATCGATTTGAAGTCGAGGTCGCTTAATGCTTGCTGTACCGTTGATTGGGCATGATTGACAGCCAAGAGTTTCCTGTCGTTGGACAGTTTGCTGAAAAGTGTGTCTGTGTTTAGTGAATTACTTGACTTATAGCTCTTTGCTGAGTCATCTTTGTTGGCATAGGCCATCGAGTAGTATCTGATGTTTGCTTCTTTTAGATAACTTCTTCCGATAGAGTCGTAAGCTCCATTGATGGAATCTACGTCATGGAATATCTTGGAGAGACTTTTTGTTTTGGCACTTCCTGAGATGGCGGAGGCATCGGCAAGATTGAAGTCGCCGTCGAAGTCGAGTACGATTTTCTTGGATATGAAAGTCTCTCTACGGTAAGGTACTGCGGCGCTGTTGCCTAGTTCGCTGCTCTGCATGTTTTCAAACCATTCGCCGCTGTAGAGACTGAGCAAAAGATGCTTTTTTTCGGCGGTGCTTTGTAGCATACCCGAGTCGGCGAGGATAATGGCGGCATCCTCGTAACTGTTGGTCATACGGTATATCATGATACCATATAGTTTGCCGGTTTTAAGGTCTTTTTTCTGCACGTAGAGGTTGCAGTTTGGGATCCCATCGTAGAAGATGCCTTCTGGAATCTCCAGCTCGGGGCTCTTCTGCTTCATCGATAGCAACAGCTGGCCCATCTTTTGGTTGGAGTCTGGTCCAATTTTGTTCTGAAAATAGAACGATCCAAACATGATGATGACAGTGATGAAGATAAGCGATCGAAAAGCCTGCATCAGTGAGATGCCTGCGGCCTTGATGGCTGTCAGCTCAGAACTCTCGCCGAGGTTGCCGAATGTCATGAGCGAGGATAGAAGAATGGCTAGAGGTAATGCTTGTGGTACAAGCATTAGGCCCATGTACCAAAAGAATTGAGCCATTACGTCCATAGAAATTCCTTTTCCGATGAGGTCATCGATATAGCGCCACAAGAATTGCATCATCAGCACAAACTGGCAGATGAAGAATGTTCCCAGGAAAAGGAGACCAAATTGCTTGGCAATAAATATGTCTAATTTTTTAATTCTAAGCATTTCTATTTGTTGTCGTTCTTTGCCTTGTTCTTTGAAGTGTAGATAGGTGAGGCGACTATTACGGCTTGCAAAGGTAATATAAAAAATAAGAAATCCTTTGTTTTTTCGCTTTTTTAATATTAATAATAGGTGAAAATGGATGGGAGGCGGACTTGAATAGGGAAAAAAGAAAGTTTTTTGAAAAAATCTTCTCAAAAATTTGTTCAATTCAAATAAATGTATTACCTTTGCACTCGCAAATGAAAAAACAATTTGTTGGAACGGCGGGATAGCTCAGCTGGTTAGAGCGTCGGATTCATAATCCGGAGGTCGTGGGTTCGGGTCCCACCCCCGCTACAAAAATCGGGTATGATATTGAGAAATCGGTATCTTGCCCGATTTTGTTATTTTTACGGATTAACTGCAAAAGCGTGTGGATTAGGCATAGATACGCTTTCACGGGTAAAGCCAATTAGGGCGTAAATCCGTTCGCTCATCGGGAGTCGTTTCGTTTTCGTGCCTCCTACTTTACGCCGCAGATGGTCGATGCGATTTTTTATTACATAGGCGAGCCCGGCGCATTGCCTGTATTCAAGCGGCATACCCCACTTTGAAAATTACTACG
>CAVDKC010000138.1:0-5336 GCA_963609615.1 Oribacterium sp.
CGACGCCAGTTCTCATCAAAGAACTCACGGCCACGCTCATCGAGCAACTCCTGCAAAGAAGGGTTGTGGTCTAACTGTGGAGCATGCACATAGGAACGAATCTGGTTAAACAGACTCTGTGGCGTTTCACCGTTGGTGGCTGTAGCACCGCGTGTAATAGCCTCAGCCTTTGTGAGGAGGATGTCGGCATAGCGGAAAATAGGCACATCATTGCTCTGATTTCGACTGTTGCGGAAGTCATCATCGATGACAAACCACTTGACCGACTTATAGCCCTGGCTCCATCCATGCATATCCTTGCCCACATTCAGACTCTCCTTGTCCTTGAATTCAATATCCTTACTCAACACCACGTTTTCGCCCTTGTAGGTAAAAGGCGTAGTGGTCTTGGCGTAGGTAGTACCGTCATACATATAAATCTGACCAGCCAATACATGCTCATTGCGGTCATCTCCCTGAAGGGTAAACAAATCTGACATCTCTGGAGACATGGAGAAGTTACCACCCACGGAATTACTCAAAGCCATACCATAGTAGCTGTTGAAATCGCCTTTAGCCTGACGCCATGTACGAGGGCGACCATACTGCATACCAGTTGCCTCAGTGGTATGATAAGGCATCGCATAGATGAAGTCCTTTATATGGGAGCCGTTGTTAGGGTAGAACTTGGAACGATAGCCGTTGGCACCCTCCGAGATACTGAACTTGCCGCTCTGGATGATGTCGTCGCAGTATTTTACGCAGTCGTTCAACTTCTCATTGGTGGCAGTGGCAGCATCGTATGCCGTCACATCGCTCGCCGTATAGACAGGCCAGTTGATGTAAAGTTTCACGAGCAGAGCCTCGGCCATCCACTTGTTTGGTTTTCCGTATGTAGTTTCGTCATTGGTCTCAGAGAGATAAGGAATGATGTCGAGCAACTCGCTCTCGATAAAACGGGCCACCTCGGCACGCGGCTTGCGTACCACCTCCTCATTTTCCTCAGGGATACCATCCAGTACTGGCACATCTCCATAGCTGTCCATCAATATGAAATGATAGAAAGCGCGCATGGCACGGGCTGGAGCTATCGCCTTTGCATCGGCATCATCACCACCCATGTTGACAATGACACGGTTGGCCTTGGAGATACCGGCAGCCACATCAGCATACCAACCTGTGCTGGCATCCGTATTGTAGAAATTGTGCAAACAAGTATGGGCATAGGTACCGCTGTCGAAGTAGTCGCCGTCAAAACTGATACCTACCCACTCGTCGGAAGCCAAGGCTTGTGCCTCCATGTATCGGCGGCCAAATGTTCCGCGGAGGTGATAATAGACATCGGCCATCTGGGCTTCCTGTGCCACCTCAGAAGATGGATACTTGGTATATTGTGACTTCACAGGAACGTCCAAGTCTGTGCAGGAAGTAGCCAATCCTATCAGTCCTGCCGCAAACAATAATTTTATATTTTGTCTCATAGTCGTAATCTTTTAGAAATTAACCTTTACACCAAAGATGAATGAACGTGTGTGAGGATAGAATGACTCACGGAAATCGATACCTGGCTGCAAGCCACCGAGGTTAACCTCTGGGTCCAAACCTTTGTAGCCCGTGACGGTAAAAACATTCTTGGCTGTTCCATACACCTGGATGCTCTGCAACCAACCGCCCAACTCCTTGAAGGTATAGCCCAATGTCAATGTTGAGAGGCGGAGATAACTACCATTCTCCAGATAGCGGTCTGAAGGATAGTTGTAATGGTTGTCTGTCTTCCAGTAAGGGTCATCAAGCACGTATGCCAACACATTCTTGCCACCGGAAACCAAAGAGCGGCTGCTGTAGTGTGCACGGGTGGCATTCATAATCTTGTTGCCGATGTTACCCTGGAAGAAGGCTGTCAAAGACCAGTTCTTGTAACTCAAGGTATTGTTCCAACCGTAAGTCAACTTAGGAAGGGCACTACCCACCTTGGTCTTGTCTGTATCCTTAGGGTCGGTGGTCAGTTCACCGGTACGCTTGCCCGTCTCTGGGTCATGTACATAGAACTGTGACTGTCCGTTTGCGTCATATCCAGCCCACTCATAAGTCCAGAATGTACCCAGAGCTTCTCCTTCCATGATGCGCTGCACCTCTCCGTTGCCAGAGATACCTGCGATATTGGGGTCACCCCAGTTCCGGTAGTTAACCGAATAAACGGAATTGGACAATTTGTTGACCTTATTCTTGTTATGAGCCAAGTTGAGGGTGGTGGTCCACTGGAAGTCTTTGGTCTTAACCGGCACTGCATTCAGTGTCAACTCAATACCTGTATTGGTAATATCGCCAACGTTGGCATTCATCTCACTGTATGGATAAATGTTGGTGGATACTGGATAGTTCCAAATCAAATCAGTGGTCTTCTTGTTGTAGTACTCGACGCTACCGCTCAAACGACCGCCCAAGAAAGCGAAGTCTACACCGACATTGAACATGCCCGTGCTCTCCCACTTCAAGTCAGGATTGGCATTCTTGGTAGCTATCAACTTATAGTAGGTCTCACCATTGTATGTAAAGCTACTGCTTGCATCCAGTCCGTATGTTGCCACTGCCGAATAAGCACCAAAGCCCAAAGCATTACCGCTGACACCATAGCCCAAACGCAACTTCAACTGGTCGAAGATACTGCCCTTCATGAATTGCTCCTCAGAGATATTCCAGGCTGCAGAAACTGACGGGAATGTTCCCCAACGGTGATTGCTTCCAAATACAGAAGAACCGTCACGACGGATGGTAGCCTGCAACATATAACGGCTGTCGTATGAATAGTTGACACGTCCATAGAAGGAGATGTTGCGAACAGTCTCTTCAGTTCCACTATCCACATCACTCATACCGTGAATCAAGTTACCGTAAGTCAGGTTCTTATAGCCCAAAGCATCGTCATAGAAATTATAGACTGCAAGACCGAAACCGTCACCGCTGGTACGCTCTTCCCAAGAATAACCTACCATTAAGCCCAACTTGTGCACCTTGTTGAATGTCTTGTCGTAGTTACCGTAAGTCTCGAAAGTCTGGTCGTGTCCTGTACGGGTATTACGGAAAGCCTTGCCGTTGCTGCCTCCGTATGGCAACTGCGACTGAGAGCTGTTATAGTAGCTGTAAACGTTCTGACGGGTATTGTAAGAATAGTTGGCGTTCCATACCAGTCCGTCAACAATCTTAAGGGATGCCTTGCCCGTAAACTGCATACGCTTCCACTCCGTGTCATTGGAATCCTCATAAATCATTGACAACGGGTTGTAGTTCTGCGAGCCCACATAGCTCTGATACCAACTGCCATCTGCATTGCGCACAGGATTGGTAGGAGAATAATAGTTCATGGCATCGAGCACAGACTCACCTTTGCTGCTTGTGGGTACACCATGGAACTTGCCTTGCATGGCATGGATTCCGGCAGAAAGAGACAAGCGGTCTTTCAAAACCTTAGTCGTAACAAGCGCACGACCATTGAAACGGTTCATACCCGTGCCTCGAACTACGCCCTGATGGTTCATGTAGCTCAGACTGGCCACATACTTTGTCTGCTTGTTGCCACCCGTAATGGAGAGATTATGGTTGTGGCTGAATCCCGTGCGCAGCACTTCGTCCTGCCAATCGGTATCAGCACCTTCATCCTCGACCACCTCGCCGGCAGTACGAAGTTGGGAAGCAGAAGCCATATCCAACTTCTTCAAAATCTTGTCAACAGCAATATATGTATTGTAGGTAACATTGGTCTTTCCCTCGGCACCACTCTTGGTGGTGATGATGATAACGCCATTGGCAGCCTTCGAACCGTAAATGGCAGTGGCTGTAGCATCACGGAGCACATCGATACTCTCGATGTCGTCGGGAGCCACCATAGAAATATCCATGCCAGGAATACCGTCTATGACATAATAAGGCTGCATGGCAGAACCCTCTCGAAGAGAAGAAGAACCACGAAGCGTGATACTTGGCGAACCACTAGGGTCGCCGGTGGTTGTCACTACAAGACCAGCCACCTTACCTTGCAACATCTGGCCAGGGTCGGTGAACACACCTTGATTCAAGTCTTTAGCGCCCACTGTTGTCACAGAAGAAGTCAAGTCCTTGCGGCGCATCGTACCATAACCTACTACTACCACCTCATTAAGGGCAGTATTGTCTTCCTGCAGTACGATATGGCTGTTGCTACCTGCTTTTACAGTCTGTGGTGTAAAACCGATGTAAGAGATTTTCAACTTGGCTCCAGGCTTCACATTCAAGGTATAGTTACCGTTCATGTCGGTAACTGCACCATTCTGAGTACCCACTTCCTGGATGCTCACGCCGATAAGCGGTTCGCCATTGGCATCCTTCACGGTACCACTGACCTTACTCTGTGCAAACGCGAGCGAACTCACCATCAGAAGGGAGGAAGAAAACAAGATACGTCGTATGCCTCTTCCCATTGTCTTTTGTAGTATTTGCATAACTCACAATTTTTTGTTATTATTTTTCGGTGCAAAGGTAGATATTAGATATTACGCCTTTATTGCATTTTTATTAAATACTTCGAAATCTTTGTCACAGAACACAGGTATCTCCGCCATAAGAGAGTTCTTTACCTGCTTTTACTCTCAAGCCTTCGATGATGACATCCTTGGCTTGCTCCACATACACGCCATATACCTTATTATATATAAAGCCCTCGCCCCGGCAGGGACGCTTGTCATAGATACCGCCCTCATAGCTGGTCAGTTTCTTCAGATTGAGGTGTACATTGTTCAGATAGATGTCGTGTACCTTATCGGGGGTGTCGCCACCGATGAAACATCCGTTTTCCGAAGTGGCGTAGATATTGTTAAAGTAGATGCGGGCCACCTCACCACATTTGCCCACGGTCTGTCCCTTGGGGAATCGCCAGTTGGCATCCTTGTGGTTGCCGTTGGCACGGGGATAGGAGGTCACATAGATTGGCTCTGCCTTTCCCCACCACACGTCGCTCCAGAGGCGGCAGTCGAGGATAATATTCGAGAAGACCACGTCGGTTACCGTTCCCTCGTCGCGGTTCTGGATGCCGAGTCCGCGGTTGCTGCCCTTGATGACGCAGTTGTCGATGGTCACGTTGTAGATGGAGTCCATGTTCTCGCTTCCTATCTTCACGGTACAGCTACGGCTCTCCATCACGCAGTTGGTCACCACGATGTCGTGGCATGAACCGTACTCCTCATACTCCCGGCGGTTTTTCAGACAGATGGCATCGTCGCCGCTGGTGATGTGGCAGTTGGCGATGCGCACGTTCTTGCTGTGGTCGAGGTCGATACCGTCGCCGTTGCGTATCTTGAGATTGTTGAGCAGGTTGATGCCGTCTA
>CAVDKC010000139.1:0-5201 GCA_963609615.1 Oribacterium sp.
AGAGTGAAGAATTCAAATGTAACGAGGGCGTAAGCCTCATAATTCATTATTAATTATACATTATAAATTAGATTACATCGTGGACTACAAGAATATGAAATTCAGAATGTGGAACGGATGCGACAGAGGTCTATGTTGTAAGGCGGTGGGTCGTCAAGACCGACAGCTCAATACATACGACTGGCTTGCCGACGTGCCAGGAAATGCTGAGAGCACCGACCTCGTGGAGGTGCAGTTCAAGAACACCCGAAAGGGATATTATCATAATGTGAACAACCTCGACCTGCAGAAGGGCGACGTGGTGGCCGTAGAGGCGAGCCCTGGACACGACATCGGAGTGGTTACGCTGACGGGGCGCTTGGTAAAACTACAGTTGAAGAAGGCTAATCTTAAGTCTGCCGACGACATCAAGCGTATCTATCGCATCGCCAAGCAAGTGGACCTCGACAAGGCAAAGGAGGCAAAGGCTCGCGAGCACACTACCATGATTCAGAGCCGTCAGATAGCCAAAGACCTTGGATTGAAGATGAAGATAGGTGACGTAGAGTACCAGGGCGATGGCAACAAGGCTATATTCTACTATATTGCTGATGAACGTGTAGACTTCCGCCAACTCATCAAGGTGTTGGCAGATACCTTTCACGTGCGTATCGAGATGAAGCAGATAGGTGCTCGCCAGGAGGCAGGTCGCATCGGTGGAACAGGTCCTTGCGGACGCGAACTATGTTGTGCTACCTGGATGAAGAATTTTGTCAGTGTGAGCACTAATGCCGCTCGTTTCCAGGACATCTCCCTGAATCCTCAGAAGTTGGCAGGCATGTGCGCCAAGTTGAAGTGCTGCCTCAACTATGAGGTAGACAACTATGTGGAGTCTAGTCGCAAACTACCTCCGAAAGATGCCGTTTTACAAACTGCCGATGGCGAATTCTATCAGTTTAAGGTAGACATCCTAGCAGGTCTCATTACCTACTCCAGCGACAAGAACCTCGCCTCTAATCTCGAAACCATTACCGCCGACCGTGCCAAGGAGATTATCGAGATGAACCGACACGGCGAGAAGCCTCTCAGTCTTCTGGAGAACGGCAAGGCGAAGCCAAGCGAAAAGCCTGTTGACCTCCTTGCCGAGGCTGACCTTAGCCGATTCGATAAGGCAAAGAAAAAGAAAAAGGGCGGCAAGAACGGAAACGGCAAAAACCGTAACCGTGACAATCGCCGAGGCGGCTACAAGCCGAAGGGCGAAAAGAAACCACAAGGCGACAGTAACGCACAATAGGATGAAAAGACTAAAATATTGGGGGCTTGTAACGGGCGTATCATTTGCCATGACAGGTGTTTTCTCCTCTTGCTGTCAGGGTACGGTATTCGACGAGTATGTTCATACACCGATAGCAGGATGGGAGAAGAACGATACACTCTCCTTCGACATTCCGCCATTGCAGGAAAGCGGGTTTTACCAAGAAAGCCTGGGACTTCGTATCACGGGCGATTATCCCTTCATGGGATTGACTCTCATCGTGGAGCAAAACATCTACCACAATATGCGGAAGATGGCTGCGGAATGCAAGGTAGATACCTTGAATTGCCAGCTCGTAGACCAAAATGGTGCAAGCAAAGGACAAGGCATCAGCTACATTCAATACAACTTCCCCATTAATCTCTATGAGATGCACCAAGGCGACTCTATCCATATCGCCATCCGGCACGATATGAAGCGTGAAATCCTGCCTGGTGTAAGCGACGTCGGGGTGAAGATTTCCAGAAATTAAAGAGGCCTCTTGAAAGAGATTTGCACTTGAGCC
Organism: Oribacterium sp.; assembly: GCA_963609615.1. Lineage (GTDB taxonomy): Bacteria > Bacteroidota > Bacteroidia > Bacteroidales > Bacteroidaceae > Prevotella. The sequence continues at coordinate 1,800 of CAVDKC010000139.1, forward strand.
ATCTCTCTTTCAAGAGGCTATTGTATTTGTGCGCCTAGAACTGGTAATAGATGAAGGGTTGCACGCTCTCTTGCGATACCTCGACCACCCATTGCAAGCACACCATGAAGAGTAGGAGTTTGACGAGCCAAGGCAAGGTGATAAAGCGCAGTAGTAACCACCGGTAGGTGCGCTCGGTAAAGAGGTAACTTGCCATCACGCCAATCACGCACAAGGTCCAGGTAGGACGCGCATTCCAGAATGGCACGAAGTAGTCGATGCTGAAATCACTGAGCACCTTGTCGTACATTTTGCCCAGTACCGAAAAATCTTTGGCTCGGAAGAACGACCAGGCGAAGCAAACGTATGCGTAGGTGAGCAGCCAACTCGCTGCATCGCCTACCCAACAGCGAGGAATTCTCAGACCCAACTGTCGGGAGAAAAACTTGTGTACTACCAGTCCGAAGCCATGCAGTGCCCCCCAGATGACAAACATCCACGAGGCTCCATGCCACAGCCCGGCCACCAGCATCGTCACAAAATTATTGAGATACATCCGTACTGTTCCCTTGCGATTGCCGCCTAGTGGAATGTACACATAGTCTCTGAACCAGAAGGAGAGTGAGATGTGCCAGCGGCGCCAAAACTCGGTGACCGAGAGCGAACGGTAGGGGAAGTAAAAGTTGTCGGGTAGATAGAAGCCCAGGAGCGCAGCCACACCGATGCTCATGTCGCTATAACCCGAAAAGTCGAGGAATATCTGTACGGGATAGCCCAGAAGAGCAGCCAGATTCTCAAAGCCGGAAAAGGTTTGAGGAGCATCAAACACCCAGTTGTTGAATTGCGCAATATAGTCGCTTAGCATGTTCTTCTTCACGAGTCCAAGCATGATGAGGAAGAGCCCCGTCCAGAGCATTCGGCTTGAAGCCTGTTGGTTGCGCCTGAGCCGAGGAATGAGGTGTTGGGCGCGGGTGATGGGACCTGCCATCAGGAGGGGGAAGAAGGTGAGATAGAAGCAGTATTCCAGGAGCGTTACCTCCATATCAAACTTCCGCTTGTAAGTGTCTACCGCATAGCTGATGGCCTGAAAGGTGTAGAACGAGATGCCTACGGGCAAGGCTATCGAGTGCAGGGAGAAATTGGTGTCGAGCATCTCATTGAGCACGTCGCCTATCACGAAGTTGGTGTACTTGAAGTAGCCCAGCAGCCCCAAGTCTATAAGCACGACGAGTGTGAGCAAGCCTTTTCGAGACTTGCCCTCGCGCAGCCGCATCTCTTGGGTCAGTGCATAGTTGATACAAGCCGTAAGCGGCAGCATCCACATTACCATGCCGTTAGCCTTATAAGCGAAGAAGAGGCTGAAGCAGATGACGTACATCATCATTGCCGTACGGGAATAGTTTTTCACCACCGTATAGATGGCAAAAAAGAGAATGAAGATGAGGGCGAAGGGAATGCTGCCTATCATTAGGGGCGACTCGGGCTGGTAGGTGAAGAGTCCTTCTATCCAGTGCCACAAGGCGCTTGTGTCGAATGTGGAATAATCCATCTTTTAATCTTTCATTTTTTTATATTTCTATCTTAGATAGAGTCTGGCACAGTAGTCTTGCTTTCCGAGGTAGCCTCCACGGCAGCATGCTCTGTTTCCTCATTTGGGGTGGCAAGCGAGTCAACCCCCATCTCCTTGACGGCGGAACGTTTGGTGCCGGGCGGCAGGATGGTAATCTGCTGATAGTGGCGATTGTGCTTGTCGGGCATCTCCATGCGGAAGGGATGCACGCTGTGCCCACTGTTCATCCATTCGATAATCTTGTCCATCCATATCGCAGACGACTTCATGGTAGGATGCCTGCCATCCTCCTGTCGCTCGAAAGTAAGTTGGTAGCTGGGGAAATAGCCCTTGCTGCCCATCACCTCGCGCAGCATCTTGTTGTAGCCATGGTCTTCAGCCCAGTTGGGTGGACCTATCCATACGGTAGGGATGTTGCCTATCTTGGCGAGGATGGCTCGCACGCGGCGCTCACATCCCTTCATGTCTGTGAGGTAAAACTCATTGCTGCCCAAACAGACGAATACGTGGGTGGGGTGTATCTTCCGGATATAGTGGGTGAGGGTATCGGTGGAAGCCCAGTTGCGGGTGCCCGAGCCGACCCATGTGACGCAGGTCAGTTTGTGTCCATTCTTGTTGGTATAGTCGGCGAGTCTAAGTCCCAGATACTCCGACATCGAGTCGCCAAAGATAAGTATCCGTTGGGCGGTGGTGTCTACTGGTTCTTGGCTGAGGCTGTCCGCCTCCTCGTCTATTGCCTGCTGCTTATCACTGTTGGTGGCGAGCGCTTCCAGCCCCACTTGTTTTAGATGAAGCTGTTCCGCCACCTGCTCAGGCAAAAATGCGTAGGCCATCAATGTGCCGATGGAGATGGCCAGGAGAGCGACCAGTTTAAAGGATTCTTTCATTTTTCCAATGCGGTGTGTTGATAATGGCTGCAAAGGTAAGTTATTTTTTCGAGAAAAACTTGGCTTATTCGAGAAAATATCGTAGTTTTGCATCAGAAAACAAGTAATCATTATAAATTGATAAGTAATATGTTTAGTGGAATCATAGAAGAAATGGCTACCGTCGTGGCCATTAAGCATGATAAGGAAAACATCGACTTCACATTGAAGTGTTCATTCGTAGGCGAACTCAGCATCGACCAGAGCGTGGCGCACAATGGTGTGTGCCTTACCGTGGTGGAAATCAAAGATGGAACCTATACAGTTACGGCAATGAAGGAGACTCTCGACCGTAGTAACCTGGGGCTGCTCAATGTGGGCGACCTGGTGAATGTGGAGCGCTCGATGGTGATGAACGGTCGCCTGGACGGACACATTGTACAAGGACACGTGGACGAGACCGCCAAGTGTATCGCCACAACGGATGCCGACGGCTCCACCTACTTCACCTTCGAATATGAGCTCAACAAGGAGATGGCTCGCAAGGGCTACTTTACCGTAGACAAGGGCAGCGTAACCGTCAACGGCGTTTCGCTCACCGTCTGCGAGCCTACCGACAACACTTTTACCGTTGCCATCATCCCTTATACCCGGGCAAACACCAACTTCTGCCACATCGAGGTGGGTACGGTCGTGAATATCGAGTTTGACATCTTGGGCAAGTATATTGCGCGCCTCAAGAGCTTCGAGTAGATTTTCAGACCAAAATCTTCCCTTATGCTGCAATTTTCAGGCAAATAATTTGGGTAATACACAAAAAAATGGTACTTTTGCCCTCGTGTTCATTCCCAATTGGACTATCCATGTCCGAAAATACCGAACATGACAAGGACAACTAGAGTGCCGAACACTAACAAACTTAAGAAATAATAAACAATAACCATTAATTGATATGAGTTTAAAAATCGTAGTACTTGCCAAGCAAGT
>CAVDKC010000140.1:0-5148 GCA_963609615.1 Oribacterium sp.
CATTGTATATGCATATGTAAGATGCGAAAAGGCGAGGGGTGGCAAATTCTCGTTTGCTGCCCCTCTGACATATGAGTGATAATTATTGTACGATTGCTTTTCTTTTGTGCATTATTGGGATGAAAATGTTCCAAAAGTGTTAAAAAAGAGGGCTGTTGAAAACTTTTTGTAATATTTCTTTGGAGATACAGAGCAAAATGTTTAATTTTGCAAACGATAAAAGATATTTGTTTAATTTAAGAGAGAGAATTTATGAATAGAAGACTCGCAACGACGTTTGTCGCCCTGTCAAGTTGTGTATTTATGGGGGGGCAAATGTCGGCACAAACAACTACTGTATCAGGATCAGTAGTTTCAAGTGAGGACGGAACCCCGGTGATAGGAGCTTCCGTCAAGGTTGCAGGAACAAAAACAGGTACGGTTACGGATGTTGACGGTAACTTTGCCATATCAGTTCCGGCAGGTTCCAAGTTAGAGATTACCTACATTGGTATGGCTACCAAGAGCGTGAAAGCAGGCAAGAACATGAAGATTGAGTTGATGCCAGACGACCATTCTCTAGAAGATGTTGTAGTCGTAGCTTATGGTGCGGCCAAGAAGAACTCATTGACGGGTTCTGTTGCAACAATCAGTTCTGACGTGCTCGACAAGACTCCCGTCAGTTCTTTTGAAAAGGCATTGCAAGGTGCGACAGCCGGTGTGCAGGTGGAAAGCCAGTCTGGTCAGCCAGGTTCTGTCAGCCAGGTTCGTATCCGTGGTATCGGTTCTATGTCAGCTTCTAGTTCACCATTGTATGTAATTGACGGTGTGGCCATTTCTTCTGCAAGTATTTCAGAGGTGGCTGATGACGGCTATGGTACCAGTGCCAACCCATTGTCAAATTTGAATCCGAGCGACATCGAGTCTATTTCTGTATTGAAAGATGCTTCCGCGGCATCCCTTTATGGTAGCCGTGCTGCCAATGGTGTGGTTATCATCACAACCAAGAAAGGTAAGGCGGGTGAGGCAAAGGTGGACTTCAAGGCACAGTTGAGCTTTTCAAAATTGCCTTCAGGGGGGTACGACCTGATGAATGCGTCCGACCATTACAAACTTTACTATCAAGGCTTTTATAACCAGAACTTAGAGAAGGGTATGGATGCGGCAACTGCCAGCACGGAAGCCAATTCTTCGGTGCAGGCGATGTATGGTGGTTTCAATCCATTCGATGTGGCCAACCCTTATACGGGTGCGGGAACTTTGGCCAATGGCGCCAAGTTGCTTTATGACACCGACTATTTGGACGAGTTGTTCCGTACGGCCAAGACTCAACAGTATGATTTGAGCGTCAGTGGCGGTAACGACAAGACGAATTACTTCCTTTCTTTGGGTTATTTGGATCAGGAAGGTATAGGCGTAGGTTCAGACCTAACCCGCTATTCCGTGCGTGCAAACGTAGATAGCAAGGTGAAGTCTTGGATGACTATGGGTATCAATTCTACCTTGTCGGTGAATGACCAAAACACACCTCCAGGAGGTGGTATGGGCGCCTCTCCGTTGACCAATGCTTTCTTTGTTCCGAGTGCAGTGCCTCTGTATAGCTTGGATGCCAACGGTAACAAGCAGTATGATGCCGAGGGAAATGTGATTTATAACTGGGAAAACCCTGTGTTCAACGACATGAACGGTTTGGCTCTGACCCAGATGGACAAATATAACACCAAGACTTACCGTGCCTTGGTCAATCCATACATCGACTTCAATATTTGTGGCGTGCATTGGAGAACAAGTTTGTCTTACGACTTTACCAACTTGAACGAGATGCGCTGGTATAACCCAGAGCATGGTAATGGTGCAGCATGCCAGGGACGTCTGAGCAAGTATAATATCTATGACATTACCCAGACCTTGACCAGTACGTTGAACTATGCGTTCAGCATCAAGGAGGATCATCATGTGTCGTTGATGGCCGGTTATGAGGCATACATGAACAAATATTCCTATACCTTGGCCCATGCCACAGGTTTCTCAGACAGTCAGTTGATAGAGTTGAGTATGGCCTCCACACCCTACGAGACCAAATCGAAGACAGACAAGGAACGCATGGTGTCTTATTTCGGTCGTGTGGGATATGATTATCTGGAGAAATATTTCGCATCCTTCAGCATTCGTACCGATGGTTCATCCCGATTTGCACCAGGACATCAGTGGGGTACATTCTGGAGTGCAGGTCTCAACTGGCGTATCAATGAAGAAAAGTTCATGAAGAATGTTTCCTGGGTCAACGACTTGAAACTTCGTGCCAGCTATGGTACTTCGGGCAACAAGCAGTCTGATTACCTCTATGGCTATCAAGGCTTGTATGATTCCGGCAACAACTACAACAACCAGAATGGTATCATCCACAGCCAGTTGCCAAACGACAACTTGACCTGGGAGAAGTCCAAGAACTTCAATATCGGTGTTGACTTTGCGTTGTTCAATCGTCTTTCAGGTAGCATCGAATACTACAACAAGTCATCAGATGCCTTGTTGCTTGAGAAGCCATTGGCCCCATCCACAGGTTTCGAGAATTCCATTTCCAACTTGGGTGGTATGCGCAACAGGGGTGTCGAGATAGATTTGCACTCCACCAATATCGCTACCCAGGGCTTCACATGGACTACAGATTTCAATGTTGCATTCAACAGCAACAAGATTACTTCTTATCCACAGGAAGAAGAGGTGGTAAGCACCAAGATTCGTACCGTGGGCTATAGTATCTACGAGTTCTACTTGAAAGAGTGGGCTGGTGTAGATCCTACCAATGGTGATCCATTGTGGTATATGGATGAGACCGACGAGAATGGAAATGTAACAGGCCGTACCACGACCAACGACTATTCAAAGGCAGACAAGTATAAGTTGGGTTCTGCACTTCCTTCTGCTACAGGTGGCTTGACGAATACCTTCTCTTACAAGGGCTTCAACTTGTCATTCCTTTTCACATATGGTTTCGGCGGCAAAGTGTATGACGCATATGAGGCATACTTGCTCAATGACGGCAACAAGACTGGCTATCAGGCCATCAAACAGCAGGCAGACTGCTGGACAGAGGACAATCCGAACGCAACCAATCCTAAGTTTGTACCCAACAACTCCAGCAACTCCAACCAAATGTCGAGCCGTTATCTGCATGATGCTGACTATATCAAGTTCAAGAACATCAGCTTGAGTTACAACTTGCCCAAGAACTTGATTCGCAAGGCTTATTTGGAGAATGCACGAGTGTTCGTGAGTGCCGACAACCTGAAGGTATGGAACCTCGACAAGAACTTCAAGGGCTACGACGTAGAGCTTGGCGGTGTGAGTGGAGTGCTTGACGGTGGCGGTACCGTGCCATTGGCAAGAACGTTCACAGTGGGTATTAATTTGACATTCTAATGATTTAAAGGAAGAATATTTATGAAAAAAATATCATATATAATTTCGGCGTTGGCTCTTTCCTTGACTTTGGGAAGTTGTGGAAATGATTTCTTGGAAGTTACACCGTCTGACCAATATTCGGATGCAACTGTGTTTACCTCGGTCGAGGGAGCACAAAAAGTGTTGACGGGTGCTTACGACTTTTTGACCAATGGTCATTACGCCCACTACACTAACCAGTACATTTTCTTCATGCCTGATGTGATGGGCGATGATGCTTTGGTGAATTCAACGGGTAACTACAACCGTTTTGTGGCTGCCTACCAGTACTCTGTAACCTCAAGTAGCAATTATTCGGTTGACCCTTGGATTGGTTGCTATTCAATTATAGACAACTGTAATGCCGTGCTTGACAACATCGGAAGTCTGCCGGAGAGCAATGAACGCAACAGAATCGAGGGCGAGGCCTTGGCCTTGAGAACATACGCTTACCATTTCTTGGTGCGCGCATACGCCAAGCCTGTAAAGAACTATGGTGATACTCCAGGTGTGGTACTGCGCCTCAGTTCAAATATCGATGACGCACCACGTTCAACGGTGAAGGCTTGCTACGACCAGTTCGTCGCAGACATAGAGCGGTCTTGCACTTTGTTGGCTGGCAATTCCAGTGGCAGCAAGTGCTATTTGTCCGAGCAGGGCGCCCATGCCATCGCCGCTCGTCTCTATCTTGACTTGGGTGATTACACCAATGGTGTCAAGCATGCCAAGGATGCTTTGCAAGGACTGACCTTGATGAGCACAGCTGACTACAAGCTCAACATGTGTGAGAACAACTCCGAGACCATCTGGTCGTTCACCTGTACCTCTACCGACAAGCAGAGCTACCTCTCGTTGCCAGCTTTCTGGTGGATATGCGATGACAACCAGACTTACTGGAAGTCGGGTTATAGCTCACTGGGTGTAACCAAGGAATTTATCGATATCTTTGATGACGATGATATTCGCAAGACGTTGTTTGTGAAGGTAGACGGCAACTACTATAAGCGAAACGGCAGCTATGCTACATCCAAGATTTGCAGCCGCCGTAACAACGATAGCGACGGTACGCCAGGTTCTGGTACCGTTAATTTCGCAGAGGGCGAGTTCAATATGATACGCGGTTCGGAGATGTATCTGATCATCGCCGAGTTGGCTGCCGACAACAATCATGAGTCTGAGGCTTTGGAGGCATTGAATGCCGTGAAGACAGCCCGTGGCCTGCAGGCTTTCCAGGGAACAGGTGATGTTCTGAAAAACGAGATTCAGAACGAACGTCGTCGCGAGTTGTTTGCCGAAGGTCATCGCTTCTTCGACATCAAGCGTCGTGGCTTGGCTCTTGACCGTTCAAACATTGCCGTGGACTGGAGCCGTGTGGGCAAGATTGAGGCCAATTCTGATAGATTTGAGTTGCCGATACCACAGGATGAGATTGATGCCAATGGTGCATTGAGCGAGGATGACCAGAATCCTCAGTATAAGTAATGTTTCTATTTCCGTTTTTTCGAGTGGAAACAGAAAGTATATGACTCTTATTTTTTGATAAAAGAATATGCAATGAACGAAGGGGCGGCACTGTGAAGTACTGCCCTTTTTGTATGTTGCTAGCATAAATATTCCAAATAAGAACCGTTGCCAATGCGTATTGGCAACGGTTCTTTGTCAATGTCGTATTGACGGTTTATTCCGTCAGTTTATTTAACTATCTTTACAGAAAAGTCCCGAATG
>CAVDKC010000141.1:0-5093 GCA_963609615.1 Oribacterium sp.
CCACCTCTTCCCATTCCGAACAGAGAAGTTAAGCCCACTTGCGCCGATGGTACTGCAATGCAATGCGGGAGAGTAGGTAGCCGCCTTCTTTCATTGGAAAGCCTCAGATTTCGAAAGATTTCTGAGGCTTTTTTGTGTGTCGTGCATGACACTAACCTAGCTGGTTCAAGTCCAGCCGCGGGTATTTACCGCCAAGCGTAGCGAACGACAAGTCGTTGTCAGTAATGTCAAGGATGGAGGAAGTCGTGTAGCGAGACCAACGAGCCTACGAACAGAAACTTGGTACAAGGCTAAATGGGAATGGATAAGACTGTATGGGGCACAAAACGAAGCGTATATTAAGAGGTGAACCCAAAAATAGAGAAAGATTATTCTTAAAAGTTTTAAATATCTGTCTTCTGTGAAATCTGTGGGAAATAAAAAAGCTGGGCTGCAGGTCAGGCAGTCCAGCTTATTGCTTTTATGAGAATAATCACTCTGTGAAAATAGTCACTGAAGTTTATTGTTTGTTTTTACGGTGATTGCGTGTCTTCTGCTTGCTTTTCTTGCTCTTCTTGGGCGAAGGGCTAGGGGCAAGTTTTTCCTTGCGTACAGGAGCGAAATCGCCAGCTAGAGCGAAGTCTAGTTGTTTCTTTTCTAGGTTAGCTTGAGCTACCTTGATGCGAATGGCATCGCCTAATTGATACTTGTTGTGATGGCGGCGACCGATGAGACAGAAGTTTTTCTCGTCGAAGTCGTAGTAGTCGTCTGCAATATCGCGCATCGGAATCATTCCTTCACAGTGGTTTTCGTCGATAGTAGCATAAATTCCGTAAGATGTGATGCCACTGATGTGGGCATCGAATTCCTCGCCTAGCTTGTCGCCCATAAACTCGACCATCTTGTACTTGATAGAGTCACGTTCGGCGTTTTGGGCAATCTGTTCCATTTCCGAACTGTGCTCACATAGTTCCTCGTAATGCTTTTCGTTGGCACTTCGGCCGCCCTCGGCATATTTGGTGAGCAAGCGGTGAACCATGGTGTCTGGATAACGGCGGATAGGTGAGGTGAAGTGGGTGTAATACTCAAACGCCAACCCGAAGTGGCCGATGTTGTGTACGGAGTATTTAGCCTTCATCATTGCTCGGAGGGCTACCATCTGGATGAGATTGCTCTCAGGTTTGCCGTCGCAATCAGCCATCAGCTTGTTCAGGCTTTTGGCTGTGGCACCCTTCGTTCCCTCGGTCTTCATCTTATAGCCGAATTTTACCACGAACTCACGCAGGGTTTCCAACTTCTGTGGATCAGGATTGTCGTGGATACGATAAGGAAGAGTCTTAGGTTTCTTGCCCTTTTTCACCTTTCCGATGCTCTCTGCTACCGTGCGGTTGGCGAGGAGCATGAATTCCTCCACAAGTTTGTTGGCATCCTTCGACCGCTTATAATAGCAGCGTGTAGGCTTTCCCTTCTCGTCTATGTCGAAATGCAACTCCTCTCGGTCGAACTTCACTGCTCCGTTCTTGAAGCGAGCGGCACGCATTTTCTTGGCCAGTCGGTCGAGTGTTATGAGCTGAAGTGCATTTTCGCCTTGGTATGGATGTTCCTTGGTCTCGGCAGGAGCTGGTTCGCCTGTTCCGTCGATGACACCATTTGCTTCCAGCAATTCCTGTACCTCTTCATATTTATATCGGCGGTCGCTCTTGATGACGGTGTGTACGATGCGGTAGTTCTTTATCTCCGCATTGTTGTCCATCTCGAAGATGACACTATAGGCGAGTTTTTCTTCGTTAGGCCGGAGCGAGCAGATAAAGTTACAGAGACGCTCGGGGAGCATCGGGATGGTGCGGTCTACGAGGTAGACAGATGTGGCACGCTTTACGGCCTCTTTATCGATGATGCTTCCCTCAGTAACATAGTGAGAGACATCGGCAATGTGCACGCCCACCTGCCAGTTGCCATTGTCGAGCTTCTGAATGCTGAGGGCATCATCGAAGTCCTTGGCATCCTTAGGGTCGATGGTACAGGTAAATACCTTGCGGAAATCCTCACGTTCGGCCAAGTCCTTTTCGGTGATTTCACCCGTAATCTTGTTGGCTGCATCCTCTACGTTCTTCGGATACTTGTATGGTAAACCATATTGGGCAAGGATGGTGTTCATCTCTGCGTCGTTGTCGCCCATCGGTCCGATAATGTCTATCACCTCGCCGATAGGAGTCTTGTTTTCGCCGTTAGGCCATTCTATGATGCGTACCACTGCACGGTCGTCGGTCTTGCCGCCTTTGATTTTACGGCGAGGGATGATGATATTGTGGGCGAATACATCGCCAGGGGTAACAAGATACGCCAAGTCTTTGTCTACCTTGAGTCTGCCGACGAAGGTGTCCTTGGCACGTTCCAATATCTTGTTGACCTGCGCCTCTTTGATATGGTTCTTGCGTCGGGCAAGGAAGGTGAATTCCACATGGTCTCCATTGAGAGCACCCATAGAGTTGCGCTCGGATACAAAGACTGGTTTCTCACTGTCATCGGGGATGATAGAGTTCTTGCCATTGGGCTTTCGTACGAATTTTCCCTCCATCACCTGTACGCTCTGGTTCAGTCGATAAGAGTTGTCGTTCACTTTGGCAAGGTAGTCATCCCAAGTCATTTCCTCCATAATGTCTATAGCCAGCATCTTGAGCGGGTGCGTGGTGAGATGGAGGGAACGGAATATTTCTTTAAAGCTGAGCGTTTCGCCCGGCCGTTCGGCAAAGAATTCCTGTAGCATCTCGGTGAGCTGCGCCTTGTTCATTCTCTTGCCGCCTTTTTTACCTTTTCCCATAATTATAAAAGTTAATAGTTTTCTAGGGCAAATTTAGGCAAAAAAACTGAAAGGAGCAAGCGGTAGAGGATAATTTTCTTTAAAATTCCAAGAAAAAAACGCAAGAGATGTTACAATCGTGTTACAAAGTGAATAATGGTGGGCGAAAGTTTGAAAAAGAAAATGTTTTTTATTATTTTTGCAAACAAATTGTAATAGGTGTTTCTTTGAGGCAGCTATGAGAGTGATGTATAGATTACAATTATCATAAGACAAGACATTTATGAACACAACGAATTATCTAGTGATAGCATTTCAGATCCTAGGTTCTTTGGCGCTGCTCATCTACGGTATGAAAGTGATGAGCGAGGCGTTGCAGAAAATGGCAGGATCGCAGTTGCGTCACATCTTGGGAGCAATGACAACCAATCGCTTTACGGGTATGCTGACGGGTACTTTTGTAACCTGTGCCGTACAGAGTTCTTCGGCGACCACCGTCATGACGGTATCATTCGTCAACGCAGGTTTGCTTACCTTGGCGCAAGCCATCTCGGTCATCATGGGTGCCAACATAGGTACCACGCTTACGGCATGGATTATGTCGTTGGGCTACAATGTAGACCTCACCATTGTCGTGTTCCCTGCCTTTTTCCTTGGCATTATGCTGATATACAGCAAAAAACGCAGGTATATCGGCGATTTCCTCTTCGGTATTGCCTTTCTCTTCTTCTCGCTCGTACTTCTGAGTAATGCCGGCAAGGCACTCGACTTGGAGCACAATCCTTCCGTCATCGAATTCTTCAGCTCTTTCGATACGAAGAGCCATATCACCATCATCATCTTCCTGCTCATCGGTACGCTCATCACCTGTATTGTACAGAGTTCTGCGGCAGTCATGGCCATCACCATCCTGCTCTGCTCCACAGGAGTGCTTCCCATCTATCTGGGCATCGCCCTGGTGATGGGTGAGAACATTGGTACCACTGCCACGGCCAACTTGGCTGCTCTAGGAGCCAATGCACAGGCACGCCGTGCAGCCATGGCTCACTTGGTGTTCAATGTGTTTGGTGTTCTTTGGGTGCTCTGCTTGTTCTATCCCTTCGTGAATTTCGTTTGCTCATTGGTGGGCTACGACCCAGAAGGAATGCTCAGTACTACGCAGAAGGCTGCTATACTGCCCATCGTGCTGGCGATGTTCCACACTTGTTTCAATGTCTGCAACACGGGTGTGCTTATATGGTTTATCCCGCAGATAGAGAAAGTGGTGTGCCAGATGATTAAGCCTAAGGCCGAGAAGGACGAAGAGGACTTCCGTCTGCGCTTTATCCAGACGGGCATTATGAAGACTCCGGAGCTTTCCGTATTTGAGGCACAGAAGGAAATCTGTAGTTTCGGCGAGCGCATCAAGCGGATGTTCGGATTGGTAAGCGAACTTTTGGATGCGAAGGAATCAAAGACTTTTGACAAGCTCTATGAGCGCATCGAGAAGTATGAGGGCATCTCCGACAATATGGAGATAGAGATAGCCAAGTATCTCGACCAGGTGAGTGATGCCCACTTGAGTGATGATACCAAGGCGAAGATTCGTGCCATGCTACGCGAGATTTCGGAGATAGAGAGCATCGGTGACAGCTGCTACAACATCGCCCGCACCATCAAGCGTAAGTCGGACAACAAGGAGGACTTTACCACCAAGCAGTACGACTGCATCCACCAAATGTTTAAGTTGGTGGACGAGGCTCTGACTCAGATGCTCTATATGTTTACCCACGAGCGCCACACGCTCGATATGACACATACGTTTAATATCGAGACAGAGATTAACAATTACCGCAACCAGTTGCGCAGCCAGAATATCGACGACGTGGACAACCACCTCTACGCTTATGGCGTGGGTACGATGTACATGGACATCATCCAGGAATGTGAGAAATTGGGCGACTTCGTAGTGAACGTGGCCGAGGCAAGAATGGGCACAAGGCTTGGAGATAAATAAGCTTTCCACAGTCTAGTGATAGACGTTTTTTAGAAGCACTTTTATTACTTTTTATTAAAAAATGTAATAAAAGTGCTTCTTATTCGTCTGGCAATACAGATACGTTCGATTATCTCATCGTGGGCACCCAGAGAGGGGACGGATACAAGCTCTATTTCTACAACACAAATGGCGGTGCTCCCGTAGGCACTCCCGTCTTTACGATGGAAGGAAAGGGCACGGTCAAGGGAGTTCGTTTCCTCAACGACTCGGCTCCAGAAGCTATGTTCGGTATCTATGCCTTCAATGCCAACGATTGATGTGCAGGTTCTGGCGATA
>CAVDKC010000142.1:0-5039 GCA_963609615.1 Oribacterium sp.
TGCTGCATTCACCTTGACTGCCTTGCCAAAACGCTGTACTAGCGAGAGTTTCCAGAGCGTGTAGGCAGGATAAGATACCGTCACCGTTCCCTCGCTTACGTCATAATAGTTTTTGTACTCTACATTGTCTACGCCCGATAGCACCCTACCCTGCAAGCCCAGGTTCAGTCCGTAGTGCTTGCTGAACTGGTGGTCGTAATCCATACGCACATTCAGGGCGTGCTCGCGGGCTGGGATATACTGGTTGTTGACTGTTTTGCCTTCCTGATCCTTAGGCAACTGCTCATGGGTATAGGCGTAAGTCAAACGAGCCGAAATGCCGTTGCTCCATTTTGCCTGTGCCCCAATCTCGCCACCATACACACTATAGTCGGCAAGATTGGCGTATGGCAGGTAAGGCAACTTATCGCTCTGCGACTTAAAGTAAGGGGCTGAGGTTGCCAGTTTGTTCTTCACCTTATTATAAGATCCCGATGCCGTGAGGTTATAGGCACCTTTGGTGTATTCTGCCGAGAGATTGAAGTTATGGCTCACCTCCGACTTCAATTCTGGATTACCCTCGACAATCCAGATACCCGACATATCAAAATTGTAATACCTCTCCTTCAGGGTAGGTGCACGGAATCCCATGCCGTATCCGGCACGGATGGCCAAGTCGCTGATGGGCTTGTAGCATAGATTGACCTTAGGGGTTACTTGCGAATCTTTGGCATCCGAGAAATAGTCGTAGCGCACAGCTCCCACTGCCTCCCATTTGTCGGTGATGCGCCAGTCGTACTGGGCAAAGACATCGAAGGAGTCTTGCCTGCGAGATGTTCCTTCCAGCATGGTATTATAAAGATAGTCGTGCAAATAGTCTGAGCCGATGGTCAGGATGTCGCCTCCCTCGAAACTATGGTTATAGAGCAGGCGGAACGAGTTGTGCACATTGCTGTAGTCACGGATATCCTTGCGGGTGATACGCTGATAGTCTGACTTGTCGTATTGGTCGAATGCATAGCTTGCCATCAGAGCATCATCGGCACTGATGGTCCAGTTCATGCGCAGTCCGCCCGTAAAGTCTCGATAACGCTCGGGTTGTTCTGCCGAGCGTACGGTCTCACGGAAGAAGTAGCCGGCCCGTCCTGTCAAACTGAATCCGCTCACAGGATTCCACACCAACTGTTCTTTCAGGTTCAGCGTCTTGTCGCCATAGATGGTGGTGATGACACGGGTCACTGGGTTAGCAGCACTATGCACGTCATAGTTGTCCATATTGGTGAAGTTGGCATTAAGCATATTGTTCCAGTGCTTGCCGTTCAGTCCGAAAGATGCACCATATCGCTGTTCATTGTGCTTGGCGTAGCGGGCATTCACGTTGAGCGTCCAAGGTTCCATGCTTCGCTTGGTGATGATATTGATGACACCGCCTGTGGCATTGCTGCCATAGAGTGCCGACGCAGCACCCTTCACAATCTCTATGCGCTGCACATTGTCCATACTCAGACGGGTGAAGTCTACATCGTCCATAGTCTCACCTGCCAGTCGCTCACCATCTACGAGGAAGAGTACGCCTTGCCCTCCGAAACCAGAGAAGTTGAGATGCGTCTGCTGGTTCATGGCGTAGGAAAACTCCACGCCTGGCAGTTCCTGCTGCAAAAGGTCTTGCACGTTGGTGGCATCGAGTCGGGCTATGTCCTTGGCATTGATGACACGGGTCTGTATCGGTGTATCCTTCAGAAACTTTTGGGTACGGGTACCTGTGACTACCACCTCATCGAGGTCGTGCTCACGGCTCACCGAGTCAGCTTCGTTGGCGATAGGCACGATGGCCTCCTTCTTCACATCAGGCAAACTTGCAGCCATAGTCGTGGAAGGCGATACCAGCAATATGGAGAATAAGAGATTCTTCATTTCTTCTAGTTTTATAATCTATATTTTTACACTTTATAAATACTGCTGTATTAATAAGGGTACTTGTAATTGATGGTGAGATAGCACTTCGTGCCCTTCGGCGACAGATAGTTGGCCAATTGAAGAGCGGCATATTTTCCATTCTTCAAGCGGAGTACGAACACATGATTATTATGCCCATAGGTAGGAGGTGGCATACTGATGATAGAAAGCCATGATGACAGCAGTTTGTTGATTTTGATGCCTTGCGAGGGCACTAGGCACAACAACATCTGTTCCTGGCTGTCCCAAACATCAGTTTCCGACCATTCATCTTCTGTAAACTGCATGTCATGAAAAGACTCGCTGGTCTCAGGCATTTCATCCATTGAGGTATAAGTTGTCTCCAACACGGCAGCCCCATTGGTACGCACATTGTCACGATGCACCGCAAAGCTCCATGTTTCAGGCTCGGGCTGGCTCTCTGTAGGAACAAAATGGCGAAAGGCATTGTTCTGCAATCCTTCTCCCAGGGCATCAAACCAGTACATATATTGTCCAGGCTTCTGCGCTGCGGTGGCAGCTTGGTGCCCCGCCTCTGTTTCGTCTTTCTCACCCGTGGCCTCCATAGGGATGGGATAAGCCTGAAATTCCGTCTGCGCCTTGAGCAGGGCTGCTTCATCACCATCCACTGTTAGCTGGTGCAACTGGTCGAGGTCTACATAATACCAGTCTGCCCAACTGGTTGCGTCGATTACCAACTGTCCTTTGGCTGGAATGATTTTCTCCTCCGGTTCATCATATATACCATCAAAAATACCGTTGCAGGCAGTGAGCATCAGAACACCCATGCCTGCAACGGTATTTACGATATTTTTCTTAAAAGATATTTTCTTCATCTATGATTTATTTCTTCACAAACTTCTTGCCGTTTACGATTACTACGCCCTTGTAACTCTCGCCTACTCGCTGTCCCTGGAGGTTGTACATCTTGTCATCCATCTTCACAGAGTTGTTCTTGATGGAAGAAATGGCAGTGGTTGTAGTCTTGAAAGTAGAGGTAATAGGGAAAGGCATCGCACCCATCTGGAATTGGTTGACAATATCTGACACTTTACCCTTTTCATCATACTTTACGAGAATACTGTTGGTCTTGTCAGGGTTAAACTCATAGTCACCCTCCATAGTTTTCTTTCCTTCTGCCTTGAAGTAGAATTTCAGGCCATCGTTGGCATAGTCATGATAAAAACCTCCCTTACTCTCATCGTATGTTAACCCCTTAACGATATAAGAACCGAGAGTTAGATTTCCCATCAGCGTATTTTCCAGTGTATAGGTAGGAACCTCCACGTCTACCTTCTCTACGTCGTCATCCTTATACTTACGTACATTATAGGTTACAGATGCATTCTCGTAATCATAGGCTCCACCCACATTCACATTGATAGCACTAGTCACTTGCTTGATGTAGTAACCATCGATGGTGTAGGTTATCGCAGCTGGCATAGTACCATACTTGAACTCTGCAGTAATCGACATCTTATTGGTAGCCATACTATAAGTACCAGAGAGTTTGCCTGCCACCGTCTTCTCTGCACCAGAGGCATCTGTAGTCGTAGTAGAGAAATCCTGTTCTGCCATAGTTACCACCATATTAGCCATGGTGAAAGCTACATTCTTAACCTCGAAAGACGGGATTATCATGGCATTCTGTCCCATAACATACTGTAACTTCGGGAAGGTGATGTTACCAGAAGTCATGCCGTTCATGGAGAACACGACAGTATCACTTGCCAGTGGCACATCTACACCAAAGGCCTTCACCTGCATATCTGCGGCACCAGCAAACTTCATGGCACCTGGCATCTGTGCCATCATATTCATCGCCATCATCATAGCGAAACAGAGAGTAAAGATTTTCTTCATGTTTTATTTATTCTAAATTACGTTATAGTGAATACTTATTTAAGCGGCTGCAAAGATACGAAGATCTTCCCATACCGACAATACCTACAAATGATGATTTTCAACCTCGATGGCAGTTTCACTCTACCAATTCCAGAACCTCTTAGGCTGTCTGTTCCTCACCGATTTGGTCTCTGCCCGAATAGAACCAGAAGCCCACGATGAGGGCTATGAACACCACTAGTATTCCGACCATCTCGACCACGTGATTGCCTGGATCTACCCATATCTCCTTGAAGAATCCGTTGCGGGCAGCCACCTCTACGGCTGTCCAGAAGACAATGATGGTGGCAAGCGACATACGTAGGTTTCTGCCCCAACTGCCGATATGCAACTGCTTCTTGAACATCAGAGCTGCACCTATCAGACAGAAGATAGCTACACCATAGGTTACAGGATGCGTAGTACCCAGGAACACGGGGTCGTAACAGAACATCAAGACGAGGTACAAGCCCCACATCATCACGTTCCACTCCATGAAGGTTACGATGCTG
Organism: Oribacterium sp.; assembly: GCA_963609615.1. Classification (GTDB taxonomy): domain Bacteria; phylum Bacteroidota; class Bacteroidia; order Bacteroidales; family Bacteroidaceae; genus Prevotella. Next base: position 4,332 of record CAVDKC010000142.1, read on the forward strand.
GCATGATGCGCCATCGGGCGAAGCTCCACCCTATCCTTTACACCGCAGTGGTTCTGAATCCAACGGATGAAGTCACACCCCGTGCGGGTGCAGAACACATACATTACAATGAACATCATCCACATACCGAAGGTGGCAGGCATGATGAGATACTCAGGACGAGAACCACGAATCTCCTTCAGTTCTGCACGAGTGAAATTCTCCAGCGGAGTTCCGTTGATGGCAAAGGTATGGTTTACGCCCACACCATTCACATACTCGGTAACCGTCTGCACTACTCCATTGCCTACCAGGTCGCACTGTACGCCGTATCGCTGAGCATAATAGGCAAAGAGGAACTCTACCCATCCCGTCCAGAACAGCAACGCTCCCGTCATTCCGAACACCGTCTGCTTGGTATCACCTCTTACGAAGACACCCCAGATGGTGATGACCAGCCCGACGAAGCCCATGATAAAAGCCGAGTAATGAAGCACCGTAGGCTCCAGGAGATGCTCCATGATAATCATGAGCGCATGCCCCAGCGGCATCAACAACAGGATAATCAACAAAGACCCTACGGTCTTACCCAAATGTATTTTCTCTTTCATATTTCCTTTGTCATGTTTTCGGGTTGCAAAGATACGACTATTTAGACAAATTCGCAATACCTAAAAATCATTATTTTGTTTTTTTATATCTTGACTTTCGATTATCTGAAGACTTTTC